>UQEO01000008.1 GCA_900540095.1 uncultured Collinsella sp.
TTGGTCAGACAAGGGGCTGCCATGATGCCGCCAATGACGGCGTTAGGCGGCTGAGCGCCTCCGATCGGCATGTTGCCGATCGTCATGAGCTGATAGGTACCACCCACGAGAAGACCGGTGTTGAGGTCGCCAAGGATAAGACCGATGACGGCGCCGGTGACGATGGGCTGATAGAGAGACTCGAGGAAGTCAAACTGGTCGATTGCCGCGATGAACGTGACGACGAAGACCAGAGCGATCTGGATGATCGAGTATTCCATCTTGCTCCTCCTTTCAAAATGTATGTACGCACTTTGGATTTCACGTACAGAACGTCAGGGTTTCACTCCTGACAACGTGGATCACGAGGATTACGAGAAGAGCTTGCTCGTGTCCTCAACAGGCGTGCTCGGAACGCGCCTGATCTCCAACTCCACCCCCAATTCCTGCAGCTCTTTAAACGCAGCGACATCCTCGTCGTTAACTGCGACGGAGGTGGCGACTTGGCGCTTTCCTTCCGACATGTGCATGTTGCCGATGTTTACCTTCTTTATAGGCACACCGCCCTTGACGAGCGTAAGCACGTCTTCCGGTGTTTCGGCCACGATGAAGATCTTCTGGCGCGGGCTCGCCTTGCCAATGACGTCGATGGTCTTCTGCAGAGAGAAGAAACGCGTAGCGACGCCGGCGGGAGCGGCCATCTTCATGAGGTTCTGGCGCATGGTGTTGGACGCCACGTCGTCGTTGGCGACGAGGATGAGGTTGGAGCCCAGGGTGGAGTTCCACTGGGTGGCAACCTGACCATGAACCAGTCGGTTATCGATGCGGGTAAGAAGAATGTTGGGTTCTGCCATGTTGATCAGCTTCCTTTCGTTATTTGCTGACGACAGTTACTTGATCTCCTGAATCGCGTAACGCGAAACATCTACGACGGCTCCGGATCGGACTTTGATCTGGACCTTCTCGCCTTCGATGCCTTTGACGGTTCCGTAGATACCGCCGGCGAAAAGAACCTCCTGACCCGGCTTGAGCTCGGTGTGCAGCTCCTTGAAGTACTTCTGCTTCTTCTTCATGTTGATTTGCGACCAGATGGTGTAAATCAAGCCCATGATGACAAGCAGGCCTAAAAGAGCGACCGAGGAGCTCAGGACGTTGGCTCCGAAATCGGCCATTAGATGCCGTCCTCATCGCCGAAGATATCCTCTTCGTCGGAGCCGGCAACGGATGCGACCGTCTGGGCGGTGATGCCCGTCTGGCCAACGGTCACGGCCTGCTCGCCAAGCTCGGCGAGCGTGGCATTGCCGCGGAGGAACAGAAGCTCAATAACCATGGGAAGGTTGGTGCCAGTCAGAACCTCGACGTTGTCGACATCCTGGGCAATCATCATCGACTGGTTGAACGGGGTGCCGCCAAGCAGGTCGGTAAAGACGAGCACGCCATCGCACTCCTCGCGCATGGCGGTAATAGCGGCGCGGAGATCCTCACCGTAGGAAGCAGCCTGGTCGCCCTCAAAAGGAACGACGGTAAAAGCAGGCTGGTCGCCGGCAACCATAGCGATAGCGCTTGCAAGGCCGGGTGCGAACTGTCCATGACCGGTAAGAATAAAGCCAACCATTCAAATTTCCCTTCCGAAGGTGTGTACGATCTGTGTCCGATGATTTTCGGAAGCCAGCGGGCGCTCGCCCTTAAAGCTTCTTAGAAAGCGTTCTTTGAAGACCAGTGGTTTCTAAACTGGTAGTAACCACGTGACGTGTTGTTGTCACTATATCACCCCAGAAGAGGTCGCTTTCGTTGATTCATACGGTAAAACGTTTTTGCACCGCTCACGGTGATATTTCGACCGTTTACCGGTCGTTAACACTTCTACCTGCGGTTTTGAAACCATTTCGAAATGCTTTGGCAAAAGATCGGATCTTTTCCTGTGTCTAAACAACGCAGGGCGGCTAAAAATAGCGTGTAGAAAAATTGCAGGTCATTGTGAAGATATGTGAATTGGTCTTTTTGACTTAATACCAGTTAGAACCAGTTTTGAGATTATCGGTGAACGGTAGTTTTCGACCGTTTACCGGTTACTTGCAATCGTTTGCAGCTGTTTTCCCATATGAATTAGGGAAACACAATGGAGCGCTTGCGCAATCACGGGAACGATCACGGGAAGTTTTGGCATTTGTCCTCATCCCCCGCGCGCCAAACTCCAGCATCCAAAATGAGCTAATAGCTCACGCTAATCGTTTTCAATCATTACTTACTCATTATCCGTAATTATTTATCGTTTATCGTTAATTCTGATATGATACAAGTATCATACAAAACGCCGATTGGAGGGGTTATGGTCCATCGAAACGCATCTATATCGAATGAAACCATCAGCCGCGAACAGACGATAGCCAAACTGAGGAAGCTCGCTCGCATCTGCAAATGGGCCACGATCTGCATTACCACCGCGCTCGCTCTGGGACTTCTCGCAGTCATTGCGATTGACCTTCTACTCGTATTGCCTAGCCTCTCCCAAGGGTCGTGTCTCCAATCCGTAGAACTTCAAGGCGGCGAAGGGCCGTGCCTTGCTATCGTCGGTACCGATGCGCAGGCCCCACTTATGCTCGTCGCACACGATGGTCACACTGCCATAGGGAGCCTCTTGATGACATGCCTTGCGCTTACCATCGCGCTAAGCGTGCGCAGGCTTTTCTTCAACATTGAAAAGGAAGGCAGGCCCTTTGACCTTGAATGTAACCACACACTTCGTCGAGTAGGACATTTATTCCTTATCGGCGGCGTTGCCGTGAGGCTTCTTGGTGCCGTAATCACGGGAATGATACTCTCAGGATTTGGTGGCAGCTTTACGGATGCGTTCGTCGGCCAGTTATTCGAGCCCTCTATGCTCTTTGCAGGCCTGATTATTTGCCTGATTGCCAGCATCTTCCGCTACGGGTATATCCTGCAAAAACAAGATGACGAGTTGCTCTAGGGGGAATCCATGATTATTCTGCGGCTTGACCGCATGCTCGCCGAACGCAAGATCTCATCCAAAGAGCTTGCGGAACGTGTGGGCATCTCCCAGGTCAATATGTCACGCATTAAGACGGGCAAGGTTTCTGCCATACGTTTTTCAACTCTTGACGCGATATGCCGGGCACTCGACTGCCAACCGGGTGATGTACTGGAATATATATCCGACGATGAAGCCGATAGCCTTTTTGGGCTTAAAGATGAATAGCCATAATTAAGCTGCCAATCATGCCCTCAACGCAAATAGCCCGCCAGAACGACTTCCGTACTGGCGGGCTATGAGATCTTCCGTCCGGGGGGGCTATTTGCTGTCTATCGGCTAGATGCACGATGAGCCGTACGACTCTTTACGCAAACAGGCCGTAGATGCTGATGTTGGCCTTGGCGTACAGGCCGTTGGCATACTCGGTCCACTTGGAGCTGGCGCTCGAAGCCTGCGAAGAATACTGCTGGTAGGCGGTGTAATAGGCGGTCATGGCCTGCTTATAGGTCGCGCTATCGGCGGTAAAGGCATCATCGGCGAAGGCCTTAGCGTAGGTGCTGTCGGCGTCCTTCCAGGCACCCTTCTCGCTATCCCACTCGTCGCCGGCAAGGTTGATGATGTAGTCGGCGTAGTCCTTGCTCGCGGTCTCCTCGTTGCCGTCAGCAGGCTCGGTCGGGGCGGTCGGCATGCTTGCGGAGCTATCGCCCGCCTTCTTCTTGTAGAGCTTCTGCAGCGTCGCGGACTGGCGGACGATCTGCTTGGCCTGATCCTTAGACACGCCATACTGCGTGGCCATGGTCTTGTAGTCGGAGGTGCCGATGGAATCCTCGGCGTACTGCTTCATTTCCTTGGAAGAAACGGTAATGCCCTCGTCCTCGGCAGCATCGAGCAGGATCTGGTTGCGCACGTAGGACAGGATGACGTCAGCAGAAGGAGCGGTGTAGTTGCCGTCGTCGTCCTTGACGGTGTCGAGACTGTACTGGCTCTCGATGGCCTCACGCGCGGTGATGTCGCTCTTCTTGCCGTTGTAGCTATAGCTTGCCACGGTCGAATCGAGCTGATCCTCGGTCAGGGTCGCAGAGCCGACGCCCTTGCCGCCAAAACCACCGTTGCCGATAAAGAAGCCGACCACGGCAGCGATCACGATGGCGACCACAAAGGCGGCAATCATCGTCTTCTTGTGCTTACAAGCGTGGTCGTCCACGTCGGAGTCGTCGTCCTCGTCCTGCTCCTGGGGCATGAGGTTCTCGTCGGCGGCGTCCGCGGCGATCTTTGCCTCCAGGCGAGCGTCTTCCTCCTCGGCGGTCGTGCCAGCGGCAATATGTTCGGCAGACGTGCCGGCGACCAGGTCGATCTTCTCGTCCTCATCACCGTCGGGGCCTTCGCCGCGCTCGATGATCTGGATGCCGTCGATCTCGTCCTTCTCGTCCTTCTTTTGAATCAGACCCATATCAGTTACTCCTTGTTAGGAAACATAGTCCCCAATAGAATACGCCCGGCAGAGCGCCGGGCGTATTGATTCTTAGGTTATACGCAAACACTTAAGTACTATTTAGGCGTTTGCAGCGGGCATACCTTAGACCAGGTGAGCGATAACGGCATCGGCAAAGGCCTGCGTGCCCACAGCGCCCTCAACGGAGCCGGTCTGGGCACGACGCACGTCGCCGGTAACCTGCTCGCCCTCGTCGAGCGTGACAGATACGGCAGCACGAATGCGATTGGCCGCGTCGTTCTCGCCCAGGTGATCGAGCATCATCGCAGCAGAGAGGATCTCGGCCGTGGGGTTGGCGATATCCTGGCCGGCGATATCGGGCGCGGAGCCATGCGTAGCCTCAAAGATTGCGCAGTCGGCACCGATGTTGGAGCCGGGGGCCATGCCCAGACCGCCCACCAGGCCGGCGCACAGGTCGCTCACGATGTCGCCGTACAGGTTGGGCAGCACCAGGACATCGAAGTCGTTGGGGTTCTGGACCAGGCCCATGCAGGTGGCGTCGACGATCTTGTCGTTGAACTCGATATCGGGATAGTTGGCGGCCACCTCGCGCGCCACGCGCAGGAACAGGCCGTCGGTCGCCTTCATGATGTTGGCCTTGTGCACGGCCGTCACCTTTTTGCGGCCGCAGCGGCGGGCATACTCAAAGGCATACTCCACAATGCGGCGGCTCTTGGCGAGAGAGATCGGCTTGATCGAGATCGCGGAATCGGCGGCGAAGGTCTTTTGGCCCGAACGCTCGACGAGCTGCGAGAGCTCCTCGACCTCGGCAGCGCCCTCATCGAACTCGATGCCGGCGTAGAGGTCCTCGGTGTTCTCGCGCACGATAACCAGGTCGACATCGCGGAAGCGCGAGCCGTCGCCCGGCTGCGACAGGCAGGGGCGCACGCAGGCGTACAGGTCGAAGTGCTTGCGCAGGGCCACGTTAACGCTGCGGAAACCCGTGCCGACCGGTGTGGTGATGGGACCCTTGATGGCAACCTTGGTCTCGGCGACCGCATCGAGCACGTGCTGGGGCAGCGGCGTGCCAAACTCGTCCATGACGCCGGCGCCGGCCTCCTGGACGTTCCAGTTGATCTGGACACCGGTGGCCTCGACCACGCGGCGCATGGCCTGCGTAATCTCGGGACCGATACCGTCACCGGGAATCAGGACTACATCGTGCGCCATAATCTGTTACTCCTCGTTTTCGGCGTCGTCAGATTTTTTAACGCTAGCACGCTTCTTCTTTTTGGAGAGATCCAGGTCAAAGCGTTTAACAAGCATTTCGCAAATCTCGCTCGAACGGGCTTTGAGATAGCTGCCCTTGCCGTTCTCGGCGTCGAACTTAAGGCGCAGCGCGAGCTTCTCGGCGACCTCGGCGTCAATCTCGCCCTGGCCAAACTCGTACAGGCAACCGAGCATGTCGCGATACTCGAGGTCGCCGTGGTAGCACTGGATGGCCTCGTCCAGGATGGGCCAAGCCTCGCGCGAACGCTCGACGCTCGTGGCGCCCCACACGCACAGCAGGCGGAAGGCGGCATAGCGCAGCGTGGAGGAAATCTCGTCGAACAGTGCGGTCTCGGCGCCCTCAAAGGCATCGCCCAGCTGCTCGGGGCAGGTGGTGGCGAGCGCCGTCAGGGCATCGAGGGCCTCCCAGCGGGTATGCGCCTCGGGGCGGTCGAGCGCCTCGATCAGCGCGGGCACGCAGGGCACGACGCGCTGCGGATCGCGCTCGGCAAGCAGGTGCAGCACGCGGGCGGCAAACTGGCGGATACGGCGCGTGGGGCAGCCGAGCTCCTGGACCAGACGGTCGACGGCGTTCTCGTTCTCCTCTGCCAGCTGGAGCTGTGCCAGCTCCTCGTCGGTGAGCTGTTCGTCTTTGTTTTCTGCCATAGTTACCTCTTTTTACTATTTCTTAGCGTGCTTGTCAGCACCCTTGCTGTCATCGGTGACCGAGATGAGCTGTCGGTCGGCCGCGCCATTGCGACGCGCACGGCGGCGCTCCTCGGCATCGCCCGCGTCGGCGGCGGCGCGGTGAGCCTTGTTAACGTTAAAGACCTCGTCGTGTTTGCGCCACGGACCGACGGACTCGCCAAAGCTCATCTTAAGGCCGGCGATAAAGCCGCCGAGCCAGCCGATCGGCGCAAACTGCACCAGCGGGAACAGCGAGAACACCCAGGTTAGCAGGACGACTGCCGCCGCTCCTGCAAAGTTGGCAATCCAGTAGTCGCGCCTGGTGATCACGCGCTTTTCGCAGGCCCACTGGCCGCACAAAAAGCCAATGTAGATCGCAAAGAGAAAGAGCACCAGCGCTAGTACCACGAACGTCCAGCTCATGGGCGCTACTCCCCGTGATGGTGGCCGCAGCAGCACTCATGGCCGTCATCATGGCCGTGGCCGCCGCAGCACTCGTGGTCCTCGCCGTGGTGGTGGCCGCAACCGCACTCGTGGTCGTCGCCGTGCTCGCCGCAACCGCAGCCGTCCTCGTGGGCACCATGCTCCTCGGGACGATACTGCGACCAGTCCAGACCGGCGGCGATGGCGTCGGCCTCCTCCTTGTAGAGTACCGTGATGGCCTGGGTGCCCAGCTTGGCGCCACCGATGGCGTCGAGCATATCGTAGAGCGTAAAGGCCACGTCGGCACCGGGCAGCGCGAGCTCGCGATCGTCGGCGTAAGCGAGCGCCAGGCGCAGGTCCTTGATGAAGTGCTCGACCATAAAACCGGGCTTGTAGTCGCCGTCGAGCGCCTTGGGCGCCAGGCTCTCCATAGCGCCGGACTTGCCGGTGCCGCCCAGGATCATCTGGCGGGTCTTCTCCAGGTCAAGGCCGCTCAGCTCGGCAAATGCCATGGCGTCTGCCATGCCGACCATGCAGGCGCCCAGCGACACCTGGTTGGCGAGCTTGGCAGCCTGGCCCTTGCCGGCGCCGTCGAAGCAGCAGATGGTTGCCGCAAAGGTGGAAAGGATGTCGCGGACCGGCGCGATGTCGTTCTCGGTGGCGCCCACGATAGCCGTGAGCGTGCCGGCGATAGCTCCCGACTCGCCGCCGGTGACGGGGCAGTCAAACGCCATGCGGCCGGAGACCTGGGCGGCCTCGGCAATGTCACGGGCGAGCTCGGGCGAGCTCGTGGTGAGGTCGATCAAGACCGTGCCGGGCTTGGTGCACGCGAGCAGGCCGTCGCCCGCCAGGTAGAGCTCTTCGACCTCGGAGGGATAGCCCACCATGGTAAAGACGACATCGGCGTTTGCCGCGGCATCGGCCGGCGTATCGGCCCAGGCGGCACCGCGCTCGATAAGCGCGGCGGCCTTGGACTTGGTGCGGTTGTTGACCGTGACGGGATAGCCGGCATCCAGGATATGGCCGGCGATGGGGGCACCCATGATTCCGGTGCCGATAAATGCGACAGAGAGCTTGTTTGCCATGAAACCTTTCCTTTTGGGTTGGGTGTTGTTACCAGGTTGAATACTCGGTGCCAGCGTTTGGGCAGTGAGTTGGGGTCGATTACGGCCGCAACGTTTGCCTACTGGCCGCGCACGCGGCGGGCGATGCGGTCGGAAAGCGACGCCTTGTCGGCGCGGTTCTTGCCCCAAAACGCGCAGGCCACCATGCCGGGGCCCACGTGCGAGCCAATGGTGGGACCCACGGAGCTGCGAATGATCGTGACGTCGGCGCAGCCCTCCTCCTTACGGATGGCGGCTTCGAGCCAGTCGCCGTCCTTTTCGGCATCGGCCGTCATGATGGCGATGGGCATGGTGCGATCGGGCACGTAGTTCTCGCGGAACGACTTGAGGATGGACTTGAGCGCCTTCTTGCGGCCGCGGTTGACGCCGATCAGCGACAGCGAGCCGGCAAGGTCGTAGGAGAGCTCGGGCTTGACATCGAGCTTTGCCGTGAGCTGCGCCGCCGCGGGCGGAATGCGGCCGCCGGCAGCCAGTGCGTCGAAGCTCTCGAGTGTAAAGTAGCCGTGGACGTAGGCCTTTGCCTCGTTTGCCCAATCGACCAGCTGCTTGGCGGTCAGTCCCGCCGAACGCTGGCGCACGGCCTCGAGCGCCAAGAGCGCGCCGGTCGCGCAGGGCAGAGCGTTGTCGACCACGTAGAGCTCAAAGTTGGGATACTCGGCGCGCACGGCATCTGCCGCCTGGCACGCGGAGTTGTAGCTCGACGACAGCGCCGAGGTAAAGCACAGGTAGACCGTAGGCGTACCCTCTTTGGCGCACTCGGTAAAGAACTCGATATAGCGACCGAGCGACACAGCCGAGGTGGACACGCGGGCACCGGCGCGCATGCGGTCGTAGAACTCCTTGGGTGTGATGCTCGACCAGATGTCATCCGTGCGCTCCTCGCCATCGATGATAAAGGGGAAACCCAGGATATCGACATCGAGGTTCGCGGCGACCTCGGGGCTAAAGTCGCAGCAGGTATCGACGACGATGCGGCAACGGTCCGAATGACCGGCGGATGCGGCCTTGTCCATCAAAGCGACTCCTTACGTAAAAAGGCGGCCACCCGCATGGGATGGCCGCCAACCGTTAACTCATGCAAGTTAACGTATTTTACTCGTCAAGTGTTTCGATACGGGGCTTGATGATGCCATATCCACCATTCTTACGGTGATACACCACATTGATAAGGCCGGTCGTCGCGTTCTCGAACACGTAGAAGTCGTGGCCGAGCAGATCGGTCTGCACCAGCGCCTGCTCCTCAGTCATCGGGGTGACGTCGATGACCTTCTCGCGGACGAGCAGGTCGTCCTCCTCCTCGGGCAGCAGCAGGTCGGCCAGATCCTCGACGCGCTCGACCGGCGCGACATCCGCGGCGCTGGCACCGCCCTGGCGGTTGTCCACGACCTTGGTCTTGAACTTGCGCAGCTGGCGGGTGACCTTATCGGCGGAGAGGTCGATGGCAGCGTACATATCTGCACCGTGCTCGGCAACGCGAATCACCGAACCGCGGGCACGAACCGTGACCTCAACGATTGCCGGGTTGGGGTTCGAGGGGTTCTTCTCATAGCGAAGTACAACGTCGACCGTCATGGGCTCGATATCGAAAACCTTGAGCGCCTCGCCGATCTTCTCATCCACATGCGCACGCAGAGCATCGGTTACCGTCGTCTTGCGTCCAGAAACCTTGATATCCATACGTGGCTCCAATCTGCCTCGGGGACTTACTGTACTGGCTATGTACCCATTGCCGTGCATTTAATCACGCGGATTCCTAAAGACCCGAATAACGATTGCTTGATACCGCATACCGAAGTCTCGTACTTTTCCATGGCAAAGTGCGCTATAGGAGGGAGCCCACAGATTTGTATTTGGTCTCGAAAATTGGCTTTGACCTGCTGGTTTTATAGGGATGAAAAAGCCGGGGTCCCCTATTGGGGAAACCCGGCAGTGCGTGTTGAAACCGTGAAGAGGTGTCCTTTCCAACGTATAGGAGACACCACCCCTAGCAATAACTAGCTATTGAGTTTGTTAATGTCGTCGTCGGTGATGGCGCCTTCCTGGCTGGACGATTTGTCCTCGGAGGATGCGGTCTCATTGTCGGAATCGGAGGACTCGCTGCCGGAGGACGTGGTCTCACTGGACTCAGAGTCGCCCGGCTGCACGTTAGCGCCCGAAACCGTCTTAGTGGTGAGGTCGTAGGGAATCTGACCGTACCAGACGCAGTGAACCGCCTCGAGCGTGCCGTCGGCCGTAATACCGTCGAGGGCATCGCTCACGGCACGGCACAGTTCGTCATTGGACGAGAGGCCCGCAACACCAAGCGTCGAGGGCGCCTCGAGCGCACCGACATAGGAGACCTCGCTCATCAGGCGTGCAAGGTAGCCGCCGGCCGTGGAGTCGCAGATCACATAGTCGACCTCGCCGGACTCGAGCGCCTCAAAGCACTCGTTGATGTTGGAGTAGGTCTTTTGGTTGGCGGTAATGCTCTGCTTGGCAAGCGCCTCCTGCGAGGCCGAGGACATCTGGACACCCAGGGTAGACGTGTTAAGGGTATCGGTGGAAACGCTTAGCGACCCACCATCGCTGGTTTTACCGAACACAGAAGCGGCATCGTACAGGCAGGTGCCGAGCGAGCTAATGTCCCCGTCCGTGGAGTTAATCTCGCCGATAAAGATATCGGCCTTTTTGTCGCCGAGCGCGGAACCTGCCGAAGACGCATCGACAAAGGAGACCTTAAGGCCCATGCGGCTTGCGAGGGCGCGGGCGGCGTCAACCGCATACCCCGTGAGCTCGCCGTCGGCGTCCTGCATGGCCTGCGGCGCATCGGAAGTATCGAGGGCGACCGTCAGGGTTCCGGGAGTGACCAGGGCGTCGTCCGACACCGCCGGCGTGACGGTCTCGTACTCGATCTGGTCGATCGTGGGAGTCGTGAACGTAGACAGCGGGTTGAACGCGCATCCGCTCAGGCCCAAAACGGCGATGACCGCTGCGGTCCCAGCACCTAACCGAGCCGCGTGCATCAAGCTGCCCCTCACCATGTCCACTACCCTGCCTTCTGTGTCGTATACGATCCGTGCGTTGCGCGGAATATCAGATTGTTCCCACCAGCTGACCTGGTATTTGACCCCACACTTGCGCACCGGGGTGTTTGCTCGGGAGGCCGCAGCCACCTTCACGACTGACCCGCTCGCCCGCGAGGCGGTATTGCCCCAAAGAAAGTAGAACGGACGGTGCGGCTTACATCTAGGACGCGCCATGATCGCGCCGCGCGCACGCGGTCGCTTACGTGGATCCCTTTGACCGCGTCTGTCTTGGACTAGGACGGGCATTTCGTCCGTCCGCAACCACAGCCTGGTAGGAACGAAGCGCATTATAGCTAAGTTCAAGCTAAAGTTTAAGGTTAGGGGCGTCATTCGCATCGCGAGTACAGATTTCGCAGGTCGGAGCGGGCTATTCGTGCCCCCATGAAGCCCGGAGCTCCCCCACGGGGAGCTCCGGGGCACCCGTCTCAGGGTGCCGTGTGCAAAAAACGGCAAATATGAGTACTGTCACCAATTTAGTAGCAGCGTATTACCGCCTCACGAGCCCTTTTTGAGTTCCGCACAGCCTGCTTGGCGCCAAGATATTCCACATTCGTTTATTATCTCTTCGCTGAATCCTGATTTTCGGCCCAAGTTTCTTTGTTTTTGCTGTCACTAATCTAGTAACAGTACTCATATTTGCCGTTTTTTGCACAGAGCATATAACAGACCCCCTATAAAGCCATAGTTTTACGCTGGCTTGAGCCCAAAGCACGCTCGGAGCGTATTCAGCAGAGCATCTTGCCTCTTTCGACGAGCCTCTACGCGATTCTGATATCGCTTACCCATACGCTGGTGGATGCGCCATGCGAGCGCTTCCATCGCTTCCATGTCGCGGAGCATTTCGTTGTTGACCGTCGCGACCTCGATTCCCATAGTAATCAAGCCCGTGTTGCGTTTTTCATCATGGATACGTCCCCTCCGGGAGGAATGACCCAGCTCACCGTTGTATTCCAGGTCAAACCGGGCTGCCTCCTGATACGCATCGCAAACTGCATGCGGCATCCCCGAGATTGCCTGCGCGCGGTCATCGAACTCAATCTTGTAGTCGGTCTTAAAGGGACCGCAGGCAAATCCGCCATAGGAAAACGGAAGCGAAAACAGAGCGAGCATGATGCACTCCATGGGCGAGCGCAGGTTTTCTGACAAGTAGGGACACAGACGCTGCAGTTGTTTGGCCGCATTCCCCTTGCATACCGCGAGGTAATCTGCCAGACGATCGGGCGTCAGCACCGGCTCAACCTCAAAGTAGCCCACGTCTGCTGGCTGGTCCTTGTCCTTTGCAAGCTTATTCGTAACGGGCGAGGTGTAGGGAGGCAGATACTTCCCGCGATCACTCAGCGAAATCTTAGAGCACAGCTCCTGGGCCAGGGCAAATGCCTGGATACAGCCGACCTCGCGCGCAACGGCAACACAAAGGGCCTCGGGAGATAGACTGTACACCCCCGGTTCCACCTCTAGAATCGAGCCGGCAGGCAACCCGGAGCATACGGACCAGCCCACGCCAGGCATGCGGCGGCGCTGCGCCGCAGATCCCACCAGCAAGCAAAGATCTTCTTGCACCTCGCCGCTTGCGGCCCCAATCCGCACCAAGTCGGGAAGATAGATGTCCTCGGTCGAGGGCGACGACGTGCACAGCACACGGCGCTCTTCATCGGGATTGAGGTCCCTCCAGCTTATGTAGCCCATCTGCCGGCGCTCGGCGCGCATCATGCGTAGCGCCGAGGCGCCTGTTAGGATTACGGAAGCCGCTAGCTGTTCGCCTGTCGGCTCGTTGCACCGCTCAATCTTTACTGCCACAAAACCACCCCTACCAAACGCGTGCGATAGCGAGGCCATCGACTGCTGCGCCGGCGCGCTTGAGTTCCGCCGAAGCCGCTGCCATCGTCGCGCCCGTGGTGATAACGTCATCGATAAGCAGCAAGCGGCGGCCGTGCACGTCCTCAACCGTCTCGTACATGCCTTGGGCACGCTCGCGGCGCTCCTCACGACCGAGTTCACGCTGGTCGCCATGCCCGTACTTGACGAGAGCATCGAGCAGGGGAACACCCGACAGCTCGCAAAATGGGCCCGCAATAGCCTCCATATGATCAAAACCACGCCGCCGAAACGCTGCCGCCGTCGCAGGCACAAACACCACCGCATCCGCACCGGACAGCACACCTCCGTAGCGATCGGGCGCTACGACCTGGGCATGCAGGGCGGTGTCGTAGAGCAGCTCCGCCAGATACGGAGCCAGACGTCGCTCGCCCGCATCCTTGTACGCTTTAATGATGCGCGGCAGCGGATGCGCATAGACGGCGCACGCCAGGCAGCGGTCGAGCGCCTCCGCCATTGCCGAGGACGTGCCCTCGACCGAACACTCAGTGCACAGCAAATCCCCAAACGGGGCGCCGCATCGGGTGCAGCTATGACGTGGGTCGATGAGCGTGAGCGCAGCCAGGCAGTCTTGGCAAATAAGCGCACCGGCGCGCTCGCAGCCGGCACATCGTGTTGGCGACAATGCCTCGAGCGCCTCGCGTGCCACCCGCTCGGCAAACGGTAGCAATTCGTCCGCAAACGGTAGGGCACCGGCACCCTGCAGACAGCTCAATATGTTCAGATGGCTCTTCAAGACACAACCCTCCCTACGTTCGGTCGCAGGGAGGGTTGTTGATTCGGCGCTATGATACCCCGATGCGCTCGGGGCAAGGCGGGCTAAATCCGCTCGCGGGTGTTATTCGCCGGCGGGCGGTTGTGGTGCGGACGAAGACGGGGTCGAGCCCTCGCCACCATCCTGGCGCGGCTTGCGGGAACGGCGACGGCGACGGCGCTTTTGACCCTGGTCGGCCGAGCCCTCGCCACCGCGATCCTCGCGCGGCTCGCGCTCGTCACGCGCGGCGCCACGCGAAGCCTTGGCAGCCGCCCCCCCGCCATCTCCGGGACGACGGCGCGTGACCTTGACCTCGCCATCCGAGACCTGATCGGCCACGGAGGGCACTGAGGGCTTCTGTTGCGCGCCCGAGGAATGGCGACGGCGCGGACGCGGCGCGCGTTCCTCCTCGCCACGCGACTTGCCGCCCTTGTCGGCAGACGCATCGGAGGCCGAGGGGCCCTTGGAAGCGGCACCAGCCTCGCGAGCAGCTGCGGCGCGGAAGGCGTCCTCGCGCTCCTCGCTCGACAGATGACGGCGGCGGCGACGTGTGGGGTTCATGCCACCGCCGCGGTTCTGCTGCTGGGGCTGCTGGACCTCGCGCTCGCGAGAGGCGTTCTTGCCCGCGGCTGCGGCCTCGGTAGCATCGCCCGAGCCCGCGCGCTTGCGGCGGCGACGGGCACCGGCGGCCTCCTCGGCCTCGGGTGCCTCGGCCTTGCCGCGGCCCTTTCCGCGGCCACGGCCCTCGCCCTGACCCTGACCGGCGCGAGCATCGGATTCAGCATCGCGACGACGGCGCTTGGGCATCGACGTGCCGGCCAGACGGTCGGCACTCGACAGGCCATCGCCCACGTCGACGCCGTTCTCGCGATCGAGCTCCATGAGCGCCAGGCGCATCTCGGGCGACTCAATGCGCTCGAGCACGTCGCGCGTCACGCAGTCGGGGCGGCAGTTGCAGCCCTGCTCGGCGGCCTTCTTTTTGCAACCCCCCCAGCACGTCATATCGGCCAGGTTGACCTTAAAGACTTTGCCGTTCTCCAGGCGCAGCACCAGCTGCTCACGCGGCGTGTCATACTCCTGGATACGCGCCTTACCGAGCGGCGTATCGATGAGCGTCTTCTTTTTGGGCGCACGGCTCTTAAAGTCCTTGTACGCCTCGAACTCATAACGCAGGCAGCACATCAGGCGGCCGCACACGCCGCTGATCTTGGACGAGTTGAGCGGCAGGTCCTGCTCTTTTGCCATGCGGATCGAGACGGGCTCAAACTGTCCGCCAAAGCGCGTGCAGCAGAGCTCCTGTCCGCACTGGGCATAGCCGCCCACCAGGCGGGTCTCGTCGCGCACGCCGATCTGGCGCATGTCGACGCGAATGTGCAGCGTCGAGGACAGATCCTTGACGAGCTGGCGAAAATCGACGCGCTCCTCGGCCGCAAAGTAGAACACGGCCTTCTCGCCGCCAAACAGGTACTCGACGCCGACCGGCTTCATCTCGAGGTCGAGCTCCTTGACCAGGCGGCGGAAGTCGACCATGGCCTCGTCGCCCTGGATGGCCAGGTCGTCGGCAAGCTGCAGGTCGATGTCGCTCGCCACGCGCAGCACGGGCTTGAGCGGCTGACCGATCTCGTCTTGCGGCACCTCAAAGGGATCGGCCGTGACCAGGCCGATCTCGGTTCCGCGCTCGGTGGAGCAAATGGCATAATCGGCCTCGAGGATATCCAGATCCTGCGGATCGAACCACAGGTCGCGCGAGGCGTAGGTAAACTTAACGGGTACGACTAACGGCATTTCAGTGCCTTCCTGATATCGAACAGCATGACCTCGATGGCCAGCTGGGGAGTAACGTTTCTGGCGATGTTGCGCTCGGCGGTCGCGACTGCCTCGAGCGCCCGCGTGGCACCCGCAACATTGGTCGCGGCAGCAAGCCGACCGATCGTGTCGCGCACGTCTTCGTTCACCACGTCGGCCGCCTCGTCCTGAAGCGTCAGCAGCACGTCGCGCATGAGCGTCCGCGCGCTCGCCAGCGCTTCCATGATACCCGAACGCTCGCGCGCGTTGAGTTCGCGCTTGTTGCGGTCCTCAAGCTGCTTCAATGCTCCACGCGACAGGTAGTCGGCGTTTTGCTCGAGCACCTTTTCCTGTGTGGACTTGACCTCGGCGAGCGGTGCCTTGACGGCGACAATGAGCGACTTGGCACGACTAAGTACATCGGCCTCATCGGCAGCGATGAGCGAGTCGACGGCGCGAACCATCTGACGGCGGGCATCCTGGCGCTCGGCACTCTTAAGGAACTCGATGCCGCGCGTGGGGCTTCCCGCTACGGCGACGGCCATGCGGCAACGCACAGGGTCCTGACCGGTGGCGCGGCTCACGGCCTGCGCGGCGACGGCGGGCGACACCAGCCGAAACGGCACGCACTGGCAGCGGCTCACGATGGTGGGCAACATCACGTCTGCCGAGGTGCCCAGCAAGATAAACATAACGCCCTCGGGCGGCTCCTCGAGTGTTTTGAGCAGTGCGTTGGCGGTGTTGGCGCGCAGCTGCTCGGCACGGTCGATGATGTAGACCTTGGCCTTGGCACGGATGGGCGCCAGAGGCACGTCGTCGAGCAGCTCGCGGGTCTGGGCGATGAGGTAGCCCGTGGCGCTCTCGGGCGTGTAATAGTGCACGTCGGGGTGCGTATGGCGGGAGACGTGCGCACACAGCTATCGCATGAGCCGCAGCCATCCTGCTCGCACAGGAAGGCCTGAGCGAGCGCCCACGCGGCGTCGAGCTTGCCCGCGCCGGGCGCGCCCAAAAACAGGTAGGCGTGCGATGCACGACCGCTGGCGACGGCATTGGTCAAAAAGTCGCGCACGCGCTCTTGGGTGTTGAGCTTGGCCAGCAGACTTGCCTGAGCGGGGGCCATGTTACTCGGCCCCCTTGGCAAGCGCGGCGGTGACGGCGTCCTGGGAAATGTCGAGGCCGTAGACGCGAACCTGCTCAACCGTCTTCTCGAAGACTTCCTCGACGGTCGCAGTGGCGTCGATGAGCTTTACGCGGTTTGGCTCCTCGGCGGCAATTGCGCAAAAACCCTGGTAGACACGCTCTTGGAAGGCCATACCCTTAGCCTCCATGCGATCTGCCGCGCCACGGGCTGCCATGCGCAGCGCCGCCTGCTCGGGCGTGATGTGATAAACGAGTGTGAGCGCCGGGTGCGTACCCGCGACGGCCAGGTTGTTGGCGTCGCGCACTATCTGGCGATCGAGGCCGTCGGCAAACGCCTGGTAGCAGGTCGTGGAATCGTAGAAGCGATCGCACAGGACCACCTTGCCGACAGCAAGGGCGGGCACGATGACCTCGTGCACCAACTGAGCGCGCGCCGCTTCGTAGAGCAACAACTCGCAGGTGTCGCCCATCGCTGTATTGGCGGGGTCGAGCAGCAGAGCACGGATCTTTTCGCTGATGGCGGTACCGCCCGGCTCGCGCAGGCTCACAACCTGGTAGCCAGCGAGTTCAAGAGCGCGGGCAAGCAGGCGCGCCTGCGTGGACTTGCCGGCGCCATCGACGCCCTCGAGCGTGATAAAGCTATGTTGAGCGGGCTCAAAAGCCATGGGCGCAGCCCCTTCCTACAAGGCGCGTAAATGCAGATATATCAACCAAGCCATGATACCCCAGGGGCAGGCGCGTCCCAAACCCCACCTAGTCATTGGGGACGTTCTTGAATGACTAGTCGTTTAAGAACGTCCCCAATGGCTAAAGGTGCCTTTCCAAAGTTGCGGTGAAATAGGGACTGATTGAAGCTCTGAGACCGCCAAACAGTCCCTATTTCACCGCAACTTATGATGGAGAATTTTGGACGCTGGGTATAATCGTCGTATTGCATTGAAATGTGGCGAAAGGAGTGGCAATGTCTCGGTATTGCGCCTCGTGCGGCAAGCTTCTTGCAGATAATGCCAAGTTCTGCACCTCGTGCGGTGCACCCGTTGAGCAAACAACCGCGAGCGATAGCCAGCCCGCTTTTGAGCAGACCGGCCCCCTTGATACGCCGCAAGCCAAGGCGGACGACCCCCTCGCCTATCGCCCCGACCCCGCCGCAAGCCCTGCGGCCGTCGAGACCACGCAGCGCATACCCGTCGCGAGCGGCTCGCCCCAACAGGAGCCGGCTCCCGCATACACGCCCGCTTCGCCACAGACCCCCGCTCCCAAAAAGAGCGGCACCGGGCCGCTTATCGCCGTTATTGTTGTGCTGGTGGCGATCATCATCGCCCTGGTCGTTTTCTTTGTGATCAAGCCTTTCGACAACGCCGCCACGCAGACGACTGCCGAGGTAGCTAAGCTGCACCATGACGTCGACGACGATGACCTAAAGCCTCTCGGCGATCCCAACAGCCTGTACGACGATGATGACGATGACGACGAGGATGGCGGCGAAGCAACGCTCTCCGAGCAGAACCTCTACCGTCGCCTGAGCGAATACTACGACCTGCTCGAAGACCTCGACAACTACGTCCGTGGCTGCGCGCAGAACTTCAACGGCAGTTATCTGGAAGAGGATCGAACCGCCCGTCAAAATCTCGCCGACGTCGCCGAGCGCACGGAGGACACCATCGAGCAGTATTACGACATCGTCGAGGACCTAGACGTTCCGACGAGCTCCAAGAACTACAGCTCCTGGAAGGACATCATCGCCCTGTACGACGACCTGGATCACCGCATTGACGCAATCTGTGATGCCTGGGAGATCAGCCTGAAATACGCCAAGCCTGCGGACCACAAGAATGAGATCGTGGCGCCGCTGTCGCGCGACAACGTGACGGGCACCAATGACAATAAGTACCGCCTAGACTTTGAGGAGCGCTACCCCGGCGCCAAACCCGTCGAAGTGAACTAGCGCTTTGTCGTTCCCGAGCCGGCAGTTAGGGACGTTCCTAAACTGCCGGCAGAAAAGGAACGTCCCTAACTGCCGGTCAAAAAAACGAGCGAGGATCGTGGGGTCCTCGCTCGTTTTTTAGGCAATGTTTCGACCGCGCCGTTACTTGTCGGCGGCTACTTTCTTGGCAGTCGACTTCTTCGCGGTCGTCTTCTTGGCGGCAGTGGCTTTCTTAGCCGTCGTCTTCTTGGCCGCCGTCGTCTTCTTGGCCGTGCTCGCCTTAGTCGTGGTCTTGCGGCCGCGGGCGGGCTTCTTCTCCTTGGTCGGGCAGTCCATGTTGACGCAGATACGCCACGGGCCGCGCGCCGTGTTGACCACCACGATGGGGGCGCCGCACTCGGGGCAGGTCTCACCCGTCGCCTCGAGCTTACCGCGCGCCGGCAGAGGATAGCTCACGCCGCAGTCATCGTAGTTGGTGCAGCGGATAAAGCGCTTGCCGCTCTTCTCACTCTTGTGCGCGATCAGGTCGCCATGACGTCCGGCCTCGGCACACACCTTGCACTCGCCCACCTTAAGGTCGGGCTCGTAGTTGGTGGGGCACGTGGGGTTCACGCAGATCTCGAAAGCCTTCTGACGGAACGGCTGGCATTTAATGCGCGGCGCGCCGCACTCGGGGCACACGGCCGCCTCGCCCTCGAGCGGACTCACCTTGACGCCGCTCGGCACCGGATAGGTCACATCGCAGTCGGGCCAGCCCATGCAGCCAATGAAGCTGCCACGGGTCTTGGCGCTCGTCTTCATAACCAGGTCCTTGCCGCACTTGGGGCAAGCTCCCACGCGCGCATCGGCCGTGACGGCGTCGCTGATGGCGTCGCCCAGCTCCTGCGTGTGCTTGAGCAGCTCGTCGAGCACGCCAGCCAGCAGCGCGCGCGAGTGCATCACGACATGCTCTTCGGTATCCTCGCCGCGCTCCACACGGGTCATGTCGCCGTCGAGCTCGCTGGTCATATCGGGGCTCGTGATGCGCGGGGCAAACTGCGACAGCGCATCGATGATGGCGATACCCAGCTGGCTCGGCTCAACGGGATCATTTTTGAGATAGCGCACGGCGTACAGGCGCTCGATGATGCTCGCGCGCGTGGACTTGGTGCCCAGGCCGCGCTTCTCCATCTCCTGCACGAGCTTGCCCTGGCTGTAGCGCGCGGGCGGCTCGGTCTGCTTGGCCTCGAGCTTAATGTCGAACACGTCGACCGTATCGCCCTGCTCCAGCGGCGGCATCTGCTCGTCGCGCTTGAGTCCGTACGGGTACGCCTCGCGGAAACCCGGGGTCACGAGCACATCGCCCGAAGCCACGAACGGCTCACCGTTCACGTCGAGCTCGAGCTTAGTGTTTTCGATGGTCGCGGGACCCATAAGCGTCGCTAGGAAGCGGCGGGCGATGAGGTCGTAGAGCTTGCGTTGGCCGCCGTCGAGCGTGGACGGATCGCCCTCGCCCGTGGGATAGATAGGCGGGTGGTCGGTGGTCTCGACTTTGCCGCGCGTGGGCTTCATAGGGCCGGCGAGCACCTTTTTGCACACGGGCGCCAGCGCCGGGTTGATCTTTGCCAGGTCGCTCACCACGGCGCCCAGATCGAGCGTCGCGGGGTACACGGTGTTGTCGACACGCGGGTAGCTGATGAGGCCCGCCATGTAGAGGGACTCGGCGATGCGCATGGTACGCGCAGGCGAGATACCCTCGGCTGCGGCGGCAGCCTGCAGCGAGGTGGTCGCAAACGGCGTGGGCGGCTGCTGCTTGCGCGAGCGCTTGGTCACCGCGGCGACGGTTGCCGTCTTGGCACCGTCAACGTGACCGTACACCGTCTCAGCAGCATCCTTGTCGGTAAAGCGCGCCGTCTTGTGCGCGATCTTAAAGCGATCGTCCTCGGCAGCGCCTTGCGCGGCGCCCATGCCGCGAATCTGCCAATAGTCCTCGGGCACAAACGCCATGCGCTCGCGTTCGCGCTCGACCACCAGGGCAAGCGTCGGCGTCTGCACGCGGCCGGCGGAACGCACGTTGCCAAAGCCGCCAAACTTGGCGAGCGTCAGGTAGCGCGTGAGCACCGCACCCCAAATGAGGTCGATGTGCTGACGGCTCTCGCCGGCGTCGGCCAGGTTCTGGTCGAGCGAGACAAGGTTATCGAAGGCCTGCGTGATCTCGGCCTTGGTAAACGAAGAATACTGGGCGCGGGCGACCGGCAAGTCGGGCGCCACCTCGCGCACCTTGTTGAGGGCGTCCGAACCGATCAGCTCGCCCTCGCGATCGAAGTCCGTAGCGATGATGACGCTGTCGGACTTTTTGGCGAGGTTCTTAAGCGAGCGAATGAGCTCCTTCTCGGCCGGCAGCTTAATGACGGGCGCCCAGGTGAGGTAAGGCAGGCTCTCGAGCTTCCAACCCTTGATGGAGATGCCATCGGCAAGGAACGGCTTACGCTTGGTGTCATAGGGCGGACGCGCCAGGCCATCGGGCATATCGGCCGGCAACATCTCACCGTCCTCGGTCACCGAATACCAACCCAGCTTTTTATCGAACAGCACGCTGTCGCAAAAATCGGGCGCAAGGATGTGACCGGCAAGGCCGATGGTCACGCACTCCTCGCCCTTCCACTCAAAACGGTAGATGGCGGTGTTGTACACCTTGTCCTTTTTAGGCTTACCCGTGGACAGCCGCTCGGCGATCTGACGCGCGGCGTCGTTTTTCTCGGCGATGATGAGCTTCAAAAGAGGCTCCTATCTCGTGTCTCTGCGGCTACGCCCGCCCGTATGGCGGCCGATTTACGCCCTTGCTTGCTCGATCTGCCCGATGAGCCAATCGCACCAGGCATCCATGCCCTCGCCCTTGCGCGCGCTCACGGCAAACCGCGGCGCCTGCGGATTGAGGTCATCGAGTGTCTTAGTATACCTATCCATGTCAAAATCGAAAGCCGGGGCCACGTCGACCTTATTGAGCAGCTGCGCGCCGGCGTGCTGGAAGATGCCCGGGTACTTGATGGGCTTGTCGTCGCCCTCGGGCACCGAGAGAATCATGATGGACAGGTTCTCACCCAGGTCAAAGTCGACCGGGCAGACCAAGTTGCCCACGTTTTCGATAAAGATGACGTCGATGTTCTCCAGACCGACGGCCTGGTCGAACGCGTCAACGGCCTCCATGATCATGTTGCCCTCGAGGTGGCACAGGCCACCCGTGTTGATCTGGATGGCGGGCATGCCGACTTCCTTCATGGTGATGGCGTCGACATCCGAGGCAATATCGCCCTCGATGACGGCACAGCGCAGGCCAGCCTTGTCGCGCAGGCGCTCGTTGGTGCCCAGGATCGTGGTGGTCTTGCCCGAACCGGGGCTCGACAGCACATTGATCACATAGGTGTTTGTCTCTTTAAATCGCTGTCGCAGCTGATCTGCCAGGCGCTCGTTGCGCGACAGGATCGGCGACGCGATATCAATCGTTTTCTCAGCCATACTTGGCACTCCTTACTTTGGCCCCTTTATACCCCATCACCAGATGGCTAGCGGGCTAATCGTCGGGGGTTTCGATTTCGATACTCGCGATATCGAGCTCGCGGCCGTGCAGTAGGCGCACGTTGGCACCACCACACTGGGGACAGCGGCAATGGAAGCGATCGTGCTCAAAGACCTCCCCGCAGTCCAGACACTCGCTTTGTGGATGGACTTCCTCCACGGCAAGCTCGCAGCCTCGCGTGAGCGGGTCCTCATCGCGAAATGTCTCCCACGCAAAGTCGAGCGCCTCGCGCACAACTTCGGTCATATCCCCGATACGCAGCGTTACCAAAACGGCGCGCGAGGCCCCCGCCCCACGCGCCGCGCGAATCACTGTATCGAGTATGCCGTTGACAATGCCAACCTCGTGCATACCGATTTACTCCTCGTCGTCCTCATCGTCCGAAAACAGGTCCAGACGGCTCACAAACAAGCCCTCCTTGCCCTCGCGCGCGGTAATAACCACGCGAGCGATGGCGAGCGAAATCTCGTAGAGCGAGAGCAGGGCGCCATACATGAGGCCCAGCGTAACGGGCGAGCCGTCGGGCGTAATCACAGCCGAGCCCACAAGCAGGCCAACGTATACGTAACGCCAGGCGCTGCGGAAGGCCGCGTAGGAAACGATGTGGAAGACGGACAGATAGAAGATGATGAGCGGCAGCTCAAACGCCACGCCAAAGCCGATCATAAAGAGCAGCTCCATGTTGACGTAGTTCTCCAGATCGGGCAGTGCCGTAGCGACGGCCGAGGTCTCGCCGATGAGCCACTCAAAGCCCGCAGGAATGATGATGAAGTAGCAAAAGATGGCGCCCAGGAAGAACAGCACCGTCGAGGCGAGCACCGTGGGCACGACCCACTTGCGCTCGTTGGGGCGAAGCGCCGGCAGGAAAAACGCCAGAATCTGCCAGATGATCATGGGCGTGCACATGACCACGGCCATCTTGATGGCCAGCGAAAAGCGCAGACCAAAGCCACCAAGGGTGGTGGTGATGTAGAACTTACCGTCCGGCACAAAGGAGCGGATGGGATCTTCCAGGATGTCGAGCACTACAGGCGTGGCGAAATACAGCACGATAGCGGCGGCAAACACCGACACGACCACGATGGTCAGGCGGCGACGGAGCTCTCCCAGGTGATCGAAGAGCGGCATTCGCGCAGGTCCGATAGGCATTACTCATCGCCTCCCTTCGGGGCGTCAGCGGCAGCAGCGTCGTCCTCGGCCTCGAGCTCGCGAGCGAGCTGGTCGACGACGGCCTTGCGCTTGCGGGGACGGCGGGCGTAGAGGTCAGCCGTCGTGGGCTCTGCCGGCTCGGGCTCGGGCTCCGGCTCTGCAGCAGGCTCGGGCTCGACGGCGGCATCGGCAGGCTCGGCCTTGGCGGGCTCGGCGCTCTCGGCCTCATCAGCAGCGCCTTCGCCCTCGGTGGCACCCTCGCTCGCAGCCTTCTCGGCGGCAAGGCGGGCACGGCGCTCGGCAAAGGTCTCCTTCTTTGCGGGCGCGGCCGTCTCGACGGCATCCTCGTCCGCATCGGAATCGTCATCGACGGCAGCCTTCTTGGGCTTGACCGGGGCCGACGCGGCTTCGCTTACCGGATCGATGATCTCGGACTGAACAACGGCCGTCATCTTTTCCTGCGTCTCGCGGAACTGACGGATGGCACGGCCGATCGTGCGGCCCATCTGCGGGAGCTTATCCGGGCCAAACAGCAAAAAGCCGAAGACCACGATGATTGCCAGCTCACCCTCTCCAATACCAAACACACATACCTCCAAGGCTCGATGTGAGTCGAGCCCGCACCGCGCCATTCGGCCGGAACTCGTCTATTCATTCGGTCAAGTATAGCGCCCGGACGCCAAAACGTCCGAGCGCATCACAAACATATGCCAAACGGCACGCCCTTTTGGGGGCAAAGATTATGCCGCCGTGATCGAAATCTCCTGGTCGACGCCCAGCAGCTGAACCACGCGCATCACCTGGGGCTGCACATTAGTGCAGCTAAAGCGCTTACCGTGGTCGACCGCGTGGTGCGCGGCGCCCACGAGCACGCCAATGCCCGTCGAATCGATGTAGCTCACCTGGGCAAAATCGAGCTCAACGGCCTCAGTGGGCTGCTCGAGCGCCAGGTCAATGGCATTGCGCAGGCTATCGGCGTTAGAGATATCGATCTCGCCGGTTACCTTAATGGTGTAGATCTCCGGTGTGGGGTTGGTGGAAATACCCAAATCCATGCATACGCTCCTTTACGTATCGAAAGTGCGGATAGTACTGGGCGCGGACTTGCGGGGCCCTAGGCGTTAGGCGCGCTCGGCACGAGCAAGCTCGGCAGCGACGAGCTTGACGGCCAGCACCAGTACCTCGAGTGCTGCCTCCAGGTCCTCGACCGTGGGATAGCTCGGCGCGATGCGGATGTTGGTGTCGCGCGGATCCTTGCCATAAGGCCAGGTAGCACCAGCCGGCGTGAGCTTGACGCCCAGGTCGGCACAAAGCGCTGCGACCTTTTGGGCCGAGCCCTCGGGACCATCAAAGCTCACAAAGTAGCCGCCGCGGGGATGCGTCCAAGTGGCGCAGCCCGTGTCGCCCAAACCCTCGGTGAGCTTGCGCTCGACGGCCTCAAAGCGTGGGCGCAAGAACTCGGCATGCTTTTTCATGTGCTCCTTGACCGCCTCGATGGTGGGAAGGAAGCGCACGTGACGCAGCTGGTTGAGCTTGTCGGCGCTGATAAGGCCGGCCTTCAGACGCTTGGAGAACTCCGCGATAACCGCGGGGCTCGCACCGATAAAGCCGATGCCGGCGCCCGGGAAGGTGATCTTGGACGTCGAGGCAAAGGCCACCACGCGGTCCTCGGTGCCCGCCGCGCGAGCGAGGTCAAAGATGTTTGCGAGCTCGTCGGTCTCGTCGTACAGGTCGTGCACGCAGTAGGCGTTGTCCCAGAAGATGCGGAAATCGGGCGCGGCCGTGGGCATCTCGACCAGGCGACGCACGGTGTCCTCGCTAAAGGTGATGCCCGTGGGGTTGGAATACTTGGGCACGCACCAGATACCCTTGATGGAATCGTCGGCGGCAACGAGGCGCTCGATCTCGTCCATATCGGGGCCGTTGTCGGTCATCGCGACGGGAACGTTCTCGATACCCAGATCGGCGGTGATGCCAAAGTGGCGGTCGTAGCCGGGAACAGGGCACAGGAACTTGACCTTCTTGCCGTCGTGGGCAGCCTCGTAGGCATCCCAGGGCTCGCTGCCGCACGAGCCGCAGCGCCAGAACATACCGGCGATGTCGTGCTCGATCAGCAGGCTCGACGAACCCAGCACGAGCGTCTGCTCGGCGGGGCAGCCCAGGAACTCCCCCGCCAGCTTGCGTGCCGAGGGAATGCCCTCAAAGCAGCCGTAATTGGAGCAGTCGACGTTGCCGTCGTGTAAATCGGCGTCGGCATTGAGGATATCGAGCATGGGGCGCGAGATGTCCACCTGGGAGGGCGACGGCTTGCCGCGGGCCATATCGAGCGCCAGGCCCTTGGCCTTGACCTCGGCGACCTCGGCCTTGAGCGCCTCGATGGCGGCATCGAGTTCGGTGGTTTCCATCTTCTGGTAGATCGTCTGCATGGGGTGCGACCTTTCGCGAAGCGGTACGTTGCAGTTTGTCTAAGTATAGACCGCCACCGCCGCAACGTTATGAAGCCGTGATAGATTAAGTCCATCGCAATAAATTACGAATCGCCGCGCATGCCGGCATGGGGCGCCCAAGGAGGCACTATGGAATACGGATCGTTCCAGGCCGAGGAATTCGGCGACCTACAGCGCCTGGTCGACGGACTGTTTTACGACCGCCACGCCATCGACCGCCTCGATCTGATCGTACAGGCCGAAATCTTGGACCTGGCGCCCGATCTCATGGAGATCGTCAACCTGCTGCCGCCCGGCTATTACGATCGTCAGTCCCTTTGTGACCAGCTTAACTCGGCCCTAGCCGCCCACGGCTGGGGCGCCGTCTACGGAACGGTGGAATAAGACCAGTCATTGGGGCCGTGGGCAAAAAATGGCAAATATGAGTACTGCTACCTTTTTGGTGGCAGCGATTTTAGACCAGAATCGGCCATTTTAGTCTCGCACGCTACCGTCCCGGACGGATGCTCCGTTTTTTCCAATCCGAAACACACTCATTAACGTACAGATTACATATTTTTGTCCGTTATTTTTGGCACGCAAAATGAAACGCCGTTTGTGACAGTACTCACAAACGGCGTTTTTTGCACACAGGGGTATCTGACGAACGCTCAGCACCGCTCAAAATGCGCGTTCCCACGCACCCGAACCGGTTCTAAAGCCTGTCTTTACGCTTTTACTCGTCTTTGGGCGCGGGGTGTTTGCAGATCACGCTCATGTAGATCATGCCGAGCACGGCAGCGGTGACCGAACCGGCAAGAATAGCGGCCTTGGCAGCCAGGACCTCGAACTGGGCCGTCGGGAAGGCGAGGCCGCTGATGAGGATCGACATGGTAAAGCCGATGCCGCCCAGAATGCCCACACCGGCAATCATGTGCCAGTTGACGTTACGCGGCAACTGGCAAGCCTTGAGCTTAACCAGGGCGAACGTCATGCCAAAGATGCCGATCGGCTTGCCCAGCAGCATGCCAAAGTACACGCCGAGCGTCACCGGGTCGGTGAGCAGCGTGCTCATGTCCACGCCCACCAGGCGAACCTGCGCGTTGACAAACGCAAAGATCGGCAGGATCACAAAGTTGACCGGCGTGGAGATCAGGCGCTCCATGCGGATGAGCGGCGGGGTCACGCGATGCATAACGCGCTCGACCTTGGTGGTCGAGACGGTAAAGTCGTGCTGGCCTAGGATGTGCGCCTCATCGTCGTAGCGGTCATCGAGGAGCGGCAGGCACTCGCCCAGCCAATCGGTAAGGCTATCGAGCTTAACGCCGCACTTGGCCGGAATAGTAAAGGCCAGGATGACGCCGGCGAGCGTGGCATGCACGCCGCTCTTGAACATGCAGAACCACAGCAGCAGGCCCAGCACCGAGTACGGGGCGAGGCGGTAGTGCTGCGTCTTGTTGAGCCACACGAGTGCGCACGTCACGACCGCGGCGGCACCCAGCCAAAACGGGTTGGGGCTCTGGCCGTAGAAGATGGCGATGGCGGCAATGGAGATGAGGTCGTCGGCGATGGCGAGCGTCGAGAAGAACACGCGCACGCCGTTGGGCACGCGGTTGCCCAAAAGCGACAGCACGCCCAGCGCAAAGGCAATATCGGTGGCCATGGGGATAGCCCAACCGTTGCGCGCGCCGGCATGGTTAAAGATGAGGTAGATACACGCGGGAACGACGACGCCGCCCACGGCCGCCAGCATGGGAAGCATGGCCTGACGCGGGTTCTTGAGCTCTCCAACTGTCATCTCATACTTAAGCTCAATGCCCACGAGCAAGAAGAAGATCGCCATGAGGAAGTCGTTGACGAAAAGCTCAACGGTGAGACCGGCGGTCAGGTTGCCCAGGCCCACATACAGCGGGGTCTCCAAAAAGTGATGGATGGCCTCGTAGGCATCGGTGTTGGCACAGATAACGGCGGCGATGGCGGCGATCACCATGACGGCGGCGGAAATCGTGCCGTTCTCGGCAATGCGCTCCCAAATGTCGTGACGCTCAAAACGCTTGCGTTCACGAACGTTAAACAGCTGCTCGGGTGCTGCCATGGGCGGCTCCTTTCACGGGAAGGCTCCCGTCTTAAAAAAGCACGGCCCGCCCAGATGGCGGCGCCGCGCTCCGACGTATTACGCTTGCATCTAGCCTACCCTGCGCGACAAGCGCGCGAGCGCGGCCGAAAAGCGGAACCACAGGTTGAACATTATTTGCTCAACAGCACAGAAGCCCCTGTCCAAGAGAAGACATGGCTCCATGCACAAAAAACGACCGGATCGCGGGGCTTCCGCGATCCGGTCGTCGGTGTCAGGTCAAAAAACCTAGCAGGCGGCCATGATGGGGGCAGCGACCTGCTTCTTACGGGAGAGGACGCCCGGCATCCAGACGCCATCGTGCTCGTCGGCAATGCCCAGGCCCTTCTGAGCGGCCTCGGTCTCGCCCTCGAGCAGGACCTGCGAGCCCTCCTCCATGATGTCGGTGATGCACAGGACAATGCCGTCGGCATCCTTCTCGGCGGCATAGGCGCGCATGGCCTCGCGGATCTCGTCGATCATGCCGAGTGCGCGGGTCTTGTCGACAGTCTCGTACTGGCCGATGAGCAGCTTCTTGCCGGCGGGCTCGAACATCTTGATGTCGTTACCGACCATCTCGGCTGCGGTAAAGGAGCCGGACGGACGGGTAAGGAAGACCTCCATGCCAAACTTGACCGGATCGACGCCCACCTGCTCGCCGAGCTTAGCGGCGACGGCGCGGTCGACATCGGTGGTGGTGGGGCTCTTGAGCATGAGCGTGTCGGTCATCATAGCCGAGAGCAGCAGCTTAGCCTGGACGTCGGAAAGCTCAACGCCGAGCACGCCGGCGAGCTTGGTGACGATGGTGCAGCTGGAGCCCCAGGGCAGGCAGATGTAGTGCAGCGGGCCGGCGGTCTCGAAGTCGCCGATGCGGTGATGGTCGACGACGCCAAAGACCGTGGCGTCCTTAAGACCGGCGACAGACTGGGCAGACTCGTTGTGGTCGGTGAGGACGACGAGCTGGCCGGCCTCGACGGACTCGATCACGCGGGGCTCGGCGATGCCGGCGTCGGCGAGCAGCTTGGCGGACTCGGCCGGAAGCTGACCAAGGGCGCAGGCCTCGTAGGTGTTGCCAGCATACTCAACCTGGTTGAGCAGCTGGGACAGGACGACGGCGCTCATGATGGCGTCGTTATCGGGGTTCTGGTGACCAAAGACAAGAACGTTTGCCATGGATATCCTCCACTTGATATGTGTACTTGGACGTAGCTATGGTAGCACGCTGGCGCCGAGCCTTCTGAGACGGAAGGGCCGCGGCGCAATTTGGGGCAAGTGCCGGGGCGAAGGCTGCCCCCTTTGCACCATGTTGGTGCAAACTAACCTGTCCCCCTTGCACCAGCTATTTGCCGGCGGCGCGCAGGGCTACGTAGGCGGCACCGATGATGCCGGCGTCGTTGCCGAGCGAAGCGACCTTAATGGGCGTCTCGCGCGAGGCGGAAAGCGCGTACTGTTTAAAGTGCTCGCGGACCTTGTCGAGGTAGACATCGGCCGAGGCGGATGCGCCGCCGCCGATGAGGAATATCTCGGGATCGACCACGTTGGCAATAAGCGCCAGTGCGCGACCGAGGTAGTCGGCCATGGTATCGGCCGCGGCAAGCGCGAGCTTGTCACCCTCGCGGCAAGCTTGGAACACGTCCTTAGAATCGGAGGGGCCGGTGAGCTCGATGGGATCGACGCCCGCCTTCTTGCACTCGGCAAGGTAGTTGCTCACCACGCCGGTGGCGCTGGAATACTGCTCCAGGTGGCCATGGCCGCCGCAGCCGCAAGTGCGCTCCTCAGCCGGATTCAGGCACATGTGGCCAATCTCGCCGCCAGCACCCACAACGCCCGACACCACGTCGCCGTTGACGATAACGCCGCCGCCCACGCCGGTACCGATGGTGACCATCACCACGTTCTGCACGCCCTTGCCAGAGCCGAGCCAGGCCTCGCCCATGGCAGCGGCGTTGGCATCGTTCTCGTACTTAACGACCGCGTCGGGACAGTGCTCCTGAATGGCGATCCTCAGCTTGGGCAGGTTAATGGCAATGTTGGCCTTGACCTTGGCATCGCCCGACGCCGGAATGGGGCACGGAACGGCCAGGCCAATGCCTGCCACAAAGGCGCGCGGAATCTGCGCCTTGGCGACCACCTGGTCGATAGCCTCGGTCACCGCGGCAAAGCCCGCAGCGTCAACGATAGGAGGCGTAGGCACGCTGGCCTTGGCAAGCAGGTTACCGTCTTCGTCGAACAGCCCCTCCTTAACCGAAGTGCCGCCGACGTCAATGCCGATGTAGTACTGCTTAGGTTCCATGGGAGCCAACCTTTCTCGTTTAAACATTGCCTGTATGGTACCGCTCCCAAGGCAAAAACCTACCAAAAAGGGACAGGTTTGTTTTGGCAGGTTTTATCTGGGAAAACGCGAATGGCCGCTTAACACGACATTACTCAGATGTTTATCTATTTAGAGCGCTCTAGTTTATATGCGAAGCGACTTTTAATTATATCTTTCTCGAACTTTTTAAATATACAATAGGGATGCTTAGGTGTTAACTATACTTTCTTTTATACTCAATCAGGTTGGAAAGGAGGTTCCGTGATCCCAAAATACGAGGCGATAGCTGCAGATATTCGTCGCACTATCGAGGATGGCACTCTTAAACCGGGCGACAAGCTTCCCACCGTCGTTGAGTTCTGCGAGCTCTATAGCGTTTCCAAAATCACCGTCAAACGAGCTATCGAGCAAATCACCGAGGAAGGTCTTATTACCAGCCGACGCGGATCGGGTACCTACGTTAAGGACACGGCGGGGCTTCCCGGCCAGGCGTTTTTCCAGGGCAAAAACGACCGTGCCCAGGGCTTTTCATATGAGCACCGCGGGGAGAAGGTGACCTCGGTGGTCTACGATTTCTCGATCGTTAATCCACCAGCGGACATCGCAGCCCAGCTGGGAATTGCCGAGGATGACTTTGCCTATCACGTCGTGCGCGTGCGTCAGGCCGATGAGAAGCCCATCGTTATCGAGTACACCTACATGCCCCTCGAGCTGATTCCAGGCCTTAAAAAGAAGGACCTGTACGGATCGGTCTACCGCTTCATCCGCGAGCAATGTGGGCTGAAGATTTCGAGCTTCCACCGTACCATTCGCGCCGTGGCAGCAACCGAGGAAGAAGCCGAGCGTCTGGACACCAAACTTGGCTCTCCCCTGCTCGAGCTCACCCAGATTGGCTTTTTGGACAGCGGCGCCGCCTTTGAGTATTCGATCTCGCGCAACGTTGGCGATCGCTTTGAGTTGCACAACGTAACGTTGGCATAGGTTTTTGTAGTCACGCGGGCGCTCGTTTTGAGCCGTCTTACGCGGCACCCGCACAACCTTATGGGAGTATGCACATGTCCGATTTGATTAAACTCACGCCGATCTTCCACGAGAAGATCTGGGGCGGCCGCCAGTTGGAGACCGTGTTTGGCTACGACATTCCCGAGGGTCCCATCGGTGAGTGCTGGGCCATCTCGGCCCATCCCAACGGCGACTGCCAGATTGCGGAGGGACCGTACACCGGCCACACGCTGTCGTGGCTGTGGGCCGAGCACCGCGAGCTCTTTGGCAACTGCGAGGGCAAGGAGTTCCCGCTGCTCATCAAGATTCTGGACGCCAAGGACGACCTTTCGATCCAGATTCATCCCAACGACGAGTACGCCGCCAAGCACGAGAACGGCAGCCTGGGCAAAACCGAGTGCTGGTATGTACTGGACTGCGAGCCCGGTGCCACGATCATCGTCGGCCAGCGCGCGCACGACCGCGCCGAGGCCGCGCAGATGATCGAGGGGGGCCGTTGGGACGAGATGCTCAACGTGCTGCCGATTCACAAGGGAGACTTTTTCCAGATCGACTCCGGCACCGTTCACGCCATCAAGACCGGCACGCTGATTCTGGAGACGCAGCAGTCGAGCGACGTGACATATCGCCTGTACGACTACGACCGTCCCGGCACCGACGGAAAGCTGCGCCCGCTGCACATTGAGCAGAGCCTCGACTGCATCGACTTTGATGCTCAGGCTCCGACCGACGGCACGGTGACCGCGCCCGAGGTGGACGGCGTGACCGAGCTCGAGTCCAACCCCTGCTACACCGTCGATCGCGTGCGCGTCAACGGCAGCAAGACCCTCGACCAGCGCTGGCCCTTCATGTGCCTGTCGGTCATCGACGGCGAAGGCACCGTCTGCGGCGACCCCGTCCACAAGGGAAGCCACCTGCTGGCCCCGAGCACCGTCAGCTCCATCGACCTCGAAGGCAAGATGGAACTGATCATCAGCCACCTCTAGGTCGCAGCAACAACCAAAACGCAACAAGGGGCTCCCCCGTCCACCAACGGAGGAGCCCCTTATCCATATATATCAGCCCACCCGGCTCTCCAGATCAAAAAAGCGGACGAGCAGAGCGACGTTCGCAAGCAACGTTATCTAAGGACCTGGACGGGCGTATGGGGCAACATCGATCGCGAGTTCCGCACGAGCCGGAGAGCACTTAATGTGCTCTCCGTGCGAGCAGGACTGCCCGAGCAGGCGATGTTGCCCCATACGCCCGCCCAGGTCCGCCGGGATCACGACAGCTTGACGATCGGAGCAAAGCCCTTCATAAGCTTTTTGGTCTGGCCGGTCTTTTCGAATTGGACCTCGATCATGTCTCCGACGACCGAGAGCACGGTACCCGTGCCAAAAGTCTTGTGGCTCACGGTATCGCCCGCGGCAAAGTCCTGCGATGCGCTGGCACGATCGACCTTGCGCTCCACCGTCGGGGACACCTTGGACGACGGCTTTTTGGCTCGCGGCGCACCCGAACCAAAGGTCGAGGCAACACGGCCGGCATCGGGCGAAACCCCACGATGGCGCTCGGTCCCGTAGCTGCTGCCGCCAAAGAAATCGTCAAAGCTCGATCCGCCACGCGAACCGGAACCGCCGGTCGAGCGCGTATGCGAACCAAACACCTTGCCGCCATACATGTCCGAGCCCATACCCGATCCAAAGGTGCCGTGTCGGTCGCCGCGTTTCTCCCAGCCCGTGCCCTCAAAACCGGCAGAACCGATGCCGCTAAACTCGATATCCTCAAACGGAATCTCGTTGAGGAAGCGCGAGCGCGGGTTGGCAGAGGTCGAGCCGTAGGTGCGACGCGTGGCCGCATAGGTCAGGAACAGGCGCTTGCGAGCACGCGTGATGGCGACGTAGGCCAAGCGACGCTCCTCCTCGAGCTTGCCCGGATCGTCACTACCGCCAAAGTCGTGCACGTGCGGGAAGATACCCTCCTCCATGCCGGCCACGAACACCGCCGGGAACTCCAGGCCCTTGGCGGAGTGGATGGTCATCATGGTAATGGCATGCGTCTCGCCGGCCAGGGAATCCAAGTCGGAGCGCAGGGCCAGCCACTCCATGAGCGCCGGCAGCGCCTTACAGGTGAGCGGACCGTAGGTGCGCTCGATCTCGTCGGCATGCACGGCACCCGCCGGCATCTCCGTCGGCGCGGCATACGCGTTGCCCGCGATGGCGGCGGCCAGGGCATCCTGCGGAGACAGCGCCGGAGCGGCCAAGCTATCGAGCGGATTGGAGCCCGCGGCGTCACGCGCGCCAACGAGCGCCTCAAACGAGGATACCGGGGCAGATGGCCCCGGTTCGGGCGCAGGCGCGCTCACCACGACAGGCTCGGGCTCGGCGCTAGCAGGCACATCGGCAACACCGGCAGCGCGCAGCTCTTCCAAGCTCTCGAGCGTACCTTCGATATCCTCGTGCGTCTCCTCAAATTCGGCGGCGACGCGCAGGAATTCCTGGATGTTCTCGGCGCGGCTCTCGGACTCCATGGTGCCCTCGGCGCGGAAAGCCTGCAGCAGGCCCGTCTTATCGACGATCATCTCGACGACGTCCTTGAGCTCGCCGTCCATGCGGCGACCCTCGCGCACCAGCGCCACAAAGCTCGACAGGCCGTTGCGCACCTTGGCGCTAAACATGCCCGTCTCGGCTGTTGCGATCTCACAAGCCTGGAAGAACGAACAACGGTTGTCGCGCGCCAGCTGCTCGATCTTTTGGATCGAGGTGGAGCCGATGCCGCGGCGCGGCGTGTTGATGACGCGCTTGACGCTCATCTCGTCGGCCGGGTTCACAATCATCTTGAGGTAAGCCATGACGTCGCGGATCTCGGCACGGTCGAAGAATCGCGTGCCGCCCACGATCTTGTAGGGCACGCCCGCGCGCAGGAACATATCTTCGAGAATACGCGACTGGGCGTTGGTGCGGTAGAACACGGCGATGTCGTCGTAGCTCGTGCCCTTGGAATGCAGCTTTTCGATCTCGCCAGCAATCCAGCGGCCCTCGTCGCGCTCATCGCTTGCCTGGAAGGCCTGAATCTTCTCGCCGTCGCCCTCGGCCGTAAACAGGCGCTTGTCCTTGCGCTGCGAGTTATGGCGAACAACGGCATTGGCGGCGCTCAGGATATGACCCGTGGAGCGATAGTTCTGCTCCAGCTTGACGGTCTTGCAGTTTTTAAAGTCCTTCTCAAAGTCCAGGATGTTGGTGATGTCGGCGCCGCGCCAGCTATAAATGGACTGGTCATCGTCGCCCACGACCATGAGGTTTTGGTACTTGGCGGCCAGCAGGTTGGCGATCTCGTACTGGACGTGGTTGGTGTCCTGATACTCGTCGACGCTAATGTAGCGGAAACGCTCTTGGTACTTATCGAGCACCTCGGGGCGGGTGCGCAGCAGCTCGAGCGTGCGCACGAGCAGGTCGTCGAAGTCCATCGCGTTGGCGGCGCGCAGGCGGCGTTCCAGCTCCAGGTAGACCTGCGCGGCCTTTTTGTCGTTGGGGCTGTCGGCGGATTTGAGCATGTCCTCGGGGCCGACCATGGCGTTTTTGGCCGAACTGATCTTGCTGCGGATCATATTGATGGGGAATTGCTTTTGCTCGATACCGAGCGCCTGCATAATATCGCGCACCATGCGCTTGGAATCGTCGTCATCGTAGATGGTGAACTGACCGGTGTAGCCCAGCAGGTCGGCGTCCTCGCGCAGCATACGCACGCACATGGCATGGAAGGTGCACACCCACATGCCACGGGTGCCGCTGGGAATGAGTGCCGCCAGACGCTCACGCATCTCGGCCGCGGCCTTGTTGGTAAACGTGATGGCAAGAATCTGCCAGGGCTTAACGCCCAGGTCGCCGAGCATATGCGCGATGCGGAAGGTCAGGACGCGGGTCTTGCCCGAGCCGGCGCCGGCAAGGACCAGCAGCGGGCCCTCGGTGGTCAGGACCGCCTCGCGCTGGGCGGGATTAAGGCTGTCGATGTCGACGAGCGGCTTGGCGGGCTTGGGCGCCGGCGCGGGAGCGTCGTAGATGTCGAGCGGAACGAGCTCGGGCTCCGGCGCAGCAGGGGCGGCATATGCATCGAGCGGCACGGGTTCCGGCGCGGGCGGCACAGGTACCGCGACATTCTTTTCCCAGGGCAAGGGCTGGGTCATGGGCGACTCCTCATCTGACGGACGGCGCGCCTGCGGGCAGCGCCATAGTTTGAGCCGTACCAGTATACCGAGCCGCGCGGACACCGACGCAAATCACACCACGACTCCGTGCGCCGCCGTCAGGCCCGCCCCAACGGATTTGGTGCAATGGGGTCAGGTTAGTCTGCACCACATTGGTGCAAAGAAACCTGGCCCCATTGCGCCAATCACGGAGCCACCGATGTCATGGCAACGGTAGCGAGCGGCGTCAACCAAGTTACAGGCCGAGCATAGGCTCCAGAACGAAGAAGTATGCGAGCACTACGACGCCCAGGATGATGCGGTAAACACCGAAGCACTTGAAGTCGTGACGGCGGACGAAGCCCATGAGCCACTTGATGGCGATGAGCGAAACCACAAAGGCCACAACGCAGCCCACGCCCAAGATAGCGACCTCGTTGGCGCCGAACGTGCCGCCCTTGATGAAGTATTTGACCAGCTTGAGTGCACTCGCGCCAAACATGACAGGGATGGCCAGGAAGAACGTAAACTTGGACGCCACCGAACGCGTACAGCCCAAAAGCAGGCCGCCGATGATGGTAGAACCGGAGCGAGACGTACCAGGCACCAGCGAAAGCACCTGGAAGCAGCCGATACCCAGCGCAGTCTTCCAGCTCAGGTCCTCGAGCGTGGCGATGGAGCCAAAGTCCAGATTCTCGTCATCGTCCTCATCCTCAGCGGTAGCCGCGGCGGGCGCCGCAAAGTGCGCACCGGCGGGACGTCCGCCCGCCGCCACAGCACGCGAACCAAACGAACCGGCAACGGCCATTTCCTCGCGCTTGTTCGCGCGCCAGTTCTCAATCACGATAAACAGCACGCCGTACACAATGAGCGCCAGCGCCACGACGGGAGCATTGTAGAAATGCTCCTCCATCCAGTCGTTGAGCGGCAGACCGATCGCCGCGGCGGGAATGCAGCCGAGCACAATCTTGCCCCACAGCACCCAGGTGTCGCGACGGCCCTCCTTGCCCTTGCTGGGCGAGAACGGATTGAGCTCATGGAAGAACAGCACACAGACGGCCAGAATGGCGCCGAGCTGAATCACGACCAGGAACATATTCCAGAACGTCTCGCTCACGTTCATCTTGACGAACTCGTCCACCAAGATCATGTGACCGGTCGACGAAACAGGCAGCCATTCGGTGATGCCCTCGACCAGGCCCATGAAGGCAGATTTTAGAAGCTCGATAATATCCAAAGGGACCCCCTCGTTAGACACCCGCCGATATTGTTCTGCGGACGGTGCGGGCGATGTCCCATTATCAACCGTTCGGGCGCGTCTACGCCTACCCTTACCAAAAAACTCGCCCGTTCACAGAATTGCGAGCGGTCAAACCCAAATCCTTGGGTATAACTGCAACAAGATAAAGTGTCCGGCGGCCAACGCGCCCGCGCCCGCCCGATGCACGAGCCCCGCGCCCGTGCGATAGACCAAGGAGGAAACCATGAACGAGGGCTACACCAAGGTATTTGTTTCACTCGACGGTACTGAGCAGCAGGATTTTGTGCTCGCACGCGCCATCAAGGTCGCCGCGAACAACGGCGCCAAGCTAATCATCGGCCACGTTATCGATTCCACGGCGCTCGAGAGCGCCGGTTCCTATCCGGTCGATCTGGTCAACGGCCTAGAGGAGGCATTTAAGAACTCCATCGCCAAGCAGCTCGAAGAGGCCAAGGCCAATCCCGATATTCCCGAGGTCGAGGTCATGATTCGCGCCGGCCGTATTCGCGAGACGCTCAAGGACGAGATGCTCGACGTGGTTAAGCCCGACCTGGTGCTCTGCGGCGCCCGCGGCCTGTCCTCGATCAAGTATGCGCTGCTGGGTTCGATTTCGACGTTCCTGCTGCGCAATACGGACTGCGACATTCTGGTCGTGAAGTAGGTTCCTTCCCGCCGGCGCAAGGCCTGCGGGGTTATCACGCCGACGTCCTCGCCGCTTCGCGGCTGCGGGATGTCGGCTTAGATAACCCCTCCCGGCCTTGCGCCTTCGTCACCGTACTTTAACGAGTTGGCTGATAAAAGATGGCGTGCCGCCCCGTTTGGGGC
>UQEO01000009.1 GCA_900540095.1 uncultured Collinsella sp.
CGGTTTTCTACGATTTCCCCCCCGGTGGCCGCCCCAGCCCCGGCCGGTTACGCGGTTTGGTAAAACCGCGTAACCTCCTTAGTCGTGGTATTCGCCGCGGTCCCACTTCTCGAGGAACTCGTCAAAGAAGTGCGGGTCGGCCTGAGCCTCGGCATCGGCCTTGTTGCAGGCGTCGATCTTAGCGATCAGGGCATCGTGCTCGGGAGTCTTCTCGTAGGGCTCCTCCAGGAAGGCAAGCATGATGTCGGCCATCAGGAACTCGCCGGTGATCTTGCCACCAAAGCCCACGATGTTGGCGTTGAGCTCACGACGGGCATACAGGGCAGAGGTCATGTCGCGGACCAGGGCGCAACGGGCGCCGGGGACCTTGTTGACGGCGTTGGTGATGCCAATGCCGGTGCCGCACAGGGCCACACCAAAGTCGGCCTTGCCGCTGGCAACAGCCTCGCCCACGGCCTTACCGTAGATGGGATAGTGCGTACGGGTGTGGCTGTAGGTGCCGCAGTCGAGCACCTTGTAGCCAGCCTGCTCCAGGCGGTCGGCCAGATAGATCTTCTCGTCCGTAACGATATGGTCGCAACCGATTGCGATGGTCTTCTTCATCAGAACGTCCTTTCGTCTGAATTCACAAGTTGAGGTAGAAGTTCGAGTTCTCGGTGGCTCTCGTTAGGCCATCTTGTTGAGCATGTCGACACGAACCTGGTGACGGCCGCCGGCGTACTGGGCACGCAGGAACTCGCGGGCGATCTTCTTGGCGACCTCGGTGCCCACAACGCCCGGGCCCATGGTGACCATGCGCGAGCCGTTGTGCTCGCGGGTCATGTAAGCGGAACGCTCGTCGGAAATGTTGGCGACGACCATGCCCTTAATCTTGACGGCGGCCATATAGGAGCCGACGCCGTACTTATCGAATGCGAAGCCCTGGGAATCCTTGTGCTCCAGCAGGTCCTTGGCAACGGCGGTCGCGGAATCGACAAAGTCCGCGGCAGGGGTCTCGGAATAGTCGACGACCTCGTGACCGTCGGCGATGAGCATCTCCTTGATGGACTCCTTCATCGACATACCGTCGGCATCGGAAGCGATTACAACCCTCATGACATCCTCCTTGAGAGATACGCAGGTGCGTAGTTTCTGTTTGGAAGTGTTGAATCGCGTTCAGGTCCGGGCATCTGAATGTGCGGTTCTTCACTGTTCATGTTTATTTGAACACATTCGAACACCGACTGCAACAATTTTTTGTTTGTCTTTGTTCTTTTTTGAACAAATACCGTTTACGGATGATTGCTGACCGTTTGGAATCGGGAAAAACCTAGCCTGCCACGTATTCATCAAACAAAAAGGGCGGCCGAGAACGCATCTCGGCCGCCCTTCGGCGGTATATCCCGGTATATACAGCTGTTTTAGTTACTCAGACCGTACGCTCTTCTTGGCGTGCTTGGACGGAGCGCTCAGAAAGCGGCCCGTCAAATAGTTCGCGGGACCGGAGATATCAATCCCCAACAGCGTGTGTCCCAGCCACAAAAACGCCGCGAGCACCAGCAATGGAATCACGCACGAGGTCACGATCATCACGATGACGCCTTCGATAAGGTCGGTCACCTGCTGCACAATTTCATTGGTCATCTGCTTGGCACCGCTGGTCACCGATGTGACGAGACCCGAGGCGCCGTCGGCAAGCTGCTCAAGCACATTCTTGGACTCTGTGGACTCGGTCTTTTTCTTGCTTGCTTTGGAGCTGTCGCTATCTGCCGCACCCGCAGCGTCAGCCGCCTTTTGCTCGGCTTGCTCGATGCTAACGCGATACGTTTCGTCGACCTTCTGCGACACCCAAACGCTTGCAGGCACCAACGCCATGCCAATTATGGCGACCACCAGCACACGCGTTGCCACGCGGCGAATGACCGTGCTCGTACTCCAGCGTCCGTGAATGCCAAGCGACACTGCAAAGAGCACCAGCGCAAACGGAATCAGGATGCCCAGACCAACCGACCACAAAATGGTCAGCAGGTATTTCTCGAGGTAGAGCACGGCAAGCACGATGCCCAAGTTACCCGAAAGCTGTGCGAGCTGCTCGGCAACCGGCGTTCCCGTATCACCCGGCAGCGCAGTGATACCCGCAGATAGGGCGACGCACGAGGTCGTGAGCGCCAAAACATTGCCCTTCTTTTGATCGATGACCTCGATGGTGGAGTCCCAAGTTTTGGTATCGGCGAAATGCGGACGAGCCACAAAGCCCGACAGCAGCGCCAGTACCACGAGCGCAACGATAAAGCCAATCTGCAGTTTTTTGTTTGCGCACACGACATCGGACAGACTGGGCTGCAGCTCGGTTACCGTCGTGTGCTCGGTTATCTGGACAGGACGTCCATGAGCCATCTCGTGCGCGTCTCTTTTTTGTATTGACCCGTTATCCGGCATTTGGATACCTCCTCAGTCCGGGGCTTAATGCGAAAGGAAGTATACCCACCGAGCAAAAAACGAACGGGAAGACGAACAGAGCGCACCAAGACTGTCCCCAATGACTATCTCCGGATGAGTTGCGGTGGAATAGGGATTGTTTTGCGCCCGCCGGCCCCTATTCAGTCCCCATTTCACCGCAACTTGGAGGAGGACAGAAAAAGCCCTGCCGCGGGTAGCGGCAGGGCTTTTGGAAGGGGACTTGGTTGTGAGGGTTCGTTAGGCGAGCTTGGCCTCAAGCTCGGCGATGCGCTTGTAGGCATCGATGGTAAAGCGGGTCTGCTTCTCCAGGATCATAGTGGTCATTAGAGTGTCCTGAGCGTGAGCCATGATGAAGGTCATCTCCATCTCGCCGCCGCCGGCCTCCTGCGAAAGCAGCTTGGTCTGCGTGTCGTGGGCGCCGATAAGTGCATCACTGGCATCCTTGTGCAGCTGTTCGGCCTTCTCAAAGTCACCCTCGCGAGCAGCATCGAGCGCTGCAAGCAGATCGGTCTGGGCGTCACCTGCATATGCGACAATCTCGAATCCAACCATCGAGATTTCTTCTTTGGTTGCCATATTGCGTTCCTTTCACATATGAACCAATGGAGAGCATCGCGTCCGGGCATACGCGCTGCGTTGTGTATGACAGAAACAATAACATTCAAACAAAAAAGAACAGCGTAAAACGTAATTTCGAGTTATGAACGGTCACTTTTCGTCCGTGAACGGTTTTTAAACCAATCTGAACAATATCGAACACAATTAGCGGAAACCCAAACAGACCCGCGCCCTAGCGCCAATCGCGCACCGTATCGCCCTCGACGAGCACGCCCGGAAACAGCATGTGCTCCACACCGGGCGCAACGCCCTCGGCGCCGGCAATCTTGTCAACCGCCCACATGCCGACGCGCTTGTTGTCAAAGCGCACCGTGGTCAGGCGACAATCGGGCACGATATCGCCCAGGCTGTCATCAACACCCACCACGCTCACGTCCTGGGGCACACGCTTTCCGCGCGACTCGAGCCCACGGATGCAGCCATATGCCATGGCATCGTTGGAGGCATAGATGGCCGTACAGGTCGGATCATCCGCCAGAGCCTGGCCTGCGGCATATCCGCTCTGTGCCGTCCAATCCCCACGGACGAGTCGCGGCGGCTCAATGCCATGCGCACGCAATGTCTCGCGCCAGCCTTCCTCGCGCCGCATGCCCGAAAGCGAGCGCTCGGGACACGAAATAAAGTGCACGGTTTTGTGCCCCCGCCCCAGCAAGTACTCGACCACCTGGCGCGAGCAATCGAACTGGTCGTTATCGACCGTTGAACAGAGCGGGTGCTCCAGCATGGTAACGAGCACCGTCTGCATGCCGGGCAGCGGCTCAAAGGTGCCAAAGTCCGCCGGCATGCGGTTCATGATCACGACCATGCCGTCTACCGGCAGCGCGCTCATACGCGACGATGCGCTCTCGAGGGTATAGGGATGTCCATCTACTTTAGTGAGGGTGATGGCATAGCCATGTTTGTCGGCCGCGGCGGCAAAGCCCTCCATACGGTCGAGGTTGCCGGTACCGGTAATGTTGAACATGGCGACGCCGACGGTCTTAAACTTGCCACGGCGCAGCGATCGACCGGCGAAATTGGGGCGATACCCCAGCTCGCGCATGGCGGCACGCACGCGTTCCTTGGTCTCGGGGCGCACACTGGGCGAATCGTGCACGGTGCGCGAGACCGTCTGCTCCGAGACGCCCGCGAGGCGCGCCACGTCTTTGACGGATACCGATTTTTTAACAGCGGCCATAGGTCGATCTTTCTATGTCAACGATGCCATTGGTGGCACCCTACGCAGTCAAATGAAGCGTCTTCAAGTATATCTAACGCCTCCCCCACCATACGCTCACCACCCAAAACCTACCGTTCACCGACATTTTTGTTTCCCCGAACGGCTTTTGGCGCCCAAATGTTAACGTTGCCATTATGCAAACACAGAGCCACCGGGCGGCTCAAATGTTTACGCGTAAGGAATCGACGGTTCGCAGGCATAGGAACCACCGGTTCGCGTCTTTTTTTGTGTCGCAAAATGGCAACGTCAACATTTTGGCAACCGAACGCCAAAAGCTACCATCGTTGCTAACCCACCGACTCTTAGGAGCATTGCATGGAGCAACTCATCGCCATCATCGAAAAGGGCCAGCCCTTTTTCAACGCGATCGCCCGCAACAAGTACCTCAAGGCGATCCGCGACGGCTTTATCTCCGTCATCCCCATCATCATCTTCTCGTCCATCTTCTGCCTGGTAGCCTCGGTCCCCAACATCTGGGGTTTCTACTGGCCCGATGACATCAACAACGCCCTGTGGAAGTGCTACAACTACTCCATGGGCATCCTGGCCATCGCCTGCGCCGCCACCACGGCCAAGCACTTCGCCGACGCTCAGAACCGCGATCTGCCCAAGAACAACCAGATCAACTTCATCTCGTGCATGTGCGCGGCCATCATCGGCTTCTTGCTCCTTTCGAGCGACACCATCGCCACGGACGCCGCCAGCGGCTTCAACACCACCTACCTTGGTTCCAAGGGCCTGCTGACCGCTTTCATCGCTGCGTTTGTGACCGGCATCATCTACAAGTTCTTCATTAAGCGCAACATCACCGTCAAGATGCCCGAGCAGGTCCCGCCCAACATCTCGCAGACCTTTAAGGACATCATCCCCTTCTCCGTCTGCATCACCGTCTTTTGGGTCTTTGACATCGTCTTCCGCGCTGCTTTTGGCTTCTGCTTTGCCCAGGGCGTCATCCAGGTGTTCCAGCCCCTGTTCACCGCTGCCGATGGCTACATCGGCCTCGCTGTGATCTACGGCGCCATGAGCCTGTTCTGGTTCGTGGGCGTCCACGGCCCCTCGATCGTCGAGCCCGCCATCGCCGCCGCCCTCGTTGCCAACATGACCGACAACCTGGCTGCGTTCCAGGCTGGCCAGCACGCTTCCGCTGTCCTGACCCAGGGTGCCCAGTACTTCGTCGTCTGCATGGGCGGCACCGGCGCCACGCTCGTCCTGGTCTTTATGTTCTGCTTCCTGGCCAAGTCCCAGGAGATGCGCGCCGTCGGTAAGGCCGCTATCGTTCCCGTGTGCTTTGCCGTCAACGAGCCGCTGCTGTTCGCCGCACCCATCGTGCTCAACCCCGTCTTCTTTGTCCCGTTTGTCTTTGCCCCGATCGCCAACATCTGGATCCTCAAGATCTTTATCGACTTCTTGGGCATGAACGGCTTTATGTACACCCTGCCCTGGACTGTCCCCGGCCCCATCGGCACCATCATGGGCCTGGGCTTCCAGCCGCTCGCCTTTGTGATGCTCGCCCTTATCCTGGTCGTCGATTTCGTTCTGTACTACCCGTTCTTCCGTGCCTACGACGCCCAGAAGTGCGCCGAGGAGGCCGAGATTTCCCAAGAGGAGCTCGCCGCCAAGAACGCCGAGAAGGCCGCCAAGCTCAGCGATGCCTTCCAGGGCAAGGCTGACGCCAAGAGCGTTGCCGCCGGCGCTGCTGCCGAGGCTGTAAAGACCGATGCTCCCGCCGCTGTCGCCATTGAGGCAACGACCGCCAGCGACCTCAACGGCAAGCGCGTACTCGTGCTCTGCCAGGGTGGCGGAACCTCGGGCCTGCTCGCCAACGCGCTGGCCAAGGCCGCCAAGGAGCGCGGCATTGATCTTGAGACCGCTGCCGAGGCCTATGGCAACCACGTGGACATGCTCCCCGACTTCGATCTGGTCGTCCTGGCCCCGCAGGCCGCAAGCTACCTGGCCGACCTGCAGAAGGACTGCGAGCGCGTGGGCAACAAGTGCGTCGCCTGCCGTGGCAAGCAGTACATCGAGCTCTCCCAGAACGGCGATAAGTCTCTCGCCTTCGTCTCCGAGCAGCTTTCGAAGTAAGTAACGCTCAGGGCCAGCCGACCATCCACAGCCGGCTGGCCCTTCGATTTAGACGATTGGATCATCATGTCCGTTAACCCTGCTAGCGTCACCAACCCGCCTGCGCAGTTTCCCGAGGACTTTGTCTTTGGCGGCGCCACCGCTGCCTACCAGGTAGAGGGCGAGACCCGCACCCACGGTAAGGGCAAGGTTGCCTGGGACGACTTCCTGGAGGCCCAGGGGCGCTTCTCCCCCGATCCCGCTTCGGACTTCTACAACCAGTACCCCGTCGATTTGGAGCTGTGCGAGGAGTTCGGCATCAACGGCATTCGCCTCTCCATCGCCTGGAGCCGCATCTTTCCCAACGGCACCGGTGAGATTAACCCCGAGGGCGTCCAGTTCTATCACGATCTCTTCGCCGAGTGCCACAAGCACCACGTTGAGCCGTTTGTCACGCTGCATCACTTTGATACGCCGCTGTCCCTCTTTGAGAAGGGCGACTTCCTCAACCGCGAGACCATCGACGCCTTTGTGGACTTTGCCACCTTCTGCTTTAAGGAGTACGCCGACCAGGTGACCTATTGGTTCACCTTTAACGAGATCTGGGCCGACGCCTCCAACACCTACATCGAGGGCACCTTCCCCGGTGGCGTCAAGGCGCATCTGGCCGAGGCCTTCCAGTGCGAGCACAACATGATGCTCGCCCACGCCAAGGCAGTACTGGCCTTCCACAACGGCGGTTTTAAGGGCAAGATCGGCGTCATCCAGTCGTTGGAGTTTAAGTATCCGCTCAACGAGAACGACCCCGCCGACATCAAAGCCGCCAACAACGAGCACGTGCTGCAGAACCAGTTTTTGCTCGACGCCACCTTCCGCGGCGACTATGCGCCCGATACGCTCGAGTGCGCTAACCGCCTGGCTGCCGTCTCGGGCGGCACCATCGAGATCCCGGATGAGGACCTCGAGATCATGCGCGAGGCCGCGCTCTACAACGACTACCTGGGCGTTAACAACTACCAGTGCCGTTTCTTGAAGGCTTACGATGGCGAGAACGACCTGCACCACAACGGTACGGGCGAGAAGGGCACCGGCCGCTGGCGCGTCAAGGGCATTGGCGAGCACGTGAACAAGCCTGGCATCCCCACCACCGACTGGGACTGGATCATCTATCCCGAGGGTCTGTTCGATCTGCTCGTCTACATTAAGCAGCGCTACCCCAACTACAAGCAGATCTTCATCACCGAGAACGGCATGGGCTACAAGGACCCCTACAAGGACGGTTTTGTGGACGACCAGCCGCGCATCGACTACATCGAGCAGCACCTGCGCTGGTTGCTCAAGGCCATGGAGGTGGGCGTCAACGTGGGCGGCTACTTCCTGTGGAGCCTGCAGGATCAGTTCTCCTGGACCAATGGCTACAACAAGCGTTACGGCTTCTTCTACGTTGACTTTGAAACCCAGAAGCGCACGCCCAAGGCAAGCGCATACTGGTATAAGCACGTGGCGCAGACCCGTCGTCTGGACTAGCGGCTTGCGACGAGCGGTTGGCGGAATTGCCCCGCTCACATAACCTGTCCCCATTTCTCAGCCGGGGGCGGCACGTCACACGGCGCGCCGCCCCCGGCCTTTTTTGGGCGGACCGTGTCGCACGTTTGTCTCGATCTGTAACAACTAGCCGAGTTTTTCGGTCCTAGCTGTTACAGATTGAGACGAACAGGATTGCTCTTTCCGAAGAATCTAAATCTGCAACACGTAGCCCGCTTTTGACCGTCTACCTGTTACAAATCGAGACAGACGGAGTAGGACCTAACCCCGTATGTCCCTAACAGTCGAGCGTTCGACCAGCGTGCTCGGCACATGAATCGCCTCGATAGACGAGCTCTCTCCAATCGCCGCCTCAAACGCAAGCTTACCGACACCGCGCAAATCAAATCGCAGCGTCGTCAGCCGATTGTGAGGAACAAGTCCCTCGAGTGCGTCGTCGATACCAACCACGCTCACGTCGTCGGGCACGGACAGGCCCGCGTTCTCGAGCGCGGCGATAACGCCCAGCGCCATCTGGTCATTTGCCGCAAGCACGGCAGTCGGCGTCTGCGACCCGCCGGCAAGCACCTCGGCCGCAATCCGCTCGCCCATGGCGTACCCACTGTCCGCACTCCAATCGCCACGCAGCATCGGAGCGGCATCGACATGAGCACGACCCAGCGTATCGCGCCAACCGGCCTCACGAAAACGCGAGGAAATCGAGTTTTCCGGACCCGCCACAAACCGCATATTCGAGTGACCATGTTCCAGCAGATAATTGGTCAACAGCTCGCACGAACCATACTGGTCGGAGTCGATCGTCGTGCAGCGCGGATGCGCATACATGGACAGGATGACCGTTCGCACTCCCGGCTGGGGAACAAACTCCTCAAAATCGGGAGCCATGCGGTTCATGTTGAGAATCATGCCGTCGACGGGTCGCTCGACCATGCGGCGCGAGGCATCGGCAAGTGCATAGGGCTTGTCGCCGCCCATCTCGATCATAGTGACGGCAAAATCATGCTCGCGCGCCGCTTGCATGATACCCTCGAGCGTCGCCAGGTTACCGACACGTGTGATGTTGTACATGCACAGGCCAATAGAACGATACGACCCGCCGCGCAACGCCGCTCCAGCAAAATTGGGACGAAAGCCCAGCTCTTCCATGGCGGCCAGCACACGCTTGCGCGTCTTTTCCGTCACGTTGGGCATACCGTTGACCACGCGAGACACAGTCTGGCGGCTCACGCCAGCGAGCGCCGCAACCTCTGCCGCGCTCGCCGAACGACCATTCCTTGTCTGCTGATCCATGCCTTCCACGCTAACCTGCTTCCCAACTATTCCCCGCGCCCATGGCGCATCGTACATACATTGATAACGTGCTCATGATACCCGAGCCATATACCACAACATGAAAACTTCTGTCAATCAAAACCGCTTACCGAACAAATACAACCGTTCGCAGCTGTTTGAAGTTGTTTTGTTTCTATACATCCCAGCCGGATGTTAACGTGCTCATTGTCAAATGTTCACGTGCTCATTTTGGTTCTAATCATTTTAAGATAGTGTTTATCGGGCTTTTTCACCGCTGAACGCTAACCAGGGAGCCTCCTGAGCGCAAACGCACAATATCGAACAGCGAGACGAGAGGATGTATGCATATGTCTTTGCTAAACCGCGTACAGCAGCTGCCGAAGGGCTTTGTTTGGGGCGCCGCAACCGCCGCGTACCAAACGGAAGGTTCCACGAAGGTGGCAGGCAAGGGTAAGACCATGTGGGACGATTACCTTGTCGCCCAGGGTCGCTTTTTGCCCGACCCGGCCAGTGATTTCTACAACCGCTACGAGGAGGATATCCGCATTTCTGCCGAGCATGGACTCAACGCCATTCGTGTGTCCATCGCCTGGACCCGCATCTTCCCCAACGGCGACGATGCCGAACCCCTCGCCGAGGGCGTTAAGCACTACCACGAGCTGTTCGCCTGCTGCAAAAAGTATGGCGTCGAGCCCTATGTGTCCCTGCATCACTTTGACTCCCCCGCCGCCCTGTTCAACCAGGGCGACTGGCTCAACCGCAAGACCGTCGACGCCTATGTGCGCTATGCCGAGTTCTGCTTCCGCGAGTTCCGCGAGGTCAAGAATTGGTTCACCATCAACGAGCTCATCAGCCTCTCGCACTCCCAATACATCCAAGGCAACTTCCCGCCCAACCATCACTTTGATGTGACGAGCGGCATCCAGAGCCAGCACAACGAGCTCGTTGCCCACGCCCGCGCCGTCAACCTGTATAAGGATCTTGACGAGACCGAGCACCTGGGCGGACGCATTGGCATGGTCAACGTCCTGACGCCGGCATATCCTGCCACCGACTCGCCCGCCGACCAGCACGCCGCCGACCTGTACAACGCCTTCTACACCGACTTCATCATGGACGGCGCCTTCCTGGGTCACTACTCCGCGCGCACCCTCTCTCTCATCAACGAGATTCTGCGTGCCAACAACGCCACACTTACGGTTGAGGACAGCGACATGGAGGAGCTCGCCAAGGCGGCGCCCCGCAACGATATGTTCGGCCTCAACTACTATCAGTCGGCGTTTATCGCCGCCTACGATGGCGAGTCCACCAACAGCTTTAACGGCACCGGAGACAAGGGCACCTCGTGCTTTAAGTTTAAGGGCGTCGGGCAGCAGGTCGATATGCCGGGTATCCCCACCACCGACTGGGATTGGCTCATCTACCCGCAAGGCCTCTACGACACGCTCAAGCACATCAGCGCCACCTATCCCAACCTCCCCGTCATCTATATCACCGAAAACGGCCTGGGCCACAAGGACCCCGAGCCCGACGCAAACGGCATCGTCGCCGATCCCGAGCGCATCGACTTTGTCGACCAGCACATGGAGAAGGTGCTCCAGGCGCGCGCCGAGGGCGTCGACGTCCAGGGCTACTTTATCTGGAGCCTGCAGGACCAGTTCTCGTGGGCCAATGGCTATAACAAGCGCTACGGCCTGTTCTACATCGACTTCGACACGCAAAAACGCTACATCAAGCAGTCGGCACTCTGGTACAAGGAGCTCGCCGACACTATGGCGGACGCGCAGTAGCGCATCGCCTCGCTTTCCCCCGAGAAGGGAGCGGCCCTATGCGATACAAACCCAGCCGCTCCCCTCTCTCCCCCTGGGACCGACCCCGCCTGCACCCGGGCTTTTAGCAAGCGGGAGACCATATAGGTTTTCAACGTCCATGCCATTAAGATTTCATGCAAAGAGGAGCGTGAACTATGGAATCGATCGTTAAGTTCTTGGAGAAAGGTCAGCCGTACTTCGACAAGGTCTCTAAGAACATCTACCTTCAGGCCATTAAAGACGGCTTTTTGGCAGCAATGCCCATCATCCTGTCTTCTTCTGTCTTCCTGCTTATTTCGACCCTGCCGGGCGTTGTCGCCACGGTCGGCGGCTTTACGCTGCCCGACTGGTGGAACGTCGACGTCGTGAACTTCTGCAACAAGGTTTACAACTTCACGATGGGCGTCGTGGGCATCATGGTCGCCGGCACCACCGCAAGCGCGCTGACCGGCTCCAAGAACCGCCGCATGCCTGCCGGCAAGGCCATCAACGCCACGAGCACCATGGTCGCCGCCATGTGCGCTATGCTCATCTTGGCCGTTACCCAGACGAGTGCCAAGATCGACGGCGCCGATGTCTCGGTGTTCTTTACCGACAACATGGGCACCAAGGGCCTGCTGAGCTCCTTTGTCGCCGCATTTGCCACGGTCAACATCTATGCCTTCTGCATTAAGCGAGACATCACCATCAAGCTGCCCAAAGAAGTCCCCGGCGCCATCGCCCAGAACTTCCGCGACATCTTCGCCTTCAGCTTCTCCATCCTGTTTGTCGCCGTCATCGACGTTATCTGCCGCACCTGCTTGGCCGTCCCGTTTGCCAACGTCATCTCCACGCTGGTGAGCCCGCTGTTCGCCGCTGCCGATTCCTACGCCGGCCTCGCCCTCATCTGGTTCATGATCCCGCTGTTCTGGTTCATGGGCATCCACGGCCCCTCGGTCGTTAAGCCTGCCCTCAACGCCGCGCTGTTTGGCAACATCACCACCAACCTCGCCACGCTGCAGGCCGGCGGTCACCCCGCCCTCGCCCTGACCGAGAACTTCGGTAACTACATCGGCGAACTCGGCGGCACCGGCGCCACGTTCATTGTCCCGATCATCTTCCTGCTCTTTATGCGCTCCAAGCAGCTCAAGGCCGTCGGCAAAGCCTCTGTCGTACCCGTGATGTTCGCCGTCAACGAGCCGCTGCTGTTCGCCGCGCCCATCATCCTCAACCCGTACTTCCTGATCCCGTTCCTGTTTGCCCCCGTGGCCAACGTCCTCATTGGTAAGTTCTTCATCGACTTTTTGGGCATGAACGGCTTTATCTATGCCATGCCGTGGGCACTCCCCGGACCGATCGGCACCTTCATCGACACCAACTTCCAGCCGATCTCTCTGGTCCTGGTTGTCGTCCTGCTGGTCGTTGACTTCTTGATCTACTACCCGTTCTGCAAGGCCTACGACAACGTCCTGTGCAAGCAGGAGGCCGAGACCCTGGCCGAAGAAGAGGCCGAGGAGACCAAGGCCGTCAAGACCGCTGCCGCCCCCGCCGTTGAGGCTCCTGTTGTCGAGACCGCTTCTGCCACCGAGGCCTCCGCAGCTCCGTCCGCCCTTAAGGGCAAGGATCTGAGGGTTCTGGTTCTGTGCGCTGGCGCCGGCACCTCTGCACTGCTCGCCAACGCGCTTAAGGAAGGCGCCGACGAGCTGGGCATCGACATTACCGCCAACGCCGGTGCCTACGGCAGCCACTACGCCATCATGGACCAGTACAACGTCATCGTCCTGGCTCCGCAGGTTCGCACCTATTACAACGAGATGAAGGCCGACACCGACCGCCTGGGCATCACGCTGCTGTCGCCCAAGGGCAAACAGTACATCGACCTCACTAAGGATCCCAAGGGCGCCGTCGCCTGGATCGAGGAAAACCTCGAGGCATAAGACGCTGACACCACCTGCCACTTGCAGACAATAAATGGCCCGTGCATCGATGTGTGATGCGCGGGCCATTTTGTTTAGACCGCACCCGTCCTCCTGTTCATCTCGATCTGTAACAGCTAGGACCGAAAAACTCGGCTAGATGTTACAGATCGAGATGAACGCACAGGCCAAGCCGAAAATCTCAATCTGTAACATGTAGACCACTTTTGACCGTCTAGTTGTTACAGATCGAGACAAACGGAATAAGCCGGACCGAATTGTCTAAATCTGTAACAATTAGCTGAGATTTTCGGCTCTACCTGTTACAGATTAAGATGAACAGGCCGAGCACGTCTACGCCCGCAGGTCCTTCACGCTGGAACGCTCGACCAACACGCCCGAGACGAGCGTACGGCTTCTGGAGCTCGGGGCTTCCAGACCTGCGACAACCTCGTTGAGCGCACGGATGCCCAGTTCGCGATGACGGAACTTCACCGACGTCAGAATCGAGTTGGGAATCGTCTTGTAGAGCTCATCGTCGAAGCCGATCACGGACACGTCGTCGGGCACACTCAGACCCTTGTCACGTAGAGCCATCATCACGCCGTTTGCCATGCAGTCGTTAGCAGAGAGGACCGCCGTGCAATCGGGCTTATCGGCAAGCACAAGGCCCGCGGCATAGCCACTATCCGCATTCCAATCGCCTTGCAGAGGCTCGGGCGGCTCAACGCCACGCGCCTCGAGTGCCGCACGCCAACCTTTCATACGACACTGGCTCGACAGCGCCTCTTTCTTACCAGAGACGAAGTATACGTTCTTGTGCCCACGATTTAAGAAGTACTCGCACGCCATGCGCGCACCACCCTCTTGATCGTCACTAACGGTAGAGCAGGCAGGATGCTCCATCGGCGTGATAATCACCGTCTTGAGGTCTTTCGGTGCCTCAAAGGTATCAAAGTCATCGACCATCTGGCGCAGGTTGAAAATCATGCCGTCGACGGGAAGCTGCGACATCCTACGCGCCGCTTCGGCAAGGGTCATCTTCTCCCCCGCCCGCTTTTTGATCATCGTGAGAGCAAAGCCTCGCTCTTCGGCGGCATCGGCGATACCGTCAATCATGTCCACGGCGCCGCCCGACAAGTGAAACAGCACGACGCCGATGCACCCGTAACGGCCCAACTTGAGTGAACGCGCGGCAAAGTTCGCCCGGAACCCGAGCGCCTCCATGGCCGCATGGACCTTATCGCGTGTCGACTCTCGCACGCTATCGGGCTCGTTGATCACACGCGACACCGTCTTGAGAGAAACGCCCGCGGCAATCGCCACATCGTTCATCGAGACGTTTTTCTTGTCCATCGTTGCCACTGCTTCTCCACTCGGTTCTCTATCACTTGTTTTTTGCGTTCTAGCATACACTACCTGCCCGACTGACAAATCAACCGTTTACCGGACAATATCGACCACTCACCCGTATATCCTTGTTGCTCTTTCAAAAATGTCTTACGTTGTCATTAACGAAATGACAACGTTGTCATTTCGCAATGCCTTCCTTAAGCAGGAAGGTTTCCGGGCAGTCCTGACCATCCATCGACGACCAGTTCCATCCACATGCATCGCTCATCAAGTAGCAAAGGAGCTCTATGGACGCCATCGTAAAGATGCTCGAAAAGCATCAACCGTTCTTTGAGAAGATCTCGAGGAACATATACCTCCAGGCCATCAAGGACGGATTCCTTGGGTGCATGCCCATTGTCCTCACCTCTTCGATCTTTCTGCTCATTGCCACCCTTCCCGGCGTAGTCGGTGTCACGCTGCCCCAGCCGCTCATCGACTGGTGCAACAAGCTCTACAACTTCACCATGGGCGTCATGGGCATCATGGTTGCCGGCACCACTGCCAAGAACTTCACGGCTTCCATGAACCGTCGCATGCCCGCCGGCAAAGTGCTCAACGACTGTTCCACCATGGTGGCCGCCCAGTGCAGCATGCTGCTGCTCGCAGTCACGCAGTTCACCACCAAGTTCAACGGCTCCGAACTTTCGGTCTTCGATTGCACCAGCATGGGTACGCGCGGTCTGTTCTCGGCCTATATCGCCGCGTTCATTACCGTGTGGGTCTACAAATTCTGCGTCTCGCGCGATCTGACCATCAAGCTGCCCAAGGAGGTCCCGGGCGCCATCGCTCAGAACTTCCGCGACATCATCCCCTTTGGCGGCGCCGTCATCATCTGCGGCATCATCGATGTCGTCGTGCGTAACCTCATGGGCGTTCCGTTCTCCGAGCTCCTTATCAAACTGCTCTCCCCGCTCTTTACCGCTGCAGAAACCTATCCTGGCCTTATCCTTATCCAGGCAGCCACCGCGTTCTTCTGGTTCATCGGCGTCCACGGCCCCTCGATCGTCCAGCCGGGCATCGACCCCATCCGTCTTGCCAACCAAGCCGAAAACCTGCAGGTTCTGCTGGCAGGCGGCCACCCCGCCCACTCCCTCACCTTTAACATGTCGCTCGTGGGTGAATTCGGCGGCACCGGCGCCACGTTCATCGTGCCGCTTCTGCTGATTCTCTTTATGAAGTCCAAGCAGCTCAAAGCCGTCGGTAAGGCCTCGATTGTTCCTGTTGCCTTCGCCGTCAACGAACCGCTGCTCTTTGGCGCGCCGATGATCCTTAACCCCTACATGCTCATCCCCTTTGTTGCCGCCGGCTGCGTCAACGTGAGTGTTGCCAAGTTCTTTATCGATAACGTGGGCATGAATGGCTTCTCCTTCGTGGTGCCTTGGGCCACCCCCGCCCCCATCGGCATTTTCATCACCACGAACTTCCAGCTTATTGCCCTGGTATTTGTCGCGATCATCATCTTGCTGGACGCCATCATCTACCTGCCGTTCTTGAAGGCATACGATAAGCTGCTCTGCGACCAGGAGGCCGAGCGCGCCGCCGAGCTGGGTCTCGAGTCCAACGGTGCCGCTGCCATTGCCGCCAGCACCTCTGCGCCCGCTGTCGAGCAGACCGCCGCTGTCACCACTGCCGCCGAGCCGACCGCCGCTGCCGCCGACAGCAAGCCTGTCGCCGATCAGCCCGAGCCCTCCGCCGACGCATCCGCTAAGAAGGACGTCGATGGCCTGAAGGTCCTCGTCCTGTGCGCCGGCGCCGGCACCTCTGCCATGCTTGCCAACGCCATCAAGGAAGGTGCTGCACAGACCGGAGAGAATATTGCTTCCTCCGCAGGCGCTTATGGCCAACACACTGCCATCATGGATCAGTACGACGTCATCGTGCTCGCCCCGCAGGTACGCAGCTATTACAACGACATGAAGGCCGACACCGATCGCCTGGGCATTAAGCTGCTCGCCCCGCGCGGTAAGGAATATATCGACCTTACTCGCGACCCCGCCGGCGCCATCAAGTGGCTCCGCGAGAACCTCGACTAGTTCCTCCCTCTGTTGGTGCCCGGACCCCCAGTTTGGGCACCTCTCCCTATTCGTATCCCACAGAAAGGATGACTCATGACCAACCCCATGCAGTTCCCCGACGGCTTTGTGTTTGGCGGCGCCACCGCCGCTTACCAGGTTGAGGGCGAGACCCGCACGCACGGCAAGGGCAAAGTGCCCTGGGACGATTTCCTGGCTGCTCAGGGTCGCTTCTCCCCCGACCCCGCAAGCGATTTCTACAACAAGTATCCGGTCGATATCGACCTGTGCCAGCGCTTCGGCATCAACGGCATTCGCGTCTCCATCGCTTGGAGCCGCATCTTCCCCAACGGCACTGGTGAGATTAACCCCGAGGGCGTCTCTTTCTATCACGAGCTTTTCGCCACCTGCAACAAAGCCGGCGTTATCCCCTATGTCACGCTCGATCACTTCGATACGCCCGAGGTCTTCTACCAGAACGGCGGCGAGGGCTTCCTGACGCGGACGACCATCGATGCCTTTGTCGAGTACGCCAAGTTCTGCTTTGCCGAGTTCACCGAGGTCAAGCACTGGTTTACCTTTAACGAGATTCCCGCGACCGCCGAGGGCAGCTTTATCGTCGGCAACTGGCCGCACGGCGAGAAGTATCGCCTGGACAAGGCCTTCCAGCTCATGCACAACATGATGGTGGCCCACGCCAAGGCTGTCGTCGCCTTCCATGAGGGCGGCTTTGAGGGCGAGATCGGCATTGTCCAGAACCTGGAGCCCAAGTATCCCCTCAACCCCAACAATGCCGCCGACTGCGAGGCAGCTCGCATGGCCGACGTCATCAACAACCGCTGGGTACTCGACGCCACCTTCCGCGGCCACTATGCAGCCGATACCATGGAGGCCGCAACCAAGCTGGCCCATATCGCCGGCGGCGAGCTCGACGTCCGCGACGAGGACATCGCCGCGCTGACCGCCGCGCTCCCCTACAACGATTGCCTGGGCGTCAACACCTACAAGTGCCAGTTCCTGCGTGCCGCCGAGGGCGAAAACGACATCAACCACAATGGCACCGGCGACAAGGGCTCCTCGCGCTGGTTCCTCAAGGGCGTAGGCGAGGCATGCGTGCGCGAAGGCATACCCACCACCGATTGGGACTGGATCATCTATCCCGAGGGCCTCTACGACCTGCTGCTGCGCATTAAGAACGATTACCCCAACTACAAGAAGATCTACATCACCGAGAACGGCATGGGCTATAAGGACGACTTCGAGGACGGCTTTATCGACGACGCCCCTCGCATCGACTATATGCGCCAGCATCTCGCATGGATCCTCAAGGCAATCGACGGCGGCGTAAACGTCGACGGTTACTTTGTGTGGTCGCTGCAGGACCAGTTCTCCTGGACCAACGGCTACAACAAGCGCTATGGCCTGTTCTACATCGACTTTGAGACCCAGAAGCGCTATCCCAAGGCAAGCGCGTACTGGTACAAGAACGTCGCGGAGACCGGCCTGCTTATGGCCTAACTTTTGCCGCATACCCCCTGTCGGCCGCATGCGAATCCCTCCACGGGTTCGCATGCGGTCTTTTTGTTTTTGGTGAGCCCGTGCGGACCGTTTATCTCGATCTGTAACATCTAGCAGGGATTTTCAATCCTAACTGTTATAGATTTAGACGAACGGGCGACCAGGGCTGAAAGATCTCAATCTGTAACACGTAGCCCACTTTTAACCGTCTAACTGTTACAGATCAAGACAATAAGATAGTCAAATCCGAACTTTCCAAGCAGTTATGAACCATGGTTTCCAGTTTTCGGTATCACGAACATACTTTCGGTATCATTTAATGGTATTATGATATCGAAAGTATGTTCGTGATACCGAAAGGAGCCGCATGCGCCAGTTCGATTACACCACAGTCCCAGCGGAACTCGAAGCAACTCCAATCACCAACCTCCTCCTCTCGATACGCGAGCATAAAGGCCGTCAGCTTGCTCTGAGTCAAGTCAAACCCGAGCTTCTATCGTCCCTAATGGAGGAGGCTAAGATCCAAAGCACCCGATCCTCCAACGGACTTGAAGGAATTGTTACCACCCAAAAAAGACTCAAAGCGATCATGGCGTATTCCGCCAAGCCAAGCTCCCGCGCAGAGGAAGAAATCGCTGGATACCGAGATGTGCTGTCGCTTATTCACGAGCAACACGATTCCATTCCCGTAACGCCATCGGTCATTCTGCAGTTGCATCGTGACCTCATGGCGCACACGGCAATCTCGTATGGAGGCCATTGGAAAGATGGCGATAACGAAATCGTCTCCATTGACGATCAAGGTAATCGATTTGTGCGCTTTAGGCCCCCTTCGGCTCTAGCAACCCCGGGACTTATTAAAGAAGCCTGCCAGTCCCTCAACGATGCTTTATCTCGCCAAGTTTGCGATCCCCTCCTTATATCGCTCCGCTTTATCTTCGATTTTGTTAGCATTCATCCCTTCAACGATGGCAATGGCAGGATGAGCCGGCTCCTTACAACGCTGCTGCTCGAAAAGACTGGATACGATGTTGCGCGTTACATCAGCATCGAACGACTTATTGAAGACAACAAGGCGCTCTACTACAACGCCCTCGCTGCAAGCTCCACTGGATGGAATGAAAATCAAAACACCGAAGTACCCTTTATCCGTTTCATGCTCGGAACAACCCTGGCCGCCTACCGACAGCTCGAGCAGCGTACCTTAATTGAATCAAGCACTCGTCCCATGTCGAAGCAAGCGCGCATCGCCGTTCTATTTCAACAGAGACCCGGCGTCATTAAGAAATCCGACATCCGATCCAACTGCCCCGATATCAGCGAGGTCACCGTTAAACGAACCCTCGGTCAGCTTGTTAGTTGCAGCGCAATCGAAAAAACAGGAGCGGGTCGTTCGACAGGCTACATACTCAAAGACGTCCATGCTCTAGAACTATTCTTGCAATCCACAATACCCGATAGCGAGGCCGCAATAACAAAAGAGGCTCCAAAGGATAAGCTCCTTGAACGTATAAACCACGCCGAGGATGAAAGCAAAGAGGGGCTCTATGAAGACTATGATTCATTCTCAAGGGACATAAAGACGAAATACGGAGTCTAGTCATATCTCAGAATAGCCTCATCCTTGTTGCTCAAAGTTATTTGCGCGTCATTGTAAAGCGGTACCCCCGCGCCGGCAGGGGGGCAGATGTATCGCCTGCCGATCTTGCTGGAGTCGGCGATCAGATAGCGCGAGTCCGCTTTGCTAAAAGCGAGCTGCTGGATACGGCCCTCGTCCATGTTGGACGTGGACACGTCGCCGTCCAGAATACCGTTGGCGCCGATAAACGCCGCATCGATGCCCAGCGCGCGCAGGGTATCCTCGGCCGTGGGCCCCACAAAGGCGGCGGTGCGGCGGCGGTACATGCCGCCCACCAGGCACAGCTCGCAATCCTCGCGCGCCTCGAGCAGGCTAAAGGCCGAAAGCGAATTGGTCACATAGATGAAAGTCAGCTTGTCGGTGACTCGGAGAGCGCCAATGCGATCTCACGACGGTTGCGCGCATTGTCTCAATTAGATACTCAACGAAATACGGCCCCGCAGCTCAATAAGCTGCGGGGCCGTACCATACACCGACGAATCAACGACGAAGTGCATCCACTATTTGGCCAGCTCCTGAACGATCCAGTCAATTGCACCTTCGGGATCGTTGGTAAGGTCGATATACTCCTTGCCCCTTGTGGTGAGCAGTTTAATTCCAAGGCGATCGGTATCGGCCTTCATAGCGTCATAGTACATGCGTGCCTGGGGCGCCAGAACAATCACGTTGTACTGATCCATCGTCTCATAGTGGCTTCCGTACGCACCGGACTGAGAAACCAGATCGATACCCTTAGCAGCGGCACCTTCGCGAAGAGCATTTGCCAAGAGAGTCGAAGTGCCGGCACCCTGGCAAAGCACAAGCACGCGGATCTGCTCCGCCTTGTCCTTTACCGCCTCGAGAGCTTTTGCGACATTTTCCTGTGCGGCAATAGCATCTGCATCCGAGGTTCCTGCAGTCTCCTTTGCAGACTCTTCCAAACAAAGCTGATGGTCATACGCCTTGCAGAACGGATAGTAAATCACAAAGTCAACGACCAACAGCACTGCCATCAATACGAGAGAACGCAGATCGAGACCCGTGGTGAGGAACGCACCAATTGGGCCGGGAAGCGCCCACGGCATGGTATACATGGGGGCGTTCATTCCAATGACGTCAATGAAAAATTTACCGATAATGGCGTTGACCATAGGAGCCACTAGGAAGGGCACGAACATATAGGGATTGAGAACAATCGGCATACCGAAGATAACGGGCTCGTTAACTCCAAAAATCACCGGGATAATCGATGCCTTGCCCATGGCTTTAAGCTGCTTGGAGCGCATAAACATGATCAGGATAATAGGAACGATGAACGTGCAGCCAGAACCGCCCAGACCGCCGATGAAGCTTGTAAAGTCCTGCGTGAGAGCAATTGACGGGTGTCCACCTGCTTGGAAAACCTCAAGATTGGTAACGGTATTGCCGTAGAGCGCAGCATTGATCGGACTCATGACAACCGAAGCACCGTGGATACCCATAAATTGGAAAAGCGCGACCGCGCCTTCGATAAGCGCCATGCCAGGATAGGTGTCGACCGCGGAGAACAGCGGCGAGATGAGAGCGGATACCAAATTGGCGAACGGCACAGCAAGCAGCTTGCGGCTCGCAAGATCGATAAAAGCGCACGCAAGGATCGAAAACCCAAATGCAAAGATATCACGAAAACTCTGCGCAATAGAGCCAGGGACCTCTTTGGGAAGCTTGATCGTCACATTATGGCTAATGCACACCTTATAGATATTAACGGTCAAGAATGCGGCTACGAACGCAGCGAGAAAACCCTTGGTTCCCATATAGCCGGTTTCAAAAACAGATGTATCTGCTCCGCCAATCGAGACAACATCGTTCGTCACCGATAGCAAGAGCATGCCGCACATGGCACAAACCATGCACGAGGTGGGGTTGAGAGATTTACCCGAAGGCATGCGACGGTTCATCGACATGGCAAGTGAGCTCGCCGTGGTGCCGGCCACCATAATGCCAAGAAGTCCCATGGTATATGCATAGATTTTATTGAAGAAATCCAGCACCTCAGACGGAAGCGTGATGCCTACATAGGCAGGGAGCGTCGAAAGAAGAAGGAACAGGCTCGAGAACAGCACAATTGGCATATTCGAGAGAAAGCCATCCTTAATCGCCACCAGATAAATGTTCCTCGAGATTTTGTCGAAGAGAGGCTGGTGTTTTTCAAGGAATTTGACGATAGCGTCCATAACACATCCTTTCATGATTCCCGGGCACACAACGATTTATCCGGACTCAACCGTCGTCGTCCCCGTTTGTATCCACTTATGTAAGTGAATACGTTCTTGTGCGAAATGTAATATCATTTGCGCGATTTGTCATAACCAATTCTTTTTCCGCTTTTTCGATATGTCAAGAATTCAAATACTTATTCGGTGAACGGTAGTTGATTAATATAAGGTTTTCCCAGCTAAAGGCTATTTTTTCCGAGCAGTACAATAAGTTTGCAACCGTTCACCGATTGGATATAACATATTGAATATATTGTTGTAACAATATTAGAGACAATGTCACAAGCCTGTCGTTCTAGTCAAAGGAAGTAACAATGCCCAAACGATTACTGAACATGTCCGCATCCGATTTTGCCGCCACGTCACCCATGGATCTAAAACAGGCAATTCTGGCTTCCGAGGGACGTACCATCATGGCGGAAAACGTACCCTCTTCCCAATTTCTCGGCGGCGTTACTAATGCAGAAATCGAACGTGCCGCAGGTGCCGACCTGCTTCTGTTTAACGCGCTCGATGTGTTCGATCCAGTTATTGCCGGTATTCCAGATGATCTCAATGAAAACCCGGTCACTTGGGTGAAGCGAGCATGCGGAAGGCCCATTGGCGTCAATCTGGAGCCAGTTGATAACGAGGCAGAGATGTCTGAATCCCGAACGGAAATCCCCATGGGTCGTCGCGTCTCTCCCAAGACCTTAGAAAAGGCTAACGAACTCGGATTTGATTTTATCTGCCTGACGGGCAACCCTGGAACCGGCGTCTCCAACGATGCAATCGCCCATTCGATTAAACTCTCCAAAGAGCATTTCAATGGCCTGGTCATAGCCGGAAAAATGCATGGAGCGGGCGTTGCGGAACCTGTCATGACGCTCGAAATTGCGCGCAAGTTTGTTGACCTCGGCGTCGATATCCTTCTCGTGCCAGCCCCCTACACCGTCCCTTGCTTCCAAGAAGCAGACCTGCGCGCCATCGTAGACTTTGTACGATCCCACAACGTAGGCAAGTCAATTGAAGAGAAGGTTCTCGTCATGGCGGCGAACGGGACGAGTCAAGACTCCTGCGACAGCGAGACCATTAAGAAAATAGGCCTTGCAGCAAAAGCAGCCGGCGCTGACCTCCAACATATCGGGGACTCCATGAACGGTATTTGCCTGCCCCAGAATATCTTCACGCTCGGACAAGCCCTTCGTGGATACAGGCATCAGATCGTCATGCTGAGCCGCTCTGTGATACGTTAAGGTTACCTTGCCCGCGTTACATCCCGACTGAGGCAACCATCAGGTATAACCAACATGCAAACTGAGGCTCTAATGCTCGATACACACGAAAAACGGCCACTCTATTTACAGCTCACCGACGCGCTGCTCAAGCAGATCGTCGATGAATATCAAGCAGACGATAAACTTCCAACAGAAATGGAACTCTGCGACGAATACGCCGTAAGCAGAACAACCGTCCGACTTGCCATGAGTGAGCTGGAGCGTCGTGGAAGTATCTATCGAATCCAAGGTAAGGGGTCGTTTGTTGCACCGAAACGCGTTAGCGAGCTCAATTCACTTTTAGACTTTGACTTTGCAAGCCATTGCGATGGCGTTGATCCAGATGCCATTACCAAACATTTCGGCGGCCTCACATCAGGTCGTCCAATTTCCGTAATGATGCTCCAACAATTTGGATGTCAAAGTCGCGACAAAATTCAGCGTCTTGAATTGACCTACGAACTTGAAGGCAGCTTCATAGGCGCTGATACGTTCTTCATTTCAAAGTCGCGCGTTCCGAATAACCAGTTAGATTTTCAGGCATTTAGCAGAATCATGGACGACTTGTCCAAGTCTATCCAATCTGTTAGGGAAAGCTATAGAGCACGTCAGCTTAGCGATTCCGAAGCCAGTAATTATGGTGTTGCAAAACTTCCGGTCATCGAACTGACTCATTATGCTTACGACTCCGGAGGCAAACTAATCTCAATTGTCTGCCGCACCGTCTTAACTGGGCGAATCCCTTATCAAAACTTTATTTTCAAGTCCTAATGTTCTTTTTCTTTTGTCTCAATCTGTAACACTAAGACCGGTTTTGGACGTCTAGATGTTACAGATTGAGATGAATGCACAGCCAATCCTCTCAATCTCAATCTGTAACAACTAGCTGAATTTTTCGGTCCTAGCTGTTACAGATCGAGACAAACGGAATAGGCCGAGCCAAAATTCTCGATCTGTAACATCTGACTCGCTTTTGACCGCCTAGATATCACAGGTTGAGACAATTTGATAGTGGAGTCCTCATTTGCGCGTCATATCGCGTAGCGCTGACGCGCTGGTTTCCACAATGCCAGGAGGTAAAAGTCCTCCCGCATCGCCCGTTGGCAATCCCGTAGCGCTAGCTAGCAAATGACCTGCGTGTGCTCCTCGATGGCGGCACGATCTTCGGCGGCGATGCCCGGCTCGCACACCACGGCGTCCAAATTGTCCAGGCGGCAGAAGGTGTAGAAGTCGCGCTTGCCGATCTTGCTGGAGTCGGCGATCAGATAGCGCGAGTCGGCCTTGCTAAAGGCGAGCTGCTGGATGCGGCCCTCTTCCATGTTAGATGTAGACACGTCGCCGTCCAGAATGCCGTTTGCGCCGATAAAGGCTGCGTCGATCCCCAATGCGCGCAAGGTGTCCTCGGCCGTGGGGCCCACAAAGGCGGCAGTGCGGCGACGGTACATACCGCCCACGAGGCACAGGTCGCAGTCTTCGCGCGCCTCGAGCAGGTTAAACACCGAAAGTGAATTAGTCACGATGCGCAGGCGGCACGCCGGCAGCATCGAGGCCATCTGCTCAACCGTGGTGCCCGTGCCCAAAAAGATGGTCGAGCCTTCCTCGATAAGCTCCACAGCACGGCGCGCAATCTGCAGCTTTTCCTCGGCATGCTTGGTGCGCTTTTCGCTGTGTGAGTACTCATGGCGCAGCATAGCGTGGGGACGGCCCTGTGCACTGCGGGCTCCACCGTGCACGCGCTCGATCTCGCCCAGGCTTGCAAGCTCCTCAAGGTCGCGACGGATCGTCATGTCCGAGACACCTAACGCATCCGAAATCTCCTTGACCGAGACCGTTCCCTGTTCCTCGAGCAGCTGCCGAACCTTATCCTGTCGCTCCGCTTTAATCACGATGAGTCCTCGCTGTTCCACGCTCACGTCAATTCAAACAATAACGAACAAATTGTATCAGACTCGCGCGCGTCAGAAATGAACGCCCGCACAGCTCCAATCATCACTTTTTTGAGAAAAATACCCCCTGCTTTAGTGGGGTGTAGTGATAATCTCGCCTGTTCGCGCTACAGTTTGTCCGAAATACCTCGATGTTAGGAACCAAATGATCACTTCCGAGCTTTTCGGCACCGCGCCGTGCGGTACCCCCGTTCATTGTTACACCCTCAACGGGCCCGAGATCTGCGTTCGCATTATGGACTATGGCGCCACCGTGTTGGGCATCGACGTGCCCGACATCCCCGGCAACGCGCGCGATGTGGTGCTGGGCTTCGATAAGCTCGAGGATTACTTTGACAACCCCGCCTGCTTTGGCGCGACCATCGGACCTGTGGCCAACCGCACTGCAGGTGCCACGATCACCATCGCCGGCACGGACTGGCATATGCCCGCCAACGAGGGCACCAACAACCTGCACAGCGATCTTGAGCATGGTCTGCACAAGCGCGTATGGGACGTTGAGCTCGACGAGGTCCACAATGCCGTGCGCATGACCACCTCGCTTGAGGACGGTGAGCTGGGCCTTCCCGGCAACCGCACCTTTACGGCCGTGTTTACCGTGACGCGCACCGGCTGCTTCCGTATCGAATATGGCTGTGAGAGCGACCGCGCCACGTACGTGTCCATGACCAACCACACGTACTTTAACCTTGCCGGTCACAACGCCGGCATGGACTGTGAGCACTTCTTTGTTGCTAACGCTGCCCACTACCTGCCCATCAACGAGCAGAATATCCCCACCGGAGAGATCGCTCCGGTCGAGGGCACGCCGTTTGACTTCCGTGAGCTGCGCCCCGTCGCGCCCGGCATGGAAGCCGACGACCCGCAGATTAAGCAGGCCCGTGGCTACGACCACTGCCTGTGCATCGATGGCTATCAGTACGGCCGTAATCTGCGCCGCGCGATGCACGTCGAGGAGATGTGGACCGGCCGTGAGCTGGACTATTACACCACTGCCCCGGGCGTGCAGCTCTACACCGGCAACTGGCTGGGCGACGAACACGCCAAAGACGATGCCAACTACGGTTGGGGCGCCGGCTTTGCCCTCGAGGCCGAAATGTATCCTGACACGCCGCACCATGCGCTGTTCCCCCAGGGCATCGTGGGCCCCGGTCATCCCTACAGCAATGTGATCGAATACCACTTTATGAGGCACTAGGCCCACAACGCGACATATCGCACAGCAACGCCCGCCGGCACACCGCCGACGGGCGTTTTTCATCTTTTGGGCTCTTTTTCGCTGTGACTGTATGAGTGACATATCAAAACTATGCCCATTTACTACGTTTAGCCCGGGATGCTCGACCATGCACCGGTTTTTGTTAAATGCGCGAGCCGTCTACCTGCGGTTTTGTTTTTCTCAAATTCGACATGCTCGGCGATAACCGATCAAACGTAGTAAATGGGCATAGTTTTTGACAGGCGGCATCGCGCGCGTCCCTCGCAAGGGCAAAATGATCCGTTTTCCTCCGTCCCCAAGGGATCAGTTGAACAGATTGTCGATGGGATCGGGGGCGGAACTGGGGAGATAGCGGATTTCTAGCTCTATGCCGAGTTCTTGCAGCTCTTTGAAGGCGGCGATGTCCATATCGTCTACGGCAACGGCAGGCGTTGCAGAGCGTTTGCCCTCCCCTGTCTGCATATGGCCAATGCTGATCTTGGTTATTGGCACACCACCCTTAACCAGCGCGAGCGCATCTGCGGGTGAGGCCACCATGACCAGAATCCATTGACGCGGCGTTGCGGTATGAATGATATCGATGGTCCTTTGCACCGAGAAAAACCGTGTCCAAACGCCTTCTGGCGCCGCCACCCTCATGGGTGCCCATTGGCGCGAATCCGCCGCAATCTCGTCGTTGACGATTAGGACAAGGTTGGAGCCCACGGCTTCGTTCCACAGCTCAACGTCTTGCCCGTAAATGAAACGGTCATCGATACGCGTGAGAAGGATCCTGGGTTGAGCCATCACTGCCCCATTCTGCTTGAGACTCGTAAGAACAAGACATCACACCTCCAATATTAGTGCATTTAAAGTGAGAAAAGCCGTCAGAACACTTGCGCGGATGTGCGATGTCCCGTATCATAGACAGCCGTTGACGCCTCAGTTGCGTCACCACATGGCCGCCAGCGTAGCTCAGTTGGTAGAGCACCGCTCTCGTAAAGCGGGGGTCACCGGTTCGAGCCCGGTCGCTGGCTCCATTGCACAAGATAGCCGCCTTCGAGCGGCTTTTTTGTTGCTAATTGAGTGCATTGCACCAAGAAACTGCACCAACCCCGACGGCAGACAGCTCCCTCCAACAACAAAAGCCCCGCCAACTGCGGTCCCCAAGTAGACCACAATCAACGGGTCTCAAATATGTTCCCCAGAAGAATCACAGCGGCTTTTATACGCATGAATAGGGATTAAAGAGTACTCGGATCGATTGTCTGTGGATTAGACAGGCCGTAGAAAGCAGTCTCATCGTCAGCGGATGCGGCTTGGTGTCCGACTTCACATTCAATCGGAGTAGTTTCGTCAATCAGCTCATAACCGAGCCAGCCCTCTAACTCAGCACCAGGTTTAATTTGGCGCGATTCAGGAAGATCAAGGCCTTCCACCAACATACCCGACTTAAGCCCCTTTCCATCTTGGAAAGCCGCTATTTCATTTCCAGAAAACAAAACAAACTGAAGATCATCCGAAACGTTTTTTGCAGTCACATTCAAAATCAACAGTGGTTTACCGTCACTATAACTTTCTACTCCGCGCTGCGCCCCCGTGATGGTGAACTCAACACCCGATGCTGGGATATCGCCGCTCCTGCCGCTGCCATCTTTTTCTTTTCCGGCAGCGTCTGCCTGAGCAGCAGCATAGCCCGCAGCGTAACCATCATCATAGCTCCCCTTCCCGGAGCAAGCGGTAAGGCAAGCAGAACCAGCTGCGAGCCCCAACACCAAGAAAGCGCGCCTAGGAATTAAAGCGGTTGTGCTGAGTCCCATAAAGAGCTCCCATCAATTAGCTATTTCTCGTATCCACAGCTATTTTAATTATCCTTCAATCCATTTAGCATCAATCGTGTCTCAATAACTGCGTCGTTCAGCCTAATTTGGCCGCTCCAATGAATCCAGCTCAAACAACAGAAAACCCCGCCAAGCGTGATTCCCCTAAGGAAACACGCTTGGCGGGGTCCTGGCGTGATTTCCCTAGGGGAATCACGCCAGCATACGAACAGCTCAGCCGAGCAGCGCGTTACTCCTCCCAGTAAGCATCTGCAAGTAGCTTAAAGCAGATCTTCTTGACCGGCTGTGCGCCATCGCCCGGGAACTCGAGCGTGGGCATGTGAGGCTCGCCGGCAACGAACAGCGCGAACTTGTCGTCGGCAAGATCGCCGGCAATCGAGGCGTCTGAATCGACCAGGTCGTAGTCGTCCTTCTCGTCAAACTCCTGGACCAGCGTCAGGCTGCCCGTGGCAACCTTAAAGGCCTCGCGACCCTCAATGTCGATCTGCAGGTCGTGATAGCGCTGATGCGTCTCGTAGTGAGCCTCTGCCTCGGGACGCGTCGTGGGAGCCATGACGTTCGCAAAGACCTTGTCGCCCAGAATCGGATGGCTGCCGACCTCGAGCTGCGCCGGATCGTTCTCCTCGAGCCAGTCGATCAGCACGTCGAGGCCCTTGAGCATTCCGCGGTACTCCTCGATATCGCCCAATGCACCGTAAATCATCTAAATCCCCTCTCGGATCGTTTCTTTGGCGGCTACGCGATAAAAGCGTTACCGCCGCTGTTGCCGCCCACATACGTCTCGACCAGGGTAAGGTCGGGATTGAACACGACAGGGTCGGCGTCGCGCCCCGGCATAATGCTATCGCACTTGTCGTCGACATGAGCTAGCAAGCGATGCCGAGACCGACGCCCAAGCCCTTACAGCTCGGTCACGACAACGCCGTTGTAGACCTCGTCCCAACGGTCCATGACCAGATGGCCAGTCATGGGATCCATGGCATTGAGCTTGCCGCAGGTGTTGGCGGTACGCAGCACCGTCTCGTCGTCTGCGCCAGCAGCGATGGCATGCGCGAAGCCTGCGATAGTGGAGTCACCAGAGCCTGTTGCGTTAACGGCAGGGATATCGGGCGTCTTTGCGCGGAACGCACGACCATTGTGGAAGCCAACGGAGCCGGCAGCGCCCATGGACACGACGACCCAGGGGATATCGGAGAAGCGGGCATCAGAGGCGAGCGCGGCGCGGAGCTCGTCCACATCGTCGGTGGTAAAGCTCGTGCCCAGAAGGCCGTTGATCTCGGTCAGGTTAGGCTTGACCAGCTCGGGCTTAATTTCGGACTTAAGGGCGGCCTCGAGCGAAGCACCCGAGGTATCGAGCAGCACCTTGGCGCCGGCGTTCTCGGCAATGCCCGTGATCTTGGCATAGTAGTCTGCCTCGACACCGCGGGGCAGAGAACCCGAAATGGTGACAACGTCGGCCTTGCCCGCAAGCTCAGTAAACTTGGCGGTAAAGGCATCGAGTTCCTCGGGGGCAATTGTCGGGCCACTCTCGAGCAGCTCGGTCTGGTTGCCGGCGTGGAGGATGTTGAGGCAAATGCGAGTCTCGCCCTTGATGGGCACAAAATCATTCTTAATGCCGTTGGCATCCATGAGCTCAGCCATGTAGGCGCCCATGTGGCCGCCGAGCAAACCGGTTGCCACAACGTCGTCGCCCAGCTGACCAAGGACGCGGGCTACGTTAAGGCCCTTGCCGCCGGCGGTCTTTTCGGGCGTCACACGGTTGACGTCGTCGATGACGAGCTCATCGAGCTGATAGCGCGTATCGACAGACGGGTTCATCGTAACGGTGAGGATCATTTTTAGCTCCTTATCTCGCAGGCTCCTTGTGCCTCGCGATACGAGTCGACAAAACGGAATTACAGGATCTCAATTGTGAACGAGCGAACGACGGTCTCCTTGGGCTTGGCGATAAGGCAGCCGCGCTTGTGCTCAAGCACGTCGTCCTCATCGGAACAGGTCGAAAGGCCGCCCCAGGGCTCAACTGCCACAAAATCGCCCTCGGGCTTACTCCACACAATGAGATACGGGAAGCCCTCAAAGCTCAGGCGGACGCCCTTGTCCTCGCCCTTTTTGGAAAGCGTGACCTGACGGCTCTCGAGCACGTCAAAGATGGTCTCCGCAAAATCGAAGAGCTCGTGCGACAGGGGCAGCGTCTTTCCCACCATGGGGTTCTTGGAGCGGTTTGCCACGTCAATCAATCCAGTCGAGGGAACGGCGGTGCAGAGCTCCGCAGCCTCGTCTTTCTCAAAGCGCAACTCGTAGTCCGTATAGGCCTCGCCCTCATCGAGCGGACACCTAAAGCCGGGATGACCGCCGATAAAGAACGGCATGTCCTCGGTTCCCTCGTTGGTCACCTCATAGGAGACGCGCACGGCATCCCCCTCAAGCGTATAACGAGCGACAAGCTTAAACGGGTACGGATAATCGCTCAGCAGCGCGGCGTTATCCTCCGAAGCCAGGCACATCGCCAGCTCGTTCTCGCTCTGGCTCAGCAGCTTCCACTCCTGTTTGCGCGCAAACCCGTGGCGAGCGAGCTTTACATGATGCCCGGCAAACGTCATGGCGCTGTTATCGCGCAAGCCTCCGCAAATCGGGAAGCAAATTGGTGCCTGGCCGGACCACACGGCGGGATCGCCCTGCCACAGATACTCGCGACCTCCGGCCTCAATCGAGGTAAACGAACCACCAGCCGTGGACACCTTAATAGAAATCGAATCGTTGGAGAGAGCGTATTCCATTGCCCATCCTTTCGAACAACTACTTTTTGCTCGCAAGAACCCGTCTCGGCCCTGACCAAAGGACAAACCCGCACGTTCATCGATGCGTCCGGTATCCCCGCCATGTAACGGGGTACCATACAGACATTGATGCAATTACAGCTGAAAGGCCTTCTTATGCGAACCATCATCCTCTACGCCTCGCGCCATCACGGCAATACGAAAAAGCTCGTGGACGCCATCGTCGAGGCGCACCCCGAAATCGATACCCTCGACGTGAAGTCACTCGGTAAAAACGAGTATCCCAACCTGCACGAATATCATCTGATCGGTGTCGCCACGGGCATCTATTACTCCGAGATCGACAAGGACATGGCACGCGTGCTCACGAACGTGCTGCAGCCGCAGGACAAGGTGTTTGGCCTTATGACCTACGGTGGCAAAAACAAGTGGTACGGCAAGGATATCGATGGCATCTGCCGCATGAGGCAGGCCATCTTTATGGGTGTCTACGGCTGCCCCGGCTTTGATACGTGGGGTCCGTTCAAGCTCGCCGGCGGTGTCCAAAAGGGACACCCGACCGCTGAGGAAATTAAGGGCGCCGTCGACTTCTTCGACAAGATCGAAGACGAGTATGGCGACATCATCGTCGAAGAGTACGCCAAGCGCGAGAAGCGCCTAGCATACGAGAAGGAGCATCCTGCAGGAGGCCTGGTGGCCGGCGTTAAGCGCACGGCAAAGAAGATCGCTAACAAGCTGTAACTGTTAAGGTGCTTTTGAGCGTTTAACCCATACGGCGGGTCCGAGCAGATTCGGGCCCGCCGTCTTTTTCTATCGTTACTCGGTAAAGGCGTTGCCGACGCTCTGGCCGCCAACATACGTCTCGACGAGGGTGAGCTCATGGTCGAACACGACAAAGTCGGCGTCGCGACCCGGCATGATGCTGCCGCACTTATCCTCGATGTGCGCGGAGCGTGCCGGCACCTCGGTTGCCATGCGAATGGCGATATCGGCGCTGGCGATGCCCCAGTCGACGATGTTCTTGACGCCCTGGGCAAGCGTGAGCACCGAGCCGGCAATGCTCTTGCCGTCGGCGAGCCAGCACAGGTTGTCCTTCATGATGACGTCCATGCCACCACTGGTGTAGCTGCCCTCAGGCATGCCGCCGCAACCCAGGCAGTCGGTGATGAGCACCGTGTGCTGCCAGCCCTTTGCCTGCAGCAGCGCCTTGATGGCGGCAGGGTTTACGTGCTTGCCGTCACAGATGATCTCGGCGTAGGTCTCGGGCGTGGACATGGCAGCACCCACGACACCGGGCTCGCGGTGATGCAGACCGCGCTGGCCGTTATAGGTGTGCGTAAAGCAGCTGGCGCCGGCATTGATGGCGGCAATGCACTCATCGTAGGTAGCGTCGGAGTGACCGATGCTGGTCACGACGCCCTTCGCGTTGAGGGCGGCAGCATAGGCGGCAGCGCCATCACGCTCAGCGGCCATGGCACTCTTGACGATACGTCCGCCGGCAGCATCCTGCCACTGGTCGAAGACCTCCTCGGAGGGGTCGATCAGGTAAGCGGGGTTCTGTGCGCCCACGTGCTTCATGGTAAAGAAGGGGCCCTCCAGGTAGATGCCCTGAATGCGAGCACCGCAGAAGTCGGGGCCGCGACCCTCGTCCGCCTGAGCGATGGCGGCGCAGGCGTCCTTGATCTGCTCGACGCCATCGGTGAACGTCGTGGGCAGCCAGCTGGTGGTGCCGCGACGGGCGAGCTCGGTCGAGCTGATATCGATGCCCTCGGGATCGTTATCGGTAGTTGAGTGGTTGTAGAAGCCATGGATGTGAGTATCGACCATACCCGGTGCGATCCACGATCCCGTGTAGTCCTTAATCTCGCAAGAGGGCTCGTCGGCCTGCCAGGCGCCAAAGACGCCATCCTCGACCATAAGATAGCCGCCCAGTTGCGGGCCTGCCGGCAAGAAGAACTTGTCAGCCTTAATTGCGTACGTGCTCATATGCACTCCTTGCTTCTAAAGCAGTTGACTGTAGTGATGCTTATACCCAGCTCACGTAAAACAAAAAGCGCCCGCCCGCCGTTATGAGCGGACGGGCGCCCTTACAGGGGGACGCGATTAAGCGGTGAAGGGGTGAATCGTCACGCCCTTAACCACGCGGTTGACCGTGCCGGTGGGGCTCGGCGTATCGGGCGTGTTGCCCACGCGCACGGAGTTGAGCAGGCTGATAGCCTGGGCAAACATCACGAACGGCAGAGCAAGGTAGCCCTCGGGAAGTGCCTCGTAGCCCTTAAAGGTGAAGGACTCGCCCTCGTAGACGGTGGCACCTTCCTGCTGAACGGCGATGGTGTGCTGAGCGATCTTGTCGCCACCGATCTCGTTGAGGATGTCGATGTCGTACTGACGGGTGTAGGCGTCGTTATTGACGAACACGAAGACGAGCGTCTTATCGTCGACGAAGGACTTAGGTCCATGACGATAGCCCATGGAGGTGTCGTAGGAAGTAGCGACCAGACCGTGAGCGAGCTCGAGGATCTTGAGCTGGCTCTCCTGGGCAAGACCACCGAAGGAGCCAGAACCCAAGTAGGTCACGCGGTTGAAATCGCCAGCCAGGTAATCGGCGATCTCAGGCTCACGGGAGATGACCTCCTCGCCCATCTTGGCAATCGTCTCGACCCACTCGGCCTTCTGCTCGTCAGAGGCAGTATCGAAAATAAGGGTGGAGAGCAGGGTCATGCAGGAATAAGAACCGGTCATGGCGAAGCCCTTGTCGTTGGCGCGCGGAATGAGCAGCGTCAGCGCGTTAGGATCATCGGCAGACTCGACGGCGAGCTTGCCCTCGGGAGCGCAGGTGATGTTGAGGAACTTGACGTTGTGGACGAGCTCCTTGGCAACGGCAACGGCGGCAAGGCTCTCGGGGCTGTTGCCAGAGCGGGCAAAGGAAACCACGAGCGTGGGATCCTCGGCGCGCAGGAAGTCGCGCGGGGCGCTCACGATGTCGGTCGTGGCGATGGGCTTAAAGTCGTAGAGATCAGTGTTGCCAGCGTGACGCAGGTACGGGGCGCAGGTATCGCCAACGTAGTCGGACGTACCGGCACCGGTGAAGACAACGGACAGACGCCCCTCGCCCATAGCGCGAGCCTCGGCCAGGAAGGCCTCGATGGCCTCCTTGTTCTCGCGATAGATGTTGAGCGTATCACGCCAAAGCTCGGGCTGCTGAGCAATCTCGGCCGTGGTGATCTGGGCGCCGAGCTCGGTGAGCTCCTCGACACTCTTCTCGAACATTTCTAATACCTCTCTCTAGAAGTAATCCTCTGACGTGCAATTATACACTTCGGTTGGTTATCTGGTAGTAACCAGTTAAATGCAAAGAATCACCATATGGAAACGATGCGAGCACTAGTTACTGCGCTGGTGGTAAACCTTGTATTTAAACTGATCGGCACGAGCAACCGAGAGTGTGTACTCCACTACCTCGTTTGACTCGTTATACGTAGTCCTGACCAAATCGAGCACAGGCGAGCCCTCGACAATTCCCAAAAGGTGGGCATCGGTGGGACGGGCTATGCTCGCATAGAACTCCTCTTCGGCCACGCGAATCTTTTGCTGAAAGTCCTGCTCAATCACATCGTAAAGCGGCTTACGCTCCAGCAGCGGTCGCTTTAGGGACAGAAATTGACGAACCGGTAGATAGCTGCGTTCGACCATCATGGGCATGTTGTCGGCAGAACGAAGGCGCTTGAGCTTAAAAATGCGATCACCGATGCGCAATCCCATATGCTCGGCCAGATTCTTATCGGCCTCCATCTCGCAAAACTCGAGAATCGTGGTCTCGGGTTCTCGACCCATCGCGCGCATCTGCTCGGTAAAGCTGTAGGACTGCATAAGATTGGTTGCCTTTGCCGAACGGTCGGTCACAAAGGTACCGCGACCGTGCTGCCGAACCACCAGTCCTAAACGCTCCAGTTCCTGCAGAGCCAGGCGTACCGTTGTGCGCGAGAGACCATAGCGCTCCGAAAGTTCGCGCTCGGAAGGAATCATGTCACCGGCGCGATATTCATGGTCAATCTTTTCGGTCAGAATATCGACCAGCTGATCGTACAGCGGTTGCTTACGCGCTCCGATCGCCATCCTATCCTCCCTTTTGCTCGAATTCGGCTAACTACCTAGGGTGTTATGCATTATCTGTCTGCCACACCCGAATCATTAAGAAAAACAAAAGCCGCGCGCTCTTTCGAGCACGCGGCTTTTAACATACACATGGCTTAAGGGGTCGGGGTGTGAGCCGCGTAGGGACACACCCCTCAAGCTAGAGCCTTACCAGATGCTCGGCCAGAGACCAAGCGGACCAGCGCCCAGGATGCCAAGGACGAAGAGCAGGAGAATGCCCTTGGTCGGGGTCCAGCTGTGCTTAGCGAACATGTAGTAAAGCAGCAGCGTAAGCATAAGCGGGACGAGCTTCGGGACGATGGTGTTGAGGGTGTCGGCAACAGAGAAGTTGACCGGATCCTCGGTAACGGTGCCGTAGGTCACGGACTCCATGCCGTTACCCAGATCGGTGACGCCGCACTCGACAGCGTTGCCGTCGGCATCGGAAGCGGTAAGGGCGTTGCCGTCCTTATCGGTCATGGCGATAGTACCGGCCTCAGCGGTCTCGGTATCGATGCCCTCCATACCGGTGAAGTTCTCGGCCTCCTTCTCGGAGACGATCACGGTAGTAGCGGAGAGGCCACGGGTGGTGCCGTTGGGGATCTGGAGGTTGATCTGGGTGCCACCCATGGTGACGACCAGGCAACCGACGACGAAGACGCCCATGATGGAAGCGGCACGCGTGAAGGCCTGCATGTTGGCGGTCAGAGCGTCAATAGCGCTGGTGCCAAGCTTGTAGGACCAGTTCATGAGCCAGAAGCGCAGAGCGAACTGGACAGCGTTGAAAATCACCAGGAAGATGATCGGCGCAGCAGCGTTGCCGTTGATGGCCATGTTGGAGGTGATGCCGGCCGTGATAGGCACGAGCGTCAGCCAGAACAGGGCGTCACCGATACCACCGAGCGGGCCCATTGCGGCGACGCGGACTGCGCGGATCGTGGGGATGTCAACCTTGTTCTGCTCGAGCGAAAGCACGATGCCCATAACAAAGGTGACGAGGAACGGGTGGGTGTTGAAGAACTCCAGGTTGTGGCTCATGGAAGCCGCGAGGTCGTTCTTGTTGGTGTGGATCTTCTCCAGACCGGGGATGATGGAGTAGAGCCAGCCAGCGGCCTGCATACGCTCGTAGTTGAACGAGGCCTGCAGGAAGCAGGAGCGCCAAGCCATCTTGTTGAGGGTCTTCTGGTCGAGCTGCGGAGCAGGAGTGAGATCCTCGTAGTGCTCCGGGATCACATACTCATTAGATGCCATCTTCGAAGTCACCTCCGTCAGAAACAGCTGCACCCTTCAGCTCGGTCTGCTGCTGGAAGTCCCAGAAAGCGATGCCGAAGCCGATGAGAGCGAGGATGAGCAGAGCAGGGGTTGCCAGCGAATCGTTGGCAACGGTGATGAGCGCGAGGCCAAAGCCCATGAGGAAGAAGCCCCACATATCGCGGTTCATCATAACCTTGAGCAGGACGGCGAAGCCGACGAAGCGCATCATGCCGCCTGCAGCGGACAGACCGGTCTGCAGCCAAGTCGGGATGGCGGAAGCGATGGTCTGACCAATGGTAGCGCCAGCGATGAAGAACAGGGTGACGACGACAGCGAAGATCAGGCCGAGCAGAGCCATGGCGAAGTAGTTCAGGCGCTCGATGCCCTTGGTGTCCGCGTTATGAGCCATGTTATCGGCCGTGGACATAAGCGGGGACATAAGCGTGAAGACCAGGGTAACGCCGAGCTGACCAAGCAGAGCGAACGGAATGGCAAGGCCGACTGCCGCGTTGGGCTCGAGACCCGTAGCGATAGCGAGAATGGCTGCCATGATGCCGCCCAAGACGGGGGTAAGTGCGTACA
>UQEO01000010.1 GCA_900540095.1 uncultured Collinsella sp.
CTGTCCGAGCAGGCGACCTTATATGTCTGCCGTCCGGCGGCGGGGCTCCTCGCTCAAACCCCTCAGCTAGTTCTTCAGCGAGTTCAGCGGCGCCGGGAAGCGTCCACCACGGTGGGCAAGCACGGTGCCGGCGTTGGGGTTCACCGGCATGATGGGCGCACGGCCAAACAGGCCGCCATACTCGACGCAGTCGCCCACGCCCTTGCCGATGGCAGGGATCACGCGCACGGCCGTGGTCTTGTTGTTGATGACGCCGATGGCCATCTCGTCGGCGATGATGCCGGCGATGGTCTCGACCGGGGTGTCACCGGGGATGGCGATCATGTCCAGGCCGACGGAGCACACGCAGGTCATGGCCTCGAGCTTCTCGAGGGAAAGCGCGCCGGCTTCGACGGCGGCGATCATGCCGGCGTCCTCGGACACGGGGATAAAGGCGCCGGAGAGACCGCCCACGCTGGAACTGGCCATGACGCCGCCCTTCTTGACGGCATCGTTGAGCATGGCGAGCGCGCAGGTCGTGCCGGGGCCACCGCAGGTGCCCACGCCGATGATCTCGAGGATGCGCGCGACGGAGTCGCCGATGGCAGGCGTGGGAGCCAGCGACAGGTCGACAATGCCCTTCTCGACACCCAGACGATGGGCGGCCTCGCGGCTCATGAGCTCGCCGGCACGGGTGATCTTAAAGGCGGTCTGCTTGATCTTTTCGGCGACTTCCATCATCGATGCGGAATCGGGCAGCGTCTCCAGGGCTGCGGCCATAACGCCGGGGCCCGAGACGCCTACGTTGATGACGGCGTCGGCCTCGCCACCGCCGTGGACGGCGCCCCCCCCCCCCCCCCCGCCCGCCCCCCCCCCCCGCCATAAACGGGGAGTCCTCGACCATATTGGCAAAGCAGACAAATTTGGAAGCGCCGACGGAGTCCTGGTCGGCCGTGAGTTTAGCGGCATCGATGATGGTCTGGGCGGCCATAAGCACGGCGTCCATGTTGATACCGGCGCGCAGGCTGGCGACGTTGACGCTGGAGCAGACGCGGCTCGTGGTGGCGAGCGCCTGGGGGATGGACTGGATGACGCGACGGTCGGCGTCGCCGATGCCCTTCTGGACGAGCGCGGAAAAGCCGCCCAGGTAGTCGATGCCGAGCGTCTCAGCCGCGCGGTCGAGGGCATGCGCGATGGGGGTGAGGTCCTCATCCTTGCAGCACGCGGCGATCTGCGCCACCGGGGTGACGGAAACGCGCTTGTTGACGATGGGGATACCGTACTCGCGCTCGAGGTTCTCGGCGGTCTCGACCAGATGCTCAGCCGTGTGCGTCACGTGGTCGTAGATTTTCGTGCACATGCGGTCGAGGTTCTCGTCACCGCAACCCATGAGCGAAACACCCATGGTGATGGTCCTGATGTCGAGGTTCTGTTCCTCAACCATGCCGCGGGTTTCCGCGATTTCTGCGGGCGTGATCGCCATCCTTGCGCTCCTATCTGCCAAAACGAGCATAGTCTTATCTATTCTAACGTGCCGCACGTGCCAAGTGGCGCATGCGGCACGTTTTGGTGCTCGGTTGTTTCCGTTGTGTTACTGTCCGAAGACTTCTTCGGCGATACGAGCGCTCTCGGCGGCGTCCTTGGCGTAGTAGTCCGCGCCGATCTGCTTGGCGTATTCGGGGGTGAGTACGGCGCCGCCTACGATGATCTTGACGCCCGGCACCTCGGCATGAAGCAGCTTGATGGTCTCTTCCATGGCCACGACGGTGGTAGTCATAAGTGCCGAGAGGCCGACGAGTTTGATATCGCGCTCCTTGACGGTCTTGAGTACCTCTTGTGGGTCGACGTCGCGGCCTAGGTCAAAGACGGTGTAGCCGTAGTTATCGAGCAGCATCTTGACGATGTTCTTGCCAATATCGTGGATATCGCCCTTGACGGTGGCCACGCAGATCTTGCCCTTGTCGGCAATCTCGCCGGCGGGCATCAGCCGCTTGATGGTGTCAAAGCCCACGCGTGCCGCCTCGGCCGAGGCCATGAGCTGCGGCAAGAAGAACTTTCCCTGGTCAAAGAGGACGCCAACCTCATCGAGGGCGGGGATAAAGTGATTGTTGATGAGGTCCATGGCGTCATGGTCTGCCAGCAGACGCTCGGTCTCGGCAGCGATTTCGCCTTTGCGGCCCGAGACGACCATGCGACGAATCGGGTCGTCGTTGCCGTCGGTGCCGGCGGTGCCAGCAGCGGGCACGGTGTCGGTCGATGCGGCCTGAGCTGCTGCCGGGTTTGCGGCGATCTTATACGGATCGGTCCAGCCGGCGTAGCGCTCGATGTATCCGGTCGAGCCCTCGTCCTCAACGCTCAAGACGCGATAGCTGTAGACGGTGTCCATAAAGCGCTTGGAGCCCGGGTTCATGATGGGGGCGTCCAGACCCGCGCCAAAAGCGGCGGCCAAAAAGACCGAGCCCAGCAGCGGGCGAGCGGGCAGGCCAAAGCTGATGTTCGACACGCCGAGCGCGCACTTGACGCCCAAGCGCTCCTTGCACAGGGACATGGCGCGCAGGATCTGTTCGGCCTGGCGTTGATTGGTCGAGGCGGTCATGACCAGGCAGTCGATGAGGATGCGGTCCGGGCCGATGCCGTAGCAGGCGGCCTCGGCCACGATATGCTCGGCGATGGCGAAGCGGGCCTCGGCGGTATCGGGAATGCCGCCTTCGTCAAGCGTGAGGCCGACGACATTGGTGCCGTAGTGGGCGACCAGCGGAAAGATCTCATCCATGATCTGCTGCTTGCCATTGACCGAGTTGATGATGGGCTTGCCGGCGTAGCGGCGTACGGCGGCCTCGACGGCTGCGGGGTCGGTGGAGTCGATCTGCAGCGGCAGGAGCGTGGAACCCTGGAGTTGCTCGGTGGCCTGCTGGATGATCTTGACCTCGTCGATCTCGGGCAGGCCCACGTTGACGTCCAGAATATCGGCACCCTGCTCCTGCTGGCTGATGCCCTGGCTTACGACGTAGTCCAGGTCGCCGTCGCGCAGGGCTTGCTGCAGGCGCTTTTTGCCGGTGGGGTTGATGCGCTCGCCGATGACGGCGATCTTGTGGCCGTCGCAGGGAAGGTCCACGACCGTTTGGGCGCTCGTGACCGACATGCTGGGCTTGCGGCGGCGCGGGCTGGGCGTGTGGTTATCGATAAGCGTGCGCAAGGCCGCCATGTGCGCCGGCGTGGTGCCGCAGCAGCCGCCCACGACGCTCACGCCGTCGGCGATCATGCCGGCGACGGCTTCGGCGTATTCGGGGGCCTGGATATCAAAGACGGTATTGCCGTCATCGTCCACGTGGGGCAGTCCCGCGTTGGCTTGCACCATAATGGGCTTGTCGGTAACGGTGAGCATACGCGCGGCGAGTCCTCGGAGCTCGGCCGGTCCTTGGCTGCAGTTGATGCCCAAAACGTCGGCGCCAATGGCATCGAGCGTGATGGCGGCAACCTCGGGACTCGTGCCCAGGAAGGTGCGACCGTCTTCCTCAAAGGTCATGGTGGCAAAGACGGGCAGGTCGGAGTTCTCGCGGCAGGCGAGGACCGCCGCCTTGATCTCGGCAAGGTCAGTCATGGTCTCGATAATAAAGAGGTCCACGCCCGCATCGACGCCGGCACGCACTTCCTCGGCAAAGAGGTTGTAGGCCTCGTCGAAGCTGAGGGTACCCAAGGGGCGAAGCAGCGCGCCGATGGGGCCGATGTCACCGGCGACGTAGCGGGTCCCGACCCCGGGCACGGTGCGGGGCCCCGGCCCCGCGGGCACAGGCGACGGCCGCGGCAAAGACGTCTGCCACGGTGGCGGCACCGTCGAGCTTGTGGGCGTTGGCGCCAAAGGTGTTGGCGGTGATCACGTCACAGCCAGCCTCGACATATTGACGTTGGATATCGGTGATAACCTGGGGCTCCTCAAAGTTGAGCAGCTCGGGCAGGGCGCCAGCCTTCATGCCGGCCGCTTGCAACATGGTGCCCATGCCGCCGTCGAACAGCAGGTGTCCCGTGCCCTCGATGGCCGCACGCAGGCAATCGTCCTTAATGCGCAGGTCGTCGATCGTGCGCGTCTTGTACGTGGCACCGTTGCGACGTGCGGCATCAACGGGTGCCGCCAATGCAGTGCCGTCAGAATCATGAGTGATAAGCGGAGTAAACATCGAGGGCTCCTAATGGCTGGAATAGCAGGTGGTGTGGGCGGCGCGGAAGCGGCAGTGCTCGCGCATGCGGCAGATATTGCAGGTGGGGCGGCTCTGGGCGTCGTGGACTTCGCCGTCGAATAGGCCGATCACCGCGGTCACGCTTTTGGTGGGCATGAGCAGGCTGGTGGGTGTGACGGTAAGCCCGATGAGCCGCGTGGCGTTGAGCGCATTGACGATCGAGCGCTGGGCCGAGAGCGGGCAGTCGCCGTAGCCGGGACTAAAGCGCCAGTTGCCGGCGAGTCCGTGTGCGGCGGCGTCCGTCTTGACCTGCTGGTCCATTTGCGTGCGACGCGCTTCCACGTAAGCGGAGCACGCGGCGTCGAGCACGGCGCCCTCCAGGGGATGTTGGGCTCCCGTGGTGCGCAGGCGACGCTCGGCGTCCATGCCGAGGGTGCATGCCATGAGCGCGGCAAAGCGGGCATCTTTGAGATGTCGATAGATATCGCGACCTCGCAGCTCAACGTTGGTGCCAACCAGACGGATGCTGGGCTCGCCCTGCTCGTCAACGCCCGTGGCATCGACGGCAAACACGCGTCGCACGCCACGGGGCTCAATGTCCAGTTCCAGACGTTCAACGACAAGCTCAATACGTCGTGATAGTTCGGGCTCAATCTGCTGGCCGCCGTAACCCAGATACCGCAGCATCTCGGCACGGTCGACACGGGGATGGTGCGCGGCATCGATACGGTAGAGCGCCGGCGACGCAAGGTCGGCCGGCACTTCGACAGCGGTTGTATCGATGTGCGGTTTTTCCATTACCCCAGGCGCTCCATAATGGTCGCGGCGATCGCAGGACGGTTCATAGTGTACAGGTGCAGGCCGTCGGCGCCGTGCTCCTTGAGGTCGCAAAGCTGGCGGGCTGCATAATCTACACCAGCTGCCTGCAGGCTCTCGGGGTCATTCTCGTACTTGGCGAGAATCTTGATGACGGGGGAGGGCAGCGACGCGCCGCACATAAAGACCATGCGGCTGATCTGTGACTTGCCCATAAACGGCATGATGCCCGCGGTAATGGGCACGGTGATGCCGGCCTTGTCGGCAAGCTCGCGAAAACGGTAGAAGCACTCGTTATCAAAGAAGAGCTGCGTCACAAAGAAGCTCGCGCCAGCGTCCTGTTTTTGCTTGAGGTGCTCGACCGAGAGGTTGAGATCCTCACAGGCAATGTGGCCCTCGGGGTAGGCTGCGGCGCCCACGCAAAAGCCGGCGTCGACGAGCTCGGGGATGAGGTCGCGGGCGTAGGCGTAGTCCGAGGCGGGCTTGTCGTCCTCGGTCGCGCCGGCAGGGAGATCGCCACGCAGAGCCAGGATGTTTTCCACGCCGGCGGTGCGGTACTCATCGATCTTGGCGGCGATATCGGCGTGGGTACGGCCCACACAGGTGAGGTGCGCCACCGAGGGCGTATCGAATTCGCTCGAAATCATATGCGCGATGGGGGCGGTGGTGGCACCGTTGCCCGAACCGCCGGCCGAGCAGGTGACCGAGACAAAGCTCGGCGAAAGCTTGCACAGATTGCCCGCCACCTCGCGAGCCGTGTCGAGGGTGAGCTCGCCCTTGGGCGGGAACATCTCAAACGAAATGGGCGCGGTGCCCTGGGATGCTGCCTGCTTAAAAACCTCGTCGACGCGCATATCGTGCTCCTCTAGATACGTAATAGTGTGATGTGTTGTAAGGATTCTACAGCACCACTGTGTCACGGTGGAGTTTCACTCGCTATTTGGGGATACCAATCAAAGATGTCTTACTATCGGCTTTCCCTATAACAGAGCGGCTAATCTAGGCACGGACTATAAAGACTGGTATCTGATGCAAAATACCAGTTAATAGAGCTCCATCCCAAATTGACTACCCTTAAACCATGGGGAGAGGTCTGCTATTTATACAGTTGATTGGCTGTTGAGGGTGGCAACGCCGCCCCGATAGGGTAACCTCATTGATTGGTTTCGCGACAGCAACATAACGGTAATGTCGCGGAAACACGGCGAGTCTAAGCTATGACTCGTTTGTTAGTAATCAACACCGCTTCTCACGCGGTGCCGATACGAAGGGAGTTCCGTATGGCCGAACTTACTGACCGCTTCGGGACCATGGTGTTCTCTGAGGAAGTCATGAAGGACTACCTCCCCAAGGACATTTGGAAGCGCCTTGCTGCAACCCTCGAGGGCGGTGAGCCGCTCGACCTGGATGTGGCCAACGCCGTTGCCCATGCCATGAAGGTCTGGGCCATCTCCAAGGGCGCGACGCACTATGCGCACTGGTTCCAGCCGCTTTCGGGCATTACTTCCGAGAAGCACGACAGCTTCCTGGAGCCCAACCACGACGGCACCGCCATTACCAAGTTTACGGGCAAGAACCTCATCCAGGGCGAGCCCGATGCCTCGAGCTTCCCCAACGGCGGCCTGCGTGCTACCTTCGAGGCCCGTGGCTACACCGCCTGGGATCCCACCAGCCCCGCCTTTATCAAGGACGACGTCCTGTGCATCCCCACAGCTTTCTGCTCCTACACGGGCGAGGCCCTGGACAAGAAGACCCCGCTGCTGCGTTCCATGACCGCGCTCTCGCGTGAGTCCAAGCGCGTTCTGGCGCTGTTTGGCAAGACCCCCAAGAAGGTCGTTCCTTCCGTGGGCGACGAGCAGGAGTACTTCCTGATCAAGAAGGACGCCTACCGCAAGCGCAAGGACCTGGTCATCACCGGCCGCACCCTCTTTGGTGCTGCTCCCTGCAAGGGCCAGGAGCTCGAGGAGCACTATTTTGGCGCTATCCGCCCCACCGTCTCGGCCTACATGAAGGACCTGGACGATGAACTGTGGGCGCTTGGCATTCCCGCCAAGACCAAGCACAACGAGGTTGCTCCCTGCCAGCATGAGCTCGCACCGGTCTATGGCGAGGTCAACGAGGCCATCGACCAGAATCTGGTCATGATGGAGAAGATGAAGCTCATCGCCTCCCGCCACGACTTGGTCTGCCTGCTGCACGAGAAGCCCTTCGAGGGCATTAACGGTTCGGGCAAGCACAACAACTGGTCGCTTGGCACCGAGTCCGAGAATCTGCTCGATCCGGGCGACACCCCGCTCGACAACCTGCAGTTCATCGTCTTCCTCACCGCGGTGATCGAGGCCGTCGATAACTATCAGGAGCTCCTGCGTGCCTCTGTTGCCTCGGCCGGCAACGACCATCGTCTGGGCGCCAATGAGGCTCCTCCGGCGATTATGTCCATCTTCCTGGGCGACCAGCTTACCGAGGTCGTCGAGAAGATCATCGATGGCAAGGCTTCCGTCCATGCCACGCGCGGCGTGCTCGACCTGGGCGCCGATACCCTGCCCAAGCTGATGCAGGACAACACCGACCGCAACCGCACCTCCCCGTTTGCCTTCACCGGCAATAAGTTCGAGTTCCGTGCCTGCGGCTCCGAGCAGAACGTCTCCGACTCCAATCTGGTGCTCGATGCCGCCGTGGCCAAGTCGCTCAAGTCCTTCGCCGACGCACTCGAGGGTACGTCCGAGGATGAGTTCCAGGACGCTGCGCTCGAGTACTGCAAGAAGGTCCTGACCGACCACCAGCGCATCCTCTTTTCCGGCGATGGCTACTCCGACGAGTGGCCCGTCGAGGCCGAGAAGCGCGGCCTTGCCAACAACAAGACCACGGCCGACGCCCTGCCTGCCTTTGTTTCCGATAAGGCCATCGCGCTCTTTGAGGAGACGGGTGTCCTGACCAAGGCCGAGGCCCAGTGCCGCTACGACTGCAAGCTCGAGAAGTACAACAAGCTCATGAACATCGAGGCTACCACGATGGTTCGCGAGGCGCGTCGTACCTATCGCCCGGTCATTACCGCCTATGCCACCAAGGTCGCTAAGGGCCTTGAGACTATTCGTGCTGCCGGTGCTGAGGCCGCCATGCAGTGCGAGCAGAACACGCTCAACAAGCTCTGCAACGGCATCACCACCATCAACGACTCCATCAAGGCGCTTGACGCCGTGCATCAGAAGGCTGAGGCCCTCGATGGCCAGGAGCAGGCCAACGTGTACGCGCACGAGGTCGTTCCCGCTATGGATGCGCTGCGTGCCGCCGTGGACGCCATGGAGGAGATCGTGGCAGCCGACTACTGGCCGGTCCCGACCTACGACGACATCCTGTTCTACGTGTAGGGCGTAACTGACATATCGTCACGGTATTGAGCCGGGGTCCGCATCATGCGGGCCCCGGTTTTTGTTTGCGAAGGACGCTTTGAAGCCCGTTTTGCCGCCGATTTGCCTAGGTATAAAGGGCTATGGGCAAAAAACGTCAAATATGAGTACTGTCACAAGTCCTGTAGCATTATCTTTTTGCAAAATATGCAGTGTTACACAACATATGTCCAAGTACTTAGCTGATAAACGCTTGCAATTCTTCCGCCGTAGGACCCCTGGCGTCTAAATCGCCTTCTGATGGCATGAAATCGCTGTTACTAAAATGGTAACAGTACTCATATTTGCTATTTTTTGCCCGCTGGCTTTGCGATGATGCCGGGGTCCGCACCCTGCCGGGTTCGAATCCCGGCACATGGATAGCAAAAAGCCCGCTACCGCGAGGGTAACGGGCTCTTCAATTCAAATGGTGCCCCCAGCGGGATGTCCGCGTGCGGCTGGCGCCGCCCGCTTCCGCTGCGTCGCTTCGCTCCTTGCGTGCTGCGCTGGAAAACGCTTGCGCGTTTCCTCAGCTCCGCACCCTGTCGGGTTCGAATCCCGGCATATCGGTAGCAAAAAGCCCGTCACCGCGGGGGTAACGGGCTTCTTAATTTAAATGGTGCCCCCAGCGGGATTCGAACCCGCGATATCCACCTTGAAAGGGTGGCGTCCTTGGCCGCTAGACGATGGGGACAGCGGGAAAGAGTATAGCAGACTTTTTTAGCCGTTCACATATCGTTGGCAAACTGAAAAACCACCACAAAGGTGCCTGTCCCCTTTGTGGTGGTGAGGTGCTAGGGGAGGAGCTTCATGGCGGCGTCGTGGGCGGCGTGCTCGTAGGTGTCGTCGAGGGGCTTGAGCGGCAGCAGGGCGGCGGCCTGTGCATCGCCACGGTGCTCGAGGGCATGGGCGATCAGCCAGTCGGCGAGCTCGGGGTTCTTGGGCAGCGCCGGGCCATGCAGGTACGTGCCGATGACGCCCTTGTAGATCAGGCCCTCAAAGCCATCGTCGCCGTTGTTGCCGGTGCCCGCGACGACGGACGTTCCGAGCGGCGTTGCCTCCGCGTCGAGCAGGGTGCGACCTCCATGGTTTTCGAATCCCACAAAGGGCTCAGGTGCCAGATCGGTTTTGACGGCTACGTTGCCGATCAGGCGATCGGAGCCACGTACGGTTTCGGCGGCAATGACGCCCAGGCCCTCGATGCGATCCTCACCCATATAGTACGAACGGCCGAGCAGCTGATAGCTGCCACAGATGGCAAGCAGCGAGCCGCCATCCTCAACATAGGATGCGACCTTGTCTTTTTGGGCGAGCAGCTCGTGTGCCACGGCTAGCTGGTCGCGGTCGGAGCCGCCACCCATCATGACGATATCGGCATCGGTGAGATCGAGTGACTCGCCCATACGGACCTCGTCCACGCGCACGGGAATGCCACGCCAGGCGCAGCGGCGCTCGAGGGCGATGACGTTGCCGCCGTCGCCGTAGAGGTTAAGGGCATCGGGATACAGGTAGACGATGCGCAGCGGGCGCGAAAGCTCGACTGGCGCGATACCGACAGGAAGAGCGCTGCCGTCGGCACGGGCTACGGCGCGCCCAGCAACAGCGTCGGCGGTGGCGCCTTTCAGCCCGTCGAGCTCCTTGACCAGCGGCGGGAAGGCCGTGTAGTTGGCGACGGCGTAGAAGGTGTCATCGGCGGCCTCGTCTGCCACGGCGCCAATTGCCTGCGCGACGTCCGAGATAATCGCGGCATCGATGCCGGCGTACCTGAGGCGCACCTGCATGTCGTGCGCGCGCGTGCCTCCGGCAAAGGCGACAAGACCCGGCGTGTCGGCGATGCGCTCAAAGTCGACGTCGTAGATCCACGATACATCGTGGCCGTCGGCATCGTTATCGTTGAGGAAGAAAGCGCAGAGTCTGCCGCCTGCCGTCTTGATGGACTGGATTTGTCGATCGAAGCCTACGGGATTCTTAGCCAGGTTGGCCTCGACGGTGCGGCCGGCGATATCCCAGCGGCCCATGCGTCCGCCGGCGGGGACGTAGGCATCGAGCGTGGGCTGCAGGTGCGCCGTATCCACGCCTAACTCATGTGCGGCAAAGAATGCAGCGGCAACGTTGTAGACCATGTACAGGCCGTTGTAACGCGTGACGATGTGTGCGGCTGGCGCGCTGGAATCAGATCCAAACACCAGGTCAAAACCATAGCCGTCGCAGCCGAGCTCCACGCCCGTCACGCGACGGACAAGCGCAGGGCGGGCCCAGCCGCACGAGGGGCAATGGTAGGCGCCGAGCTGGCCGTATTGCACGTAGTCATACTCCAGCGGCGCGTTGCACCGTGAGCAAAAACGTGAGTCGCTAATACGGTCGGACTCGGTGTTGGTGGCGCCGTCGATGCCAAAGGCAATACTCGCGTTGGGAACGCGCGCGGCAATCGAGGCGCACAGCGGGTCGTCGGCGTTGTAGATAAGCGTTGTTGTCGGCGAGAGCTCCAACGCATGGGCGATGACCTCCTGGGTGTGATCGATCTCGCCATAGCGATCCAGCTGGTCGCGGAACAGGTTGAGCAGCACAAAGTACGTCGGCTTGAGCTTGGGCAGGACGCGCACGGTGTAGAGCTCATCGCATTCAAAAACGCCCACGCGCTTGCCGCCGCCGGCTCGCTTGAGGCCGCTGCGCGCCTCGAGCAGTGCGCCCACCACGCCCGGCTCCATGTTGTTGCCGGCGCGGTTGCATACCACGGTGGCGCCGCTGGCGGCAACGGCGTCGGCGATGAGGTTGGAGGTGGTGGTCTTGCCATTAGTACCGGTGATCACCACGCTGCGGTCGACAAGGCCCGCGAGGTCGCTTAGTAGCTCGGGGTCGATCTTCATGGCGATACGGCCGGGGAGTACGCCACCCTGGCGCTTAAGGACGGAGCGCAGCCCCCAGCGGGCGATATCGCTCGAGGTGCAGGCGAGAGATGAGCGGAAGTTCATGAAGCCGTTCCTAACGTGAATGACATGGTCGTGGCGTTTGCGCCGTTAAAAGCCGTAACGGCGCGCAAATTCCTGGGCAAGCTGCGATACGTCTTCGCAGGCATTGGCCCAGGGGGCAAAGTCGGGAGTGTCCGAGATAATACCGTCCGCTTCCCAAACGGCCTGGTGCGAAAGATCCCAGGGATCGTGTGGCTCGGGCCGGCAGGGAAGGTACGGTGTCTGGTACATGGGGTTCAGTAAGAAGAACGCGCCGCCCTCGCAGCGGTTGGCAAACTCACGCAGCGCGCGTGTCGCCGGGCGCATCTTGTTCGTTTTGAACAGCAAGATCGTGCGGGCGAGCAGGTACCAGGGGGAGTTCTCGAGGGTATCGGCCCCCATCTGCTCCTCGAGCTGGTGGGCCAGGGCAAAAAAGCCGTCCTCGTCTTCCAAGCGAGCGAGGGCGAGTAGCACGGTGCCTGCAGCTCGGGTGGGATAGCCTTCTGCCTTAAGAACACGGCGGGCGTAGTTGGCAGCAGCGCGGTAGCGGGCGCTCGCCATGCACAGCTGCGAGATGGCCTCGAGCGTGTGAAGCCACCCGATAAGAGCCGGCTCGCTCACGGTAAGGTCTGCTGCGGTGACACCGTCGGCCAAAACATTATTGGCCCAGTAGTGTGGGGCCTCCATATCGAACCCGGGCACGCTTTGCTGCAGGTAATCGGTCGTGGTCGCCTCGAGCTTCATCAGGTCGCCCAGGCAGGCGTCAACGGGCGTGTCCGCCAAAATGATGGCGAGCAGCTGAGCATCGAGGACATACGCATCGATGCGGACAATCTTGAGCAGCTCATCGCGCATGTCGTCGAACAGGCGATTGCGCGTCTGCTCAAACTCCTCGTCGCTGCCCATATCTTCGATGCGATGGAGCTCGTCGAGCAGGTGGCGATGAACACCGGCATAGGACAGCAGCGCCTGGGCATGCTCGGACTGCGCGTACTTTTGGGGATTCGCACTAATGTCGTTATGGACAAGCTCGCGTGCTGCATCGGTGAGCTCGGGGTGCGACGCCAGATAGGTGCGCTCCAGGTAGGCGGGGATGTAGACGCTCGGATCCATTAGAGGTCTCCTCCCTTAAATGGAAGCCCCTGCTCGGCTGCGCGCAGGATGCGCTCGTCGATTTGGGAGCGCACGATGTCGTTGGTGGCGACCCAGGCGGCAAAGCTGGCGTTGTCGGGGGCGCCCAGGCCCTCCTGCAGTACCGGCGTCGCCTCGGACAGCGCAAGGACAAGCTCGTCGGTGGAGCCCACACCCACGTTGACGCGGGCATAGACGCCATCGGGAAACTCGGTTTGGAAGTAGAGTGCCTCGGCTGCGTGCGGACACGAGCGCACAAGGATACGCAGGTAGTGCTCGGCGCCCTCGTAGTCCAGTTCGCGCCAAGCCGTGCTCATCAGCGCGATGAGCGTCCACGGGTCCAAGTCGCGCTCCGCATCTTTGGGGCGGCGGCGCAGCGGGGTATTCGCGAGGTACGGCACGGAGTGGGCAGAGCGAAAGCGCTTGAGCTCCTCGGCGGGGTATTCGAGCTTTGCCATGGCGAGCATCGCGGTGTGGCGGACACCAGCGGGGTCGTTGGGCGCAAAGTCCAAGCTGCGGTTTGCGGCTTCGAGCGACATGCGGTAGCGGCCGCTAATGAGGGCGCGCGACGCAAGGGCGGCAAGCCAGCGCAGGTAGGGACGGCGGGTCAGGTCGCCTGCGGCCTCACGCTCGTAGGGGTCTTGCGCCGAGGCGATCTTGAGCGCCAGGTCGTGCTCGACCTCATCGCACTTGGACACCAGGTACTGTACGTATTCCTCGTTGGATTCGGCGGTGAGTGCCGTCAGCATGCGCTGGGCGTCCCAGTTGGCCGGATCGAGTGCGGCGGCCTCGCGAAGCATGTTCTCGGCAGCGGCCTCTTCCTGCTCGGCCTGGGCATCGTCGGGGATAAAGGGAATGCGGTAGTCGACAGCCTCGACCACCTTGGCAATGAGGTGCCCGGCGCGGTCGCGGTCGTGCACGATGAGCGGTGCGGGGTTGCGGGTGAATTGTTCCATCAGACGCTCTACGGCGGCAGCGTCGGTGAGCGGGATATTGTCGCGGCGCAAAGCCTCAAGAACGAGGCGATGGCAATCCTCTTGAATGGGATCGAATGCCATGGGGCCTCCTTTGCTGCGGTTAGGGTTCAAATATCTCTATATAAGGTTCTAGTTTACCCGCATGTGGCACACCGGGGGTGCCGCACTTGGACATGCACCTTTGCACCACGAAGACGGATGTCGCACAAATGTCGGCACCTTGGACGACTGAGTGGTATCACTGTGCCGCAAACGGTCGATTTTTGGCGGCGAACGGGGCGCATTTTGGAGGGGCACAGTCCTGCCCGGGATATGTGGTCAACCTTGATAAAACGTTTGCCCAGCTTGGGAGTATGGATGCCGCACAAGGGTCTTCAGGGATAGAAAAAACGTTTCATCATTGTTGGCTTTAGGTGAATAACTGACCAACCAGAACGGTAAAATAGTGTTTGTCTGAGCGTTGAGACGTTTAGACATCGCGCATTGTCATCGCCGGCAACGCGCAAACCGGTCCTAACGGAGCCAATTGGGTGCTCCGTTATATACGCAAGTCTAAGAGGGGCTTGTTTAGGAGGCACAGTATGGGACGTTTTACCAATCCTCGCGATCTGTACTTTGGTGAGGGCGCTCGCCACGAGGTGAAGAACCTCAAGGGCAAGAAGGCCATCATCGTTTCTGGCGGCAGCTCTATGCGCCGCGGCGGGTTCCTGCAGGACGTTGAGGCCGACCTCAAAGAGGGCGGCTTCGAGGTCAAGCTGTTCGAGGGCGTCGAGTCCGACCCGTCCATCGAGACGGTCATGAAGGGCGCCGAGGCCATGCGCGAGTTCGAGCCCGACTGGATTATCGCCATCGGCGGCGGCTCGCCCATCGATGCCGCTAAGGCCATGTGGGTCTTCTACGAGTATCCCGAGGAGTCCTTCGATAACATCATCCAGCCGTTCAGCTTCCCTGAGCTGCGTCAGAAGGCTCATTTCTGCGCCATCTCCTCTACCTCCGGCACCGCTACCGAGGTCACCGCGTTCTCCGTCATTACCGACTACGCCAAGGGCATCAAGTACCCGCTGGCCGACTTCAACATCACCCCTGATGTCGCCATCGTCGACCCCGAGCTCACCTACACCATGCCCGCCAAGCTGTGCGCTCACACCGGCATGGATGCTCTGACCCACTGCATGGAGGCCTACGTTTCCACCTGCGCCTCTATGTTCACCGACGCCAACGCTCTGCACGGCATCCGCGAGATCGTCGAGTGGCTGCCCAAGTCCTATGCTGGCGACCATGAGGCCCGTCAGCACATGCACGAGGCTCAGTGCATCGCCGGTATCGCCTTCTCCTCGGGCCTGCTCGGCATCGTTCACTCCATGGCTCACAAGACCGGTGCTGCCTTTGAGAACGGCCACATCATCCACGGTGCTGCTAACGCCATGTACCTGGGCAAGGTCATCCAGTGGAACTCCAAGGACCCGCGTGCTGCCGAGCGTTACGCTTACGTGGCCAAGGAGATCCTGCACCTTCCCGGCGAGACCAACGAGGAGCTCATCGCCGCACTCGTCCAGAAGATTCGCGACCTCAACGACCAGCTCAACATTCCGCAGTCCATCAAGGATTACGCGAATGGTGGCGTGAAGGTCGACGCCGAGAACCCGCAGATGGTTTCCGAGGAGGAGTTCCTCGCCAAGCTGCCCGAGATCGCCGCGAACGCCGAGCAGGACGCCTGCACGCCCGAGAACCCGCGTGAGACCAAGGCTGCCGACTTCGAGAAGATCCTCAAGGCCTGCTACTACGACACCGACATCGATTTCTAATCGACTCTTGTTATCGTAACGAGGGGCTCCGCACGTATCTGTACGGAGCCCCTTTCTTTTTTAGAGAATGGGATAGTTATGGCTGCAATTTTCAATAGCCCCAGCAAGTACATCCAGGGTCCGGACGAGCTCGCCAAGCTCGGCTCCTATGTCGAGCCGCTCGGCGCTAAGGCCCTCGTCATCGTGACGCCTTCGGGCAAGAAGCGCGTCGGCGCCAAGATCGAGGGCGGCTTTGCCGAGGCCAAGGCCGAGCTGCTGTTTGAGGACTTTAACGGCGAGTGCTCCAAGGGCGAGGTCGATCGCCTGGTTGCGCTCGCTCGCGACAACGGTTGCGACATCATCGTCGGCGTCGGTGGCGGCAAGATCCTCGACACCGCGAAGGCCGTCGCCTATTACCTGGAGTCCCCGGTTATCATTTGCCCCACCATTGCTTCGACCGATGCCCCGTGTTCGGCGCTTTCGGTGCTCTATACCGATGACGGCCAGTTCGACAAATACCTCTTCCTTAAGGCAAACCCCAATATCGTCCTTATGGATACGACGGTTATCGCGGCGAGCCCGGTGCGCCTGACGGTTTCCGGTATGGGCGATGCGCTCGCAACCTATTTCGAGGCTCAGGCGACGCACGATGCCGACGGCGGCACCTGCGCCGGCGGCAAGGGCGGAATGGCCGGTCTGGCGCTCGCCAAGCTCTGCTACGAGACGCTTATGGCCGATGGCGTCAAGGCCAAGGTCGCGCTGGAGAAGGGCGCGCTCACGCCTGCCGTCGAGCACATCATTGAGGCCAATACGCTGCTTTCGGGCATTGGCTTTGAGAGCTCGGGCCTTGCTGCTGCTCATGCCATCCACAATGGTCTGACGATGCTGCCCGAGTGCCACGGCATGTATCACGGCGAGAAGGTCGCCTTTGGCACCATCGTCCAGCTGGTACTCGAGGATGCTCCGACTGAGAAACTCGAGGAAGTCTTGGGCTTCTGCATTGAGCTGGGCCTACCGGTCACGATGAAGGAACTTGGCGTTGCCGAGCTTACGCGCGAGAAGGCCATGATTGTTGCCGAGGCCGCGTGCGCGCCCGAGGACACCATGTGCAACATGCCGTTTGAGGTGACGCCCGAGATGGTCGCAAACGCCATCCTGGGTGCCGACGCACTGGGCCACTACTATCTCATGGATGAGTAAATCAAGCTAAGGAAGGGGCAAAGCCAACAGATGGCTTTGCCCCTTTTTGCTATGGTGCAAAGGGGTCAGGTTATTTTGCACCAATCGTTGTTTGATGAAGGGAGGATTCTCGTATGGCGCTTCCTATGGTTTACGGCGGTCCCGGCCGGTATGTTCAGGGACTGGGGGAGCTTTCGCGCCAGGGCAGGTATTTGTCATGGTTGGGCTGCGCTGCCTATGTCTTGTTTGACCAGGGCACCGAGGATCGGCTGTGCAGGCAGATCGTCGATGGATTTCTGGATGAAGATCTAAGCGAGCCGTTCTTTAAGATTTACAACGGTCCGTGTACGGAAGATGCCGTTGTCGAAATGGCCAAGGAAGCCCGGGCCGAGTATTGCGACATGGTGGTGGGCATTGGCGGCGGCAAGATGCTCGATATCGCCAAGGCCGTTGCGTTTTATGCCGAGTTGCCGTTGTGCGTATGCCCCACGGCGGCTTCGATGGACGGTCCGTGCAGCGAGATTTCCGATGCCGATCTGCAGGGTGTTGCAAATGCGGTCTTTAGAAACGAGCGCAATATGGCCAACGAGCAGGCCAAGGTGACCAAACAGAAGCTCGTGCAGCTCATGTGCGAGGCATAGCTTGGCGCTTGATTGACCTTGTGCAATCGGGGCGGCGATAGGCCATGGGTTATTTCCCTCAAGGTGCACCGCGTGTAATTTGCCCGAGGTCTGGGCCGATAGCGTATCATTATCTCTTGCTTGTTTGCACTGCTCAGGGAGGGGCCGCGCATGGCGCAGGAACACGATCTGTTTGATGACATTATCGAGATCAGCAAGGGTTTCGACTTTCTTAAAAACCCGCTTGGCGGCGTGACCGATGCACTCGATCCCTCGGCGCCGCAGTGGAATCCTGCCGACTACAAGGAGCGTCCGCGCGGCAACACCATTCCGTGCCTGACCTGCAAAAACGAAAAGAGCGGCTGCACCGCGTGCATGGACGTGTGCCCGGTCAACGCTATCGAGGTCGAGGAAGACGCCATCGAGATCCTCGACTCCTGTCGCAAGTGCGGCCTGTGCGCCGCTGCCTGTCCGACCGAGGCAATCATCTCGCCGCGCCTGGCGCCCAAAAACCTGTATGACGATATCGTCTCTGCTGCTACGAGCCACGAGACCGCCTACGTTACCTGCACGCGCGCCCTTAAGCGCATGCCGCGCGAAAACGAGGTCGTCGTCGCCTGCGTGGGCGATATTACGGCCGAGACCTGGTTCTCGGTACTGGCCGACTATCCCAACGTGAGCGTCTACCTGCCGTTGGGCGTGTGCGATAAGTGCCGCAACACCGGCGGTGAGGACATTCTGGGCGAGGCGATTGCGAAGGCCGAGGAGTGGTCCGGCACGGGTATGGGCTTGGAGGTCGACTCCAAGAGCCTCAAATGCCATAAGCGCCGCGAGTACGAGCGCAAGGAGTACATGGAAAAGATTGCCCGCACCACGGGCCTGACGGTGACCAAGCTCAATCCGGCGACTGCGGCACTGGCCTCGGTGACGCAGAAGTTGAAGGCCCACCGTCACCAGATCACGCAGCTTGAGCGCACGCTCAACACCATGTGCGGTACCACGACGACCAAGCGCCGCCGTTCGCTCACGCACGGGCGCCAGCTGGTGCTCTCGACTCTGCAAAACCACCCCGAGCTTGCCCAGAACATGCAGGTGAGCACGCCGGAGTGCGATTTTGACAAGTGCACGTCGTGCGGCGAGTGCGTCAATGTATGCCCCACGTTCGCCTGCGATTTGGTGGGAAGCGGCCGCTTTGCGTTGGAGTCGACGTATTGCTTGGGCTGCGGTGCCTGCGTCAAGGTGTGCCCCGAGCATGCGCTCAAGTTGGTTGAGCATGACGCGTCCAATCTGGTCGTCGTCGACCCCGAGGCCGAGGAAAAGGCCGCCCAGAAGGCGAAGGCTCACGAAGAAGCTGAGAAGGTCAAGGCCGAAGCAAAGGCCAAGCTCGACAAGATGCTCGATCAGGTGGAGAAGCTCGCGGACTAGCCAGCGACCCCAATCTTTGCTTCATTTGCGCCGCCGCGGTGTCCGGATTCGCCCGGATGCTGCGGCGGCGCTATACTTATGCAGTTTGAAGTACCTGTACCAAAAGGAGCTGTCGTGTCCCTTTCCATCGGTATCGTGGGCCTGCCCAACGTGGGCAAGTCGACGTTGTTCACCGCGCTTACCAAAAAGACCGGCCTTGCCGCCAACTACCCGTTTGCCACGATCGACCCCAACGTGGGTATCGTCGACGTGCCCGATAGCCGCTTGCAAAAGCTTGCCGACATCGTTAACCCGGGTCGCATTGTGCCGGCGACGGTCGAGTTCGTCGACATCGCAGGTCTGGTGAAGGGCGCTAACGAGGGCGAGGGCCTGGGCAACCAGTTCCTGGCCAACATTCGCGAGACCGACGCCATCTGCGAGGTCGTGCGCTACTTTAAGGACCCCAACGTCATGCGTGAGGTGGGCCGCACGGGCGAGTTCGTCGATCCCGCCGGCGATGCCGACACCATCATGACCGAGCTCATCCTGGCCGACATGGGCACGCTCGAGAAGCAGCTGCCTAAGCTCGAGAAGGAGGCCAAGCGCGACAAGGAGCTCATGCCCAAGTTCGAGGTTGCCAAGCGCCTGCTTGCCTGGCTCAACGAGGGCAAGCGCGCCGCATCCATGGAGATGACCGACGAGGAGCGTGCCGCCGCCAAGGGGCTGTTCCTGCTCACCATGAAGCCCATCCTGTATGTGGCCAACGTGGACGAGGATATGCTCAACGACGATCTGGCGCCCATCGACGGCGTCAAGCCGCTGCCGATCTGCGCCAAGATCGAGGCCGAGCTTTCCGAGCTCGATCCCGAGGACGCCGCCGACTACCTGGAAAGCCTGGGCCTGGAACAGCCCGGTCTGGACGTGCTCGCGCAGGCGGCCTATAAGCTGCTCGGTCTGCAGTCGTTCTTTACGGCCGGCGAGATGGAGGTCAAGGCCTGGACGGTTCGTCAGGGCGCGACCGCCCCGCAGGCCGCCGGCGTCATCCACACCGATTTTGAGCGCGGCTTTATTAAGGCCGAGGTTATTGGCTACGACGACTACATCGAGCTCGGCGGCGAGCAGGGCGCCAAGGCCGCCGGCAAGCTGCGCATTGAGGGCAAGGACTATGTCATGGCCGATGGCGACGTCGTGCACTTCCGCTTTAACGTGTAAGGACGACGCATATGTTTAAATATGGCAAAAAAGCTGGCTACATGGGTATTGCGCTGCTCGTACTTGCGGTGATTCCGCTGGTGGTTGCAGCGTGTGTTATCCCCAACATTGGCTCCGAGGTGGCAACGAAGTTTAACGCCGCCGGCGAGGTGACGCGCTGGGGTAAGAGCTACGAGCTGCTGGCACTGCCGGTACTCAATCTGCTGCTGAGCGTGGCGACGTACTTTACGGCGGGACGCCAAGCCAAGAACAATGACGACTCCGCCGCCATGGCGCGCATCGTGTGCGAGCGCTACCTGCGCAACGGTTGCATCACGGGTGTGTTCCTCAACGTGATCAACGTTTACTTTATGTACTCGGCGATTACCGGAACGGGCTTTGGCCTTGGTTTCTAGCTTGTCCTTTTAGGCAACGAGCCTGCACATATATTCAATGGCTGCTGCGAGGCCGCCGCTCGATCGTGGTTTAAAGACCATGTCGGCGGCGGTCTCGTTTTCGTATCCGGCACCGCGAAGGGCGAGTGCGATGCCGGCTTCCAGGAGAAGGGGCAGACCGCGTTGGCTGGTTGCGATTACGGCAGCCTGATTGAGCGAGCAGCTGTGCGCTTGGCATTGGATGGCAAGTTCACCTTGCGCCGGGCAAGGGACCAGAACAGCGGCGACGCGACTTGATAGCAATGCAAATGCTGTGCGCTCATCGGGCGAAAGGCATTCTGCTTCAACGACGACGAGCTTGGGCGGTGCGCTGTTTGTGCGAAGCGTGGCTCGGTACATGCGGACCGAAGAACCCGACATAGAAAACTCCTGTGTATTCGGCAAAACGTAAACTATAGTTTACGTTTATGTTCGGCTCCATTTCAAACTCGGCTGCATGGACGAACGTGCGAAACAGATTCTTGGCAGGCGGGTCGAAGAGACACGCAGGGACCTTGGTATCTCCAAGGTTGATTTTTGTGTGGCGACAGGAATCAGCCGACCCTACCTCGACCGAATCGAAGATGGGACGGCAAATTTCACGCTCAAGGTTCTATTTAAGATCGCGCCCGCACTCGGCATGACGGTGTCAGAGCTTCTCGAGGGTATCGAATAGGGGATACCCGTCGACAACTGAATTACGCCATCGGGATGCGGTCGTGGTTGACTTGGCTGTAGAACAGGCGCTGGATCTCGGCCGCATCGCGTGACTGGCCGAGTGCCCACATGGTCTTGGCCACGAGCGTCTCGGTGGTCATGTCGTCGCCGCGCAGAATGCCCGGATGATCGGCGTAAGCACGGCCGACCTCATAAACGCCCAGATCGAGGCCCTCTTCGGGGACCTGCGTGGTCATAACGACGGTGCGACCCGAACCGACCCAGCGAAAAATCGCCTCCTGGAATGACTCGCCGGACTCACCAAACTCGGGAATACCGCCAATGCCAAAGGTCTCAAGAATTACAGCATCGTAGCTATCGGCAAGGGCGTCCAGGATACCCGGGTTCACGCCGGGTGTAAGCTTGAGGACAAACACGCGCGGGTCAATACTGTCGTAGAAATGAACTGGGCTCTCATTCTGGTGAGTGCCGTGAAGCCCGTTGCGCACAATGCGGTCGTTGCGGATGTAGGCAATGGGCGGATAGTTGACGCTAATGAACGCGTTAAAGCTCATGGTGCGCTGTTTGCGGGCGCGCGTGCCGGCAATGGCTACGCCGCCAAACACGATCGAGACGTCGTGCGAGTGCTCGTCGAGCGCATAGAGCAGGCTCTGGTACAGATTAAGTTTGGCATCAGTAAAAGGGTTGCCCATGGGCTTTTGCGAGCCGGTGAGCACGATGGGCTTGGGGCTGTCCTGAATCAGATAGGAAAGTGCTGACGCGGTGTAGCTCATGGTGTCGGTGCCGTGTAGAATCACGAAGCCGTCGTGGTCGGCATAGCCCTTGACGATGACGTCGCGGATACGCATCCAGTCGCTCGGGCGCATATTGGTGCTGTCGATGTTCATGGGCTGCACGACGTCGAGCTCGCAGAGGCCCGAGATCTCGGGGACGCTCTGGGCGAGCTCCTCACCGGTCAGGGCGGGGGAGAGGCCGTTGCCGTCCTCGGTCGATGCGATGGTGCCGCCCGTGGCGATGAGAAGGATGCGCTTCATGCTGGTATTCCTATCGTATTTGCCGCCGCAAGGGCGGAGTCGTTCGGCAGTATTGTGGCACAGGGCGTCCAATGTTCAAACGTATTACATCATCTGTAACGTTTGGTAACACTTCAATTGCCGTCAAATAGGGGCCTAGGTCGTGCGTTTGCCGTGCGCTGATGGCTGCGAGGGGCGAGAAACCCCATATAACGTGTACACTATGAAGGCTATTTTCGTTCATTCATGCGGGTGGGCACCGGCTCCCCGCCAACAAGAGGGGGAACCATGGATCAAAAGGCTTCCGCAAAGGTCCTCGTACTCGACTTTGGTGCGCAGTACGGTCAGCTCATTGCCCGTCGCGTCCGCGACCTCAACGTGTATTCCGAGATTGTCCCCTGCGACATCTCGGCCGACGAGATTCGCGAGATGAACGCCTCTGCGCTCATCCTTTCCGGCGGCCCGGCTTCTGTGTATGCCGAGGACGCTCCGTCCATCGATCCTGCCATCTTTGACCTGGGCCTTCCCGTCCTGGGCTTTTGCTATGGCCATCAGATCACGGCCGTGACGCTTGGCGGCAAGGTCGGCCACTCCGAGGTGGGCGAGTACGGCCGCGCCACCATCACGCGCACGGCCGGCGCCAAGCTCTTTAACTCCACGCCCATGGAGCAGACTGTGTGGATGAGCCACCGCGACGCCGTGTCCGAGGTACCCGAGGGCTTTACCGTTACCGCCAGCACCGACGTGTGCCCGGTTGCCGCCATGGAGTGCGTCGAGCGCAAGATCTTCACCACGCAGTTTCACCCCGAGGTCAAGCATTCCGAGTACGGTCAGCAGCTGCTGAGCAACTTCCTGTTTGAGATCTGCGGCCTGGAGCCCAACTGGAGCATGGACAACCTGGTCGAGACCATGACGGCCGAGTTCCGCGAGAAGGTCGGCGACGACCGCGTGATTCTGGCCCTGTCCGGTGGCGTCGACTCCTCCGTCGTGGCTGCGCTGGGCGCTCGCGCCGTGGGCAAGCAGATGACCTGCGTGTTCATCAACCACGGTCTGCTGCGCAAGGGCGAGCCCGAGCAGGTGGAGGAGGTCTTCACCAAGCAGTTTGACGTCGACTTTATCCACGTCCACGCCGAGGACCGCTATGCCGAGCTTCTGGCCGGCGTGACCGAGCCCGAGGAGAAGCGCCGCATCATCGGTACGCAGTTCTGGAAAGAGTTCTTCGCGGTTGCTCAGCAGCTCGAGACCGATGGCAAGCCGGTCAAGTACCTGGCTCAGGGCACCATCTACCCCGACATCATCGAGTCCGGCGCTCGCAAGACGGGCGGCAAGACGGCCACCATCAAGAGCCATCACAACCTGATCCCGTTCCCCGAGGGCGTGCACTTCGACCTTATTGAGCCGCTCGATCACTTCTTTAAGGACGAGGTCCGTGCACTTGGTCTGGCGCTGGGCCTGCCGGGTCACATCGTGTTCCGTCAGCCTTTCCCGGGTCCGGGTCTGGCCATCCGCATCATCGGCGCGGTCGACAAGGAGAAGCTCGAGATCCTCAAGAACGCCGACGCTATCGTGCGCGAGGAGCTCGACGCCTACAACCAGCGCCTGTATAAGCAGACCGGCGAGCGTAACTCCGAGCACAGCTGCTGGCAGTATTTTGCGGTTCTGCCCGACATCAAGTCCGTCGGCGTTATGGGTGACGAGCGCACCTACCAGCGCCCGATCATCCTGCGTGCCGTCGAGTCCAGCGATGCCATGACCGCCGACTGGGCCAAACTGCCCTACGACGTGCTGGCCCGCATCTCCGGCCGCATCGTTGCCGAGGTTCCCGGCGCCAACCGCGTGTGCTACGACATCACGTCCAAGCCGCCCGCGACCATCGAGTGGGAATAAACGATATTCGTTGATTTCAAGCCTCTGACCTGCGAAAACAGGTCGGGGGCTTCTTATTTTGCAACCTCTGTGCAACCTTTGCGGTTTCGCGCCCCGTGAACAGGGGACGTAGCACTGTTCACGTCTGGGCCCATATCGGCACCGATCATTGCCCGCGCTGCTTCTGCTTGCGCTTCAGCTTCCGCTGCTCGAGGCACGTCGCCCGGTGTTCCTCGTCAGAGGAGAGCTGGCCGTTCCTTGCGAAACCGCGAGGCCAGCTATATCCGCTTGCTGCGGGCTTGCTTGAGCCAGTTCCTCTTGAAAGAGCCTATACCTCCGAAGAACTTGTTGTACGTCTCACCGTTCTCCTTGGCTTCGTACTTGACCAAGGCAAGTTCGATAGTGCAGAGGTAATCCGCCGCTTGCTCGAGGCGGTAGTCGGTCATCGAGGTCTTGCGGCGTCGGACGACCCCTTTTGAGAGGACCTTGCCCACCGAGTCGTCTCGCCCGCGGAACAGAAGGAGCGCATCCTCGCGACCTTCGGCGACCTGTACTGCGAGATGGAGGGCTGCACCATCGTGCAGGCCGCCTATCTCAACGGCGTGCCCCTCGTCGTCGTGCGCGCCATCAGCGACAAGCCCTGCGCCGAGGGCCAGGTCGTCGACTACAACACCTTCGAGAAGAAGGCCGCCTGCGACTGCGCCCGCATCGCCGCGCGCATGGTTAAGCTTTAGGCCCTGCGCGCCGGGGCCCTTTCCAAAGCGAAGTGTCGAGCCGAAGTGTTGAGCGTCGGCCCTGAATGTTCAATGGCCGTTGTTTTCTGCCCCTCAAGTGGTGAACTTCTCCTCGGGGCTGTTGATTCCCCCACGCGCCCCCTTCCGTTCTCTGTGTTCCCCTTATACTCCTTGTACAAGGAGGTAAGAAGTCATGGACAAGACCGCACAGGACAGCTTGGCAAAGAAGCCCGTCGACATGAGGGACAGGATTCTCGAGCATCTCGAGGCCCTCACCTCTGCCGTCTCGCTCGACGACCTTGCCCGTCTGTCCACCTCCGACATCGCCGAGACGCTCATCATCTCCAGGAGTCTGGCGAGCCAGTACCTCAACGACCTTGTTCGCGCCGGCCTTGTGGTTAAGGTGGCGGGCAGGCCTGTCCGTTATTTTCATCGCCGCGCGTTCCAGAAGCGTTTTCAGGTAAAGCTCTCTGCAAGCGAGTACGCCTCGCTCGCCGACCTCATCCAGGCGACGGGAATCGCCGATCACCGTGACTTCGCGCGTGCTGTGGGCTTTGACCTGAGCCTCAGCTCCGTTGTCGAGCAGTGCAAGGCTGCGGTTCAGTACCCTCCGTTCGGCCTGCCCATCCTCTTGAGCGGCGGCGTGGGTGTCGGCAAGTCTTTCCTTTCTCGTCTTGTGTACGAGTACGGCAAGAACCAGGGCTTGCTGTCCCGCGACTCCTCCTATGTGCGCATCGACTGCGCCGGGGTCCCGGACGCCGCCTCGTTCAACGGGCTTCTTGACGAGTCGATCGCGAAATCGCGCGGGGGTGTGGTTTTTGTCAACGGCATCGAGGCACTCTCTCCCTCTGCGATGGAGCACTGCCTTGCGACGGCCCTCGGGCTCGATGCCCCCCAGGATGCGCCGCGCGCTCGCCTCGTTCTTTCGACGACGCTTTCCGCCGATGACTTGAAGGTTTCCTCGGCCTACAGCAAAATGCCCATCTGTGCCCGCGTCCCCTCACTCAAGGAGCGGACCCCCGAGGAGCGCGAGGATCTCATCTTGAGCTTCCTGCGCAGCGAGGGGTGCCGAATCGGTTCTGATGTGAAGATTAGCCGCGGCGCATACCGTTGCTTCGTGAACGCGGACTTTTCCGATAACATCGCCGGCTTGCGCGCCTGCGTGACGAACTGCTGCGCCAAAGCGTTCCTCAATCGCGAGGGCGACTACGTCGTCGTTCGCCCGTATCTTCTTCCCAGCGGGCTCCTCTCCTCCGCGCAGATCGATCAACAGCCCGATGATGGCGTTCTGATCGACGCGTCCCTGGATGCCGCCGAGAGCACAGGGCCGGTCGAGCAGGCGCTCGATGCCCTGTGCTCTCTCGATGAGCGATTCTGCGCCGGGGAGCTCTCTGTCTCCGAGCTCGTCTCGCAAGCTGTCTCCGCTGTGCGCGGCGTTGAGGATCACTTGATCTTCGGCCGCGGCGTTACCTCCTCGAGGTCGCGCGCCTTCGAGCGCATCGTGGGCGCGGTCCTTGCCGACGCAGGCTCTTCTTATGGCATCGAGCTTTCGAGGAAGGTCGCTTTTCTACTGGCCCAGGAGATTTGCCTGCAGTTGTGGCCGGGCATCGGCCTGGCTAAGCGAAAGTCTGCCTGTGCGGAGCAAATCTCCCATCTCCTCGGTGCCGTGACCTCCGAATTACCGTTTGCCTCGAGCGTCTCCGATCAGGTCGCCGCAGACGTGGAAGGGGCGCTGGGAATCTCGCTCGATCACTTCACGAAGACGCTTCTGACGCTGTGCGTCGCATCGGAGTCTCGCGACGCGAAGGCCCTTCGAACGCTCTGCGTCATCTTGTCCCACGGCTACTCAACGGCGACGAGCATCGCCGACGCGGCGAACCGTATGCTCGGCATGCATGTGTACGAGGCGGTCGACATGCCCTACGACCAGCAGCTGAAGGACATCGTCGGTCCGCTCCAGCGCCTCGTCGACCGCCATTCCTACTGCACCGGGGTCGTGTTCCTCGTCGACATGGGCTCCTTGGAGGAGGCCTATAAGGCCCTCGAGAACGTTACCGACTCCACTATCGGCGTGGTGAACAACGTCTCTACCGGTCTTGCGCTCGAGATCGGGGTCGGGTTGCTCGGCGGCAAGTCCATCGCCGAGGTTCTTGGCGATGCGACCGCCGCGTGCGTGACGCACTGCAAGGTGATCGAGCGCGTCAACCGTGAGGACGCCATCGTCTTCTGCTCCGAGTCCGGGGTCGACGCCGCGGAGAGGATACGCCAGCTCGTCTCGCAGAGCCTCCCGCGCACCATAGGCGCGCGCCTGCTCACGAGGCCCTTCAAGCAGCTCGTCGCGAACGGGTCGAACGACGCCGTTTTCTCCGAGCACCGCGTCTGCGCCGTCATCGGCACGGGAGACCCCGGGGTCGCCTCCGTCCCCTTCGTCGCCCTCGAGGACATCATGTCGACGGCGTCCGCCTCTAAGGTTGATGCCGTGTTCGGCAGGTGGCTTGACGCTTCCGAGCTCTCTTCTTTCCACGAGAAGCTGCTCTCGAACATGACGCTGCAGAACGTCATCCGCTCCATCACCATCCTCGACCCGGAGCGGCTATTCCATGAGATCGAGAGCGCCGTGCACGAGCTTCAGCGCAGGACAGGCGAGAAGATCGGCAGCAACGCCATCATTGGGCTCTACGTCCACCTCTGCTGTCTCGTCGAGCGCCTTGTTACCAGAAACCCCATTGAGACCTACGTTGGCCAGGACCGCTTCGAGGAGGAACGCGCCGATTTCATCGAGTCCTTCAGGCAGAGCTTCTCGAGCATCTCGACGCGCTATCGCGTAGAGGTTCCCGTAAGCGAGATCGCATATGTCTTCGACTACATAAGCGTGAGCGCCGCCCCGGCGCGAGAGGAGCGCCTCGGCTCCTCGGACCTCCTGCTCGACGAGTGACCTTCCCCGCGCCGCCGCAAGCTGACCGCGCGTCCTCAATAATCCGATAACCCCTTGCCCGGCGCGAATCCGGATAGCGCCGAGGCAGTACCGAACGTAAAACTTCATTTGATAGGAGCAAACATGAGTGTTGTTATGGCACGAATCGACAATCGCCTGCTTCACGGCATCATCGTGACGCAGTGGGCCCCGGTGTCGGGCGCGACCCGAGTCATGGTCATCGACGACAAGGTCGCCGGCGACGAGGTCCTGAAGTCCACCATGAGGATGGCGCGCCCCGCGGGCATGGCCGTCTCGATCATCTCCGAGCAGACCGCGCTCAAGAACTTCGCGGCGGGCAAGTACGACCGCGAGAAGGTCTTTGTCATCGCCAAGGAGCCCGAGACGATCCTTCACCTGGTCGAGTCGGGCATCGAGCTCCCGTCGCTGATCGTCGGCGGCTCTCTTGTCAAGGAGGGCGGCGTCCAGCTCACCCAGCGCGCCTATGCCTCCGCCGAGAACGTCCAGAGCTACAAGGCGCTCATCGCCCGCGGCGTCAAGGTGACGGCACAGTTCGTGCCCGCCGACAAGCCCGTCTCCGTCGCCGACCTCATCTAAGGAGGGATCATGGTCAACTTCACTATCCTGCAGGTCGTCCTTTTGACCCTGCTGGCCTTCATCAAGCACGTGGACTACTACGGCATCCCGATGATCTTCGTCAACTATGCCGTCTTCTGGGGCCTTATCACCGGCGTCGTCATGGGCGACTGGCAGACCGGCCTCGTCATCGGCGGCACCATCCAGCTCATGCAGCTCGGCGTCGCGGGCTTCGGTGGCTCGTCGATTCCCGACTACGGCACGATGGCCATCATCGCCACCGCCTACGGCGTGACCCTGGGCTCCGACACGGGCCTCGCCATCGGCCTGCCGGTCGGCATGCTCGGCATCCAGCTCGACGTCATCGTCAAGATCCTCAACGGCTTCGTCGTCGAGAAGTCCCAGAAGTTCTGCGACGAGGGCAAGTTCAAGCAGATGAACGCCATCCTGTGGGTCTGCCCCGTGCTCTTCGGCCTGTGCGCCGCCCTGCCCGTCTTTGTCTCCGTGACCCTCGGCCAGCCCGCCGTCAACTGGCTCCTCGAGGTTATGCCCCAGTGGTTCCTCTCCGGCCTCACCCTCGCCGGCAAGATGCTCCCGGCCGTCGGCATCGCGATGCTGTTGCGTTACATGCCCACCGGCAAGTACTTCCAGTACCTGCTCGCCGGCTTCTTCCTCTCGGCCTTCCTGAACGTGCCTATCATCGGCGCCGCCATCGTCGGCGTTGCCCTCGCGATCGCGTTCTACCAGCGTGCCGAGAGGGACACCGAGCTCGCCGCCCACGCTTCCGCAGACGCCTTCATCGGAGAGGATGAGTAACCATGGAAAACGAGAACATCACCGCCGTCGCCGAGGGCAAGCCCTCCGGCTACAAGGTCACCAAGAAGGACCTGCGCAACGCGAACTGGCGCTGGCTCATGAGCGTGTGCACCTTCAACTACCAGACCCAGCAGGGCGCCTCAGTCGCCTACGCCCTCTCGCCGGTCCTGAGGAAGATCTACACGAACGACGAGGACTATAAGCAAGCGCTCAACAACCACTTCCGCTACTACAACACCCAGCCTTGGCTCGCCGCCATCATCCTTGGCGCCTGCGTGGCCATGGAGGAACGCGACGGCCTAGCGGCGGCGGACGCCGTCCAAGACCTGAAGATCGGCACCATGGGACCGCTCGCCGGCGTCGGCGACTCCCTGCTCATGACCATGATCCCGACCATCATGGGCTCCATCGCCGCCTACATGGCCATCGAGGGCAACCCCGTGGGAGCCGGCATCTGGTTCGCGCTCATCCTGGCCATCTTCTGGGTCCGCATGCACGCCCTCGAGTTCGGCTACAAGCAGGGCGTGAAGCTCGTCACCGACTTCAGCGAGAAGCTTCCCAACCTCACTGCCGCCGCCTCCGTGCTCGGCCTCACCGTGGTCGGCTGCCTCATCGCCTCGGTCATCGGCGTCACCTGCCCGATTAGCTTCAGCTTCGGCGACGTCTCGATGGAGATTCAGCCGCTGCTCGACAAGATCCTGCCTGCCATGATCCCCGCCGCCATCACGGGAAGCGCGTATTACCTTCTTACCAAGAAGAACGCGAGCATGACGGTCCTCATCCTCGTGGTGATCGTCCTCGCGATGGTCGCCTCCGCCGCCGGCATCCTCGCTTAGCTTCGACCCAAGAGATTGGTGAATCAATGAGAAAGATAGTTGTGGCGAGCCATTCCCTTCTCGCCCAGGGCTTCAAGGACACCCTCGAGTTCCTTACGGGTAAGAGCGACGCCGTCAACGCCGTGTGCGCCTACGTGAACGACAACGGCGAGGGGCTCGACGCGGCGGTCGAGGCGGCTCTTTCGGGCACTGACGAGGTCGTCGTCCTCACCGACGCGCTCGGCGGCAGCGTGAACCAGCGCTTCTCCCGCTTCGCCTCCGACCGGATCCACGTGATCGCGGGTGTCAACCTCCCGCTCGCCATGACGGTCGCGCTCGCGCGCCCCGACGAGAAACTCGACTTCGACGCCCTCGTCGACGAGGCGCGCCAGCAGATCGTCTACGTGAACGGTGCCAGTTCCGCCGAGTGCGAAGACGACGAATAGAGGAGGTCGACGATGAGAGAGTTCCTTAAGGACGTGTGGATGCACGGCGGTGAGGAAAGCCGCGCCATCACCCCCGAGAACATCACGGGCGAGAAGGGCCGTGCCGCCATGTCGGCCAGCCACCTCGGCGTCGGCCGCAAGGGCTCGTGCTGCGTGCCCCTTGAGTCCGGCGAGACCATCACGCTCGCGGACATCGAGGGCCCCGGCATCATCCGCCACATCTGGATGACCGTCCCCGACAAGACCGCCGCCGGCAGCTTCGTCATGCGCGACCTCGTGCTGCGCTTCTACTGGGACGACGAGGAGACCCCCTCGGTCGAGTGCCCTGTCGGCGACTTCTTCTGCAACGGCTTCGGTGAGCGCGCCATCGTCAACTCGATGCCCATCTGCGTGAACCCGACGGGCGGCATGAACTGCTACTTCGAGATGCCTTTCAGGAAGCACGCCAAGGTCACGCTTACGAGCGAGCACCCCGGGTTCATTAAGTACATCTTCTACACGTTCAACTACGCGCTCACCGACGTGCCGGACGACGCCATGTACTTCCACGCCCGTTTTAACCGCGAGCGCAGCACCCGCAGGGGCGTCGACTACACCGTGCTCGACGGCGTGCGCGGTAAGGGCTACTACGTCGGCACCTACATGGCCCTGTGCGCCCTGGAGCGCTATTGGTGGGGCGAGGGCGAGATGAAGTTCTTCCTCGACGGCGACGAGGAGTTCCCCACGGTCACCTCGACGGGAGCCGAGGACTACTTCGGCGGTGCCTGGGCCTTCCTCGACAGGCCGCCCCACGCGCTGCCCGAGGCGCAGTGCTTCAACACGCTGTTCGCCGGCTACCCGTACCGCTCGACGCGCGACGCCACGCGCGATCGCTTCAGCGCGGGCAAGCCGAACCCGAACCCGATGCTCGCGACCAACGACGACGCGCTGCCCAGGCACGGCCTCTACAGGTGGCACCTTCCCGACCCGATCTCGTTCAAGGAGGACCTGCGCGTGACGTTCCAGGACCTCGGCAACGACGACATCAAGCTCTACGAGCGCGAGGACGACATCTCCACCGTCGCCTACTGGTACCAAAGCGAGCCGCACGCCGTGCTCGCCCCGTTTGCCGCAAGGCAGGACCGCGTGCCCAGGTAGGGTCGCCTCGAAACAAGCCAACGTTATGGGCGCCCGCGGTTGACCATGACTGCGGGCGTCCCTTTGTAAGGAGGATCACATGAGCGAAAAGCAAATGAGGCTCGGCGCCCTCGAGGCCGGCGGGACCAAGATGGTCTGTGCCGTGGTGTCCGGCGACGGCGAGGTCCTCGACCGTATGGAGACCCCGACGCTTATGCCCGCCGAGACCGTCCCACAAATGGTCGAGTGGTTCACCGCCCGTGATGTGAACGCGTTGGGCATCGGCGCCTTCGGCCCGACCTGCGTCGACCCCAACGATGAGCGCTACGGTTCCATCCTTCAGACGCCCAAGCTCGCGTGGCGAGGCTATGGTCTTCGCGCCGCGTTCGCCGACGCCCTCGGGATTCCGGTGGCCTACGACACGGACGTGAACGTTGCCTGCCTCGGCGAAGTAGTCTTCGGCTGCTGCAAGGGGCTCGAGGACGCCGTCTACGTGACCATCGGCACCGGCGTGGGCGCGGGCGTCATGTGCGCGGGCAGGCTCCTTCACGGCATGCTGCACCCCGAGGCCGGCCACATGCTGGTAAGGACCCGTCCCACCGAGGAGGGACGCTGCGTCTGCCCGAGCCACGCGAGCTGTCTCGAGGGCCTCGCCTCCGGCCCCGCCATCGCCGCGCGCTGGGGAAAGCCCGCGGCCGAGCTCGCGGACAACGCTGAGGTGTGGGCGCTCGAGGGGGATTATCTGGGGCAGATGTGCGCGAACCTCGTGCTCATGTACTCGCCTCGCCGTATCGTCCTCGGCGGCGGCGTGATGCACCAGGAGCAGCTCTACGGCATCGTCCGCAAGAAGACCCTCGAATATCTGGGTGGCTACATCCAGACCGCCGAGCTTAAGGACATAGAGAGCTACATCTGCGCCCCGGGCTGCGGCGGCGACCAAGGAATCCTTGGCGCGGCCGAGCTGGCAAGAAGGGCGCTCGCGTAACTTGCGCTCTCTCCGCCATACAACGCGTTAAGAAAAGACGAGCGCTTCTTGCCAATTGGGCGGCAAGAAGTGCTCGTCTTTTGCATTTTTGCCTCTCAAAATGTTATTTTCACGATTTGCATTTTCATCCCGTTGTCACCGACCCTTGCGAGAAACCGGAAAAAGCCGCTGACAGAAGGGTCTCTCAAATCGTTGTAGCCCAGCATATAGCCGCGACTTGTGACCTGCAGACGGCTGTTCCACGTGCCGATTTCCTTGGCGGCATCCGAAACCGCAAAATATGCCCCCACATCCTTGATTTTTGCAGTCTTAAGCCATGTTTTTGCGATCATCTTTACTGCCGTCCGATTGGCAGCATCAAAGACCAGCACACCGCATGGGAAAGCGTCCGCCATCCCCCGCACCAGTTCCCGGACCTGCTGGGTCAGAAAGTAATAGAACACCCCGGAGGCAAAGAGCACCGCCCCGCCGGAGGCATCGATTTTGCCAAACCATGTGGTGTCTTTCAGGTCGCAGGGGATATTTTGTTCCCGATCCCCGGCGGGCAGTAGCTGCTGCCGCAAGGTAATCACATCCGGGAAGTCCAGATTGTAGATCTTGCATCTACCGTTGTCGCAGGTTCTGCCGGTGTTGTCCAACCCGCAGCCCAGATTGACCACCGCCGCATTGGGATGGCCTTTCAGGTAATCCCGTACCTCGAAAGCAAGGTCACTCTGCCGCATGGCCACCTCCAGCGCACCAAAGCGCTGCATCAGGCTGCGGGAGTTTTTCTCTGCCTCTGAAAAGTCGTAGTCGATCTGGTCGAGCAGGCGAACCGCTGTTTCATCCCTGTAAAGGTTCGGGTACAGCTCCGTACACAGCTTTCGGGAATACAGCGGGAGGATCAGCGTCTCTTGCACGGTGTTTTTCTCAATTTTACATTTCATAGGTTTCTTCCCCAGTGAATAAAAACTGTCATAAGTGCCGCCAGCACAGCCGCTATGACCGTCATGCCTATCGCCATGTGCAGGATGGATGCAAAAATGCCCGTGCTTGATACCCTTACTTCCGCGCCGTGACGCAGAGCCACCTTATCTTTTTGCGTATCTGCACCTCGTGAAAACCCGCCTGCTCCAGACACGCCTTTAATTCAATGTCCTTGTAGATGGTCATGCCGCCGATGATCTGCGTCCACCTTTCGTCCTTGTCCGTATCGCCATTGCTCTCGTTGCAGATAAGAATTGTTCCGCCCGGCTTCACCGTCCGCCGGACCTCACGGAAGCATCGGGGCAAATCGGGCCAAAAGTAGACGGTCTCAAAGGCCGTGACTGCATCGAAGCAGCTATCCTCAAATGCCATATCCGCCACACTGCCTTGCAGAACGGCGCAACGCCCCTCCTGAATTGCGGTTCGGTTGAGCTTTCTAGTCTTCTCCACGCTGACGGGCGAATAGTCGATGCCCTTGACGACGCCATGCGGGCATTTTTTCAGCAGCCGTTTTATGTTCGCCCCGCCGCCGCAGCCGCAATCCAGCACCTTGGCATTTGGCGCAAGTCGTAGAAATCGAAGTCCCCACCGCGCGACAGGGCTGTGCCCCAGATTCATCATGGCAACCATAAGTTTTCCGCCGAGGCCCACGGGCTTGCGGGTGTTTTCAAAGAACGACATCTGGCCCCTCCGATTTCGTGCATTCCGCATAGGTCAACGGGAACGATGCCTTCAGCACCGCGCTTTTCTGCACTGCCCAGCCGTTTTGACGCAGGAAACGTAGGTATTCCTCGCTTGTCCACCTGCTGTGGAGGGGGAATCCCGCCATACTCATGAAAAAGGCTTTTGCCTTGCCGGAAACCGAGCTCCCCGCGTGGGTGAAGGTTGGCGCGATGAGCACGCCGTCGTCCTTCAGCACCCGCCTGATTTCTTGCAGGGCCTTTTCCGGATGCGGCACTATGTGAAGCGCGTTGGACGCGATCACCACATCAAAGGACTTCTGTGCATAGGGCAGGCGGAACATATCTTGAACGGAAAAGTGCAGCTTTGCGGATTGATTGTCCCGCCTTGCTTCAAGGATCATCTTTGCAGAAGCGTCCGTAGCCTCGATGTGCGCCGCCGCATTTACGATGCTCTTTGCGATAAGCCCCGTGCCGGTGGCAACCTCCAGTACGGTTTTTGCTTTCACCACCGGCCTGATCAGCTCATACATCTTCTCATACGCCGCCCGGTCCTTTCGCATGAAACGGTCGTACCGACCGGCATTCTTGTCCCAGAAGCCCTTGCGTTCGTGCATTGCTATCGCCCCCAAATAGTTAGAGACATCTAACTATAACACACGAATCATGCAGTAAGATAAGGCTAACCTTATTCTCGGCTAAGACGCATCTCTCCGACCCTTTGAATCACCCCTTTTCACGCCACCCGCTACGAACCCCGGCGGAAACCAGGGAGTGATTAAAGGAGCGGCCTGAGGTTTTGCGAATCAATTGAGTCATTCCCGAAATCGCGAATCAAGGGCCTGAGTCGTCAGGCCCTCACAGGGGGACCGCGATGGTGGCCACCGCGCCGCCCGAGGGGCTGTTGGCGAGCACGCGCGAGAATAAGGCCGCCGGCGGCCTCGGGGGCGGCGTGGAGGCCGAGCCCGTAGTGGCGGCCTCCGTCGCGCGAGGAGCGGGATGAGTCGTCTGTGAAGAGGCGCTCGCAGCCGCGTTCGAGGGCGGCGGGAGAGAAGCCCGGTCCGTCGTCGGCGCCCTCGATGACGAGGTGCCCGCCCGCGACGTCGCAGGAGACCGCCACGCGCGAGCGCGCGTGCTCGGCGGCGTTGGCCACGAGGTT
>UQEO01000011.1 GCA_900540095.1 uncultured Collinsella sp.
TGGATGTGCTCGTGATCATGTCCATGGCAGTCGCAGGTGGCCTCGCCGTTCTGTGCGAGCGTGCCGGCAATGAGGGCCTCGACGCAGGCATCGCAGCTGCCCTGGGCGCCCGCATAGACCGTGATGCCGGCTTGGGCAAGCGCGTTGATAGCGCCGCCGCCGATACCGCCGCAAATGAGCGTGTCAACGCCACCGTTGGCAAGCAGGCCCGCCAAGGCGCCGTGGCCGGTGCCGCCGGTGCCTACGACCTGCTCGTTGAGCACCTTGCCATCCTGGATGTCGTAGATCTTGAACTGCTCGCTGCGGCCAAAGTGCATAAAGATGTTGCCGTTGTCGTACGTCGTTGCCACCCTCATGGTGCCGACCTCCTTTGCTGGCCATGCGGCCGTCGTCGTGGCGATGGGGGAGTACGCGATATTGCCGCCCTCGATGACGAGCGCTCGTCCGTTGACCAGCGCGTTTGCCACCTTGCGATGCGCGCGACTGCTGATTGCCGCCACCGTGGCGCGGGCGATGCCCATGTGCAGGGCGACGGCCTCCTGATTGAGGCCCTCCAGATCGCACAGGCGCAGTACTTCGAGCTCATCGACCGTCATATCGATAGCGTCTCCGCTGGCAAGGCCATCGGGGGTAAAGCCGCGATATTCGGGGATGATCCCAACGCGGCGCAGTTTTTCGCGTCTTCCAGCCATACACTCTCCAAATCTGACATATGTCAACAATAGAATAGCGAACGTGCGGATTTGCGCAAGGAATTTCTGGCATATGTCAGAAAATGAGGGCTTATGTTTGGGCTGTGGGGCCGCGTGCGCCTGGGCTACAATAAATCTCGCTTATAGGCGACTGACAGGAGGGTCAATGAGCAAAGCTGATCAGCAGTTTGTAACCATGTGCCGCGATATCTTGGACCATGGCACCACCACCGAGGGCCAAAAGGTCCGTCCGGTGTGGGAGGACGGCACCCCTGCCTATACCATTAAAAACTTTGGTGTCACGGCGCGCTATGATCTGCGCGAGGAGTTCCCCGCGCTCACCCTGCGTCGTACGGCGCTTAAGTCTGCCATGGACGAGATTCTGTGGATCTATCAAAAGAAGTCCAATAACGTGCATGATCTCAACAGCCATATCTGGGATGAGTGGGCCGATGAGACCGGTTCCATCGGTAAAGCCTACGGCTATCAGATTGGTCAGAAGAGCCATTACGTCGAGGGCGACTTCGACCAGATGGACCGTGTGCTGTACGACCTTAAGCACACGCCGTATAGTCGCCGCATTATGACCAATACGTACGTGTTTAGCGATCTGTCCGAGATGCACCTTTATCCGTGCGCCTATAGCGTGACCTATAACGTGACGCAGCGTCCTCAGGACGACAAGCCGACGCTCAACATGATTCTCAACCAGCGCAGCCAGGACATTTTGGCCGCGAACAACTGGAACGTGTGCCAGTACGCCATTTTGCTGATGATGGTCGCGCAGTCGGTCGATATGATTCCCGGTGAGCTGCTGCACGTGATCGCCGACGCCCATATCTATGATCGTCATGTCGATATCGTCCGCGAGCTTATCGAGCGTCCGCAGTTTGCGGCACCCAAGGTAACGCTCAACCCCGATGTGCATGACTTCTATGCGTTTACGACCGATGACCTGATCGTCGAGGGCTATGAGCACGGCCCGCAGGTCAAGAACATTCCCATTGCGGTGTAGGTGGTGCTCATGACGTGTAAGCTATCTGCTATCGTCGCCGTGTGTGACGATTGGGGCATTGGGTGCGAGGGCGACATGGTGGTGTCCAATCGCGCCGATATGCGCCATTTTGTGGGCTGCACCAAGGGCTGCCCGGTTATCATGGGACGCAAGACGCTGCTGAGTTTTCCCGGCGGGCGTCCGCTCAAGAACCGCCGCAATATCGTGCTTACGCGCGATATGGGCTTTACCCACGAGGGCGTCGACGTGGTGCATAGCGTTGACGAAGCGCTCTCTGCGGTTGCCGATGAGCTCGTTGCCTGGGTGATCGGTGGCGGCGATGTCTATCGGCAGTTTTTGCCGTACTGCGTGGAGGCCGAGGTCACTCATAACCACTGCGTCCATCCCGTGGACACGTACTTTCCCGACTTGGACGCCGATCCCGCGTGGGAGATTGCGCAGCGTAGCGGGGTCGCGACGATTGCCGCCGGTGAGGGTGACGAGGGCGTCAATTATGAGTTCGTGACGTATCGTCGCATCGAGGCGTAAATCGTCTGGCGTGAACGGTATCATCGGGTTGATTGAATGCATGGGGCGGCGCTTAGCGTCGCCTCGTTTGGTATAGATGTGCTGTAAAGAAGGGTGCGGGCTGGCTGCTATGACTGATGCCGTTGAGGTTCTGCGAATTGATTCGCTCGAGGACGAGCGGCTCGATGCCTACGTGCGACTGACCGAGCGTGAGCTTCGCTGCGTGCTGGAGCCGCAAAAGGGCATCTATATTGCGGAGAGCGCCAAGGTCATCGAGCGTGCCGTGCGCGCCGGATATGAGCCGGTGAGCTTTCTTCTGGGCGAGCGCTGGCTCGACCAGATGATGCCGCTGTTTGACCAGCTTGTCGTGCGCGAGGGAGCGGGTCCGGTTCCCGTGTTCGTGGCCTCCATGGAGCTCATGGAGCAGTTGACGGGCTTTAACGTGACGCGCGGCGCGCTGGCGGCGTTCCGTCGCCCGCGTCAGATTCCGGTTGATGAGTTCTTGGGCGGCGTCGTCGAGGCGGCGGGGGATCGTCCGGTGCGCGTGTGCGTGCTCGAGGGTATTGTCGACCATACCAATGTGGGCGCGATTTTCCGCTCGGCGGCGGCGTTGAATGTTGACGGTATTCTGGTGAGCCCTACGTGTTGTGATCCGCTATATCGTCGTTCTGCCCGTGTGAGCATGGGCACGGTTTTTCAGGTGCCGTGGACGCGTATTGGCAGCGAGGTGCGCGTATGGCCGCACGATGGCCTGGCTGCGCTGCACAATGCCGGGTTTTCCTGTGCCGCCATGGCGTTGACGGATGATTCCGTTTCGCTGGACGATCCTGCGCTGCAGGAGATCGATCGACTGGCGATCTTTATGGGCACCGAGGGTGCCGGCCTGGGCGCCAAGACCATCGCGGGCTGTGACCGGGCCGTGCGTATTCCGATGGCGCACGGGGTCGATTCACTCAACGTGGCCGCGGCGAGTGCCGTCGCCTTTTGGCAGCTGTGCCCGCATGTGAGCAATGAGTATCACTACCAGCCAGGTTTGTATCACTAGGCAGTTTTCCGCACCGTGCTCTAATTCAGGGTGTTTCGGTCGCCGCCAGTCGGTGCTAAGCTAGTATTGGCTTTGGTCTTAAATTGCCGTTATGTTGTTTGACGTACGCTGGCGGGGAGGGCGTGTGGCTAAGAAATCTACGGCTATCGATGTAACGCAGGGTGTCATTTGGCAACAGCTGCTGTCGCTGTGCGTTCCCATCTTTTTTAGTTCGTTTTTTCAGCAGGCCTACACGCTTATCGGTACGTATATCGTTGGCCAGTTTGGCGGCAAGCTCGCGCTGGGTGGCATTCAAGCCACGATGGTGCTCACCGAGCTTTGCATTGGCTTTTGCGTTGGCGTCGGCGCCGGCTGCGCGGTCATTACCGGCCAGTATTTTGGCCAGCACGATGATGAGCGACTGAGTCGTTCGGTCCATACAGCCATGACGCTCGCGCTGGTGGGCGGTATCGTTTTTTCGATTCTTGGCATAGTGTTCGTTGAGCCCATGCTGGTGCTTATGAACACGCCGCATGAACTATTGGCCGAGGGCGTGGCCTATGCTCGCTGTTATTTTGCCGCGATGGTTGCGGCACTGCTGCTTAATATGGGAACCGCACTACTGCGTGCCGTGGGCGACACGCGCGGGCCTGCCGTGATTATTGCCTCTGGCTGCCTGGTTAACGTGGTGCTGGATATCATCTTTGTCGCTGTGTTGCATATGGAGGCGCTGGGCTGCGGCATCGCAGTGGCTCTGACCATTTGCTCCAATGCAACGATGATCGTGTTGCGCATGATGCGCGCTCCGGGTGCATGGCGTCTTTCGCTGTCTAAGCTCGGCATCGATCGCAGTATTTGCAAGAGTATGATCTCGTGTGGTCTGCCACTCGGTTTTCAATCGGCTGCCTATTCGATCTCGAACGTGCTGATCCAGGTGTCGGTTAATTCGTTTGGCGCCGATGTCACGACTGCTTGGGGTCTATCTGGGCGCCTGGATGGCATTATCTGGATGGTGACCGAGGCGCTCGGCGTATCGATCACCACGTTCTCGGCGCAGAACTTTGGCGCGCGCAATTACGAGCGCATGCGCAAGGGATATCACACGTCGCTCGTGCTTTCGTTTATGCTCATTGGTGGCCTGTCTGCCGTACTCCTGGTGTTCTCGGGTCCTCTGTCGCGTTTGTTTGTCGACGATGCTTCGATTTCGGCGTACACCACGACGATTCTTCATTTCATCGCGCCGTTCTACGCGATCTTCTCGATTATCGAGAACGCGTCGGGCTCCATTCGCGGCGCTGGCGTGAGCTTGCAGCCTATGATGCTCACCATCTTTGGCACCGTTGTCTTGAGGGTGATCTGGGTGTTTGCGATTATGCCGTTCGATCCGTCTCTTGAGCACCTGCTGTTGGTTTACCCCGTAACCTGGCTCATCACGGCCACGATGTTCACCATCTACCACCACAGTGGCAACTGGCTCGGCCGCGCCACCGCCTAGCCATTCGGGACGTCCCCAATGGCTAGTATTCGATGCCTTGGCGGGCTAGGAGTCCTTCGTCGAAGTAGTGTTTGATGGGGCGCATTTCGGTGACAAGGTCGGCGAGGTTCGCGAGGGGCAGCAAGCCCCGGCCGGTGAGCACGAGCTCCGTGGTGGTGGGCTTTATCGCGATCAGCGCTTCGACATCCTCGCGCGTCACGAAGCCGCGGCGCATGGCCTCGCCGAGTTCATCCAAAATCAGAACGTCGACCTGTGATATCTGCTCGCATGCGAGCTCCATGATCTGCGCGGCGCAAGCCTCGGGTGTGTCGCGGTCGGCTTGTACGATGCGTAGCCCTAAACGAGGTGCTGCATCATGTTCGGCGCAGTGCAGCTTCTTGGCAAACTGAAGCATGGGCACGTTAAGTCCATAGCCCGTGGCACGCAGCGCGAGCCCCAGCGCAGCCGTCGTCTTGCCCTTGCCATCGCCCGTATAGATTTGAACCTTGCCGACTTCCAATGATGCCATCTCTGTCCTTTCGTGCCCGGCGTCGGTTTATCGCCGTCCGGGTTGGGTATTCTAGAAAACATTATCAACCCCAGTAGATGGAGTTCAAGCAGATGGAGATGGATGACAACAAACGTAGACGGAATATGATCCTCTACGTGCTCATCGCCTTCGTCGTCTACCTCGTGCTCTCGACCGTTCTGTTCCCCAACATCGGTCACACGCAGCAGATTACGAAGACCGATTATTCGACGTTTGTCAAAGCGCTCGATAAGAAGAGCGTCGACAAGGTCGAGTACAACACGGACGATTACACGATTTATTACACCAAGAAGGGCGAGGACGAGAACATCGCCTACAAGACGACCGGTGTGCCGAATGACGCGGGCTTTACCGATCGCGTGCTTGAATCTGGCGCTTCGCTTGAGTCGGTCGTTCCCGATAAGAACTCGGGTTTGATGACCTACTACCTGCTTACGCTCATTCTTCCCATGGCGATTTTCTTCCTGATCGGCTGGTGGCTCAACCGCCGCATGAAGAAGGCCATGGGCGATGACGGTCCGTCGATGAACTTTGGCGGCGGTGGCTTTGGCGGCGGTGGACTGGGTAAGTCCGGCGCGCGCGTGATCGCCTCCAAGGACGTGGGCGTGACCTTTAAGGATGTCGCCGGCCAGGAAGAGGCCAAGGAGTCCCTCAAGGAGGTTGTCGACTTTCTGGAGAAGCCCCAGCGCTACGAGGAGATTGGCGCCAAGCTGCCGCGCGGTGCTCTCCTTGTTGGCCCTCCAGGTACCGGTAAGACCCTGCTCGCCAAGGCTGTTGCCGGCGAGGCTGGTGTTCCGTTCTTTAGCATTTCGGGTTCTGAGTTCGTCGAGATGTTCGTCGGCCGTGGCGCCGCCAAGGTGCGCGACCTGTTTAAGCAGGCCAAGGAAAAGGCCCCGTGCATTGTGTTTATCGACGAGATCGATACCATCGGCAAAAAGCGTGACGGTGGCGGCTTTAGCGGCAACGACGAGCGCGAGCAGACGCTCAATCAGTTGCTGACCGAGATGGATGGCTTCGATAACCACAAGGGTATCGTTGTCCTCGCTGCCACCAACCGTCCCGACAGCCTCGATCCGGCCCTGCTGCGCCCCGGTCGTTTTGACCGCCGCATCCCCGTTGAGCTGCCCGATCTGACCGGCCGCAAGAACATTCTCGAGCTGCATGCCAAGAGCGTGAAGACGCAGCCGCCGATCGACCTGACCGCGATTGCCCGCGCCACGCCCGGTGCCTCGGGCGCCGACCTGGCCAATATCATCAACGAGGGCGCCCTGCGTGCCGTTCGCGAGGGTCGCAAGCGTGCAACCCAGGACGACTTCGAGGAGTCGGTGGAGGTCGTCATTGCCGGCCAACAGCGTAAGTCCACGGTGCTGTCCGACCACGAGAAGCAGGTCGTTTCTTATCACGAGATCGGCCATGCCATCGTTGCCGCTCGCCAGAAGGGCTCTGCGCCGGTCACGAAGATCACCATCGTGCCGCGCACGAGCGGTGCTCTTGGTTATACCATGCAGGTCGAGGAGGACGAGCGCTTCCTGACGACGCGCCAGGAGGTCTTGGACAAGCTCGCTGTCTATTGCGGTGGCCGCGCAGCCGAGGAGCTCATCTTTGGAGAGATGACGACCGGCGCCGCCAACGACATCGAGCAGGCTACCAAGCTCGCCCGTAATATGGTGACGCGCTTTGGTATGTCCGACGAGTTTGGCATGATGGCGCTCGGTACCGTTCAGAATGCGTACCTCAACCAGGACACGTCGCTCACCTGCGCCCCCGGTACGGCCGAGCGCGTGGACGCGATTGTCGCCAAGCTGATCGAGGATGCGCACGACCGCGCTCTGCAGATCCTGAAGGAGAACAAGTTCAAGCTCCACGAGCTGGCTCGTTATCTGTACAAGAAGGAGACGATCACGGGCGAGGAGTTTATGAATCTCCTCACGCGCGAGAATCCGCTGATGCCGAAGCAGCAGTAACGCCGCGGCCGAGCCAGTAAACGCCGACGCCCCATTTGAGCAGCTTTCTCAAATGGGGCGTTTTGCTTGAGAGGGATGGAAATGAAGATCGTGGTGAGCGCCTGCTTGATGGGCGAGAGCTGCAAGTATAACGGGCTCGATAACTACCACCGCGCGTTGGTCGAGGCTTGCGAGCGCACGGGGACCGAGGTCCTCCTCGTGTGCCCCGAGGTCTTTGGCGGCCTGCCCACGCCGCGCAAGCCGTCCGAGATTGTGAACGGCGAGGTTCGTACCTGCGAGGGCATCTCGGTTGATCGCGAATTTCGCCTGGGTGCCCAACGTGCGCTCGATATGTGCGAGCAGGCGGGCGGGCCGGAAGAGATCGCCGCGTGCATCCTGCAGGACCGTAGTCCCTCGTGCGGCGCGGGTCGCATCTACGACGGTACCTTTAGCGGTACGCTCACCGCGGGCAACGGCGTCTTCGTTGATCTGTTGCTGCGTCACGGCTATCGCGTTATACCAGCTTGCGAGTTCGACCCCAGCATGCTGGAGCAATAAAAAACCACCACAAGGGCACTGCTCCCTTGTGGTGGTTTTGGGCTAGGCCTAGAGCGTGTGGCCGTAGGCGTTGGCAGCCTTGATGGCGGCGGCGAACTTTTCGTCGGTGAAGGGCTCCGGGTTGCCTTGCTTCCACTCGTTGGTGGCGTGTGCGTATTCGCACAGGGCAGGGATGTCGGCCTCGGAAAGTCCGACCTGCTCAAGCGTTACGGGCAGGCCCATCTGCTTGTTAAAGGCGGCGTAGCGTTCAAGGCTCTCGGTATCGCCCGTATAGGCAAACAGCACGAGCACGCCCAGGCTCACGACCTCACCGTGCAGATAGGTTCCCTCGCGCGGAATGCTGCACGTCGCATTGTAGAACGCGTGCGCCACGCTCGAGTTGTAGTAGTAATCGTTTTGGTTGGTCAGGTTCGAGACATAGCCCGTGTTGACCACGATGTCGAGCGCGATCTGCTTGACGGCCTCGCTCGACAGATTCCGGCGCACGTCCTCAAGACCCTGGACGCCATAAGTAAACAGCGGCTCGGAGCAGGTGTGGGCGAGTGCCAGGCCAAGACCGGCGGTATGCTCCAAATTACCGGCGCTCGTGGCGTATTCGACCTCGGGCTGCTTGGACAGGGCATCGCCCACGCCGGCCCAGAAGTACTCCGCCGGAGCTTCGGCGATAATCTTGGGGTTGATGAAGATATGCGCAGGTCGGTTGGGGTACGAATATCCCTCGAGCGAGCCGTCGTCGTTGTACACGACGGCAATGGCGGTCGCGGCGGAGCAGTTAGAACAGATCGTCGGGACGGTGAAGACGATCTTCTTGAGCTCGATGGCTGCGGTCTTGACGGTATCGAGTGCCTTGCCGCCGCCGCATGCGATGAGCACGTCGGCTTCCTGGCAGGCAGGGGAGTTCACGACCTTGGCGATATTGGCACGCGTACTGTTGGTGCCATAGACGCGCGTCTCCAGGACCTCGACATCGGTACCTTCAAGTGCCGCCTCGATTCCCGGCAGCGCCGCAGCCAGGGCTCGCTTGCCGCCAATGATGGCGACTTTCTTCGCGCCGTACTCCGCCAGTGCGGTTGGCAGCTCGGTAAAGCAATCCTCGCCAACGGTGTAGTCGCTCATTCCAATCGTGCGCATAGCAACCTTCTTTCGTTCGATAAAGTGCTTTCAGGTATTTTGCTCCTAGAGAAGGGCTGTAATAGCGAGAAATTTCGAACGTATAAAACCAGTGTTGAGGGTTTTTCGCCGGCGCGGAACGTGCTAGCATACTCCGCATAAGCGTTGATGGGGACGAGTAGTCGGCCGTCCGCATGCTACAGAGAGCGGGGAGCGCTGAGAACCCGTGCATGCGACCGATGAAAATCACCCCGGAGCTGCGGTCCCAACGGACGTGCCGTGCAGGTTCGTCTTAGTAGACATCGCCGAGATGGTCGTCGATACAGGCCAGCCGAGTAACGGATGCGAGCGCGCGAATATGCGGGCGAGGGCATCTAAGCTGGGTGGTTAAGCGAAGAGCTTTTACGGGCAGGCTGCCCGTTTTGTGGCGCTTCGTCCCAGCTTGTAGGGACGGGCGCTTTTTTGGTGCCCAACGGGCGTGCGCGCCCACGACATGAAAGGGGTACCGTGGCAAACGAGTACAAGCAGACGATGAATCTGCCCAAGACCGGTTTTCCCATGCGTGCCGGTCTTTCCAAGTCCGAGCCCAAGCGACTCAAGGACTGGCAGGATAACAAGGTCTACGAGCAGGTTCTGAAGAAGAACGAGGGTCACAAGAAGTTCGTGCTGCACGACGGTCCTCCGTACGCCAACGGTCCGATCCACATCGGCCATGCCATGAACAAGATCTCCAAGGACATGATCAACCGCTACTGGATGATGCAGGGCTATGAGGTTCCCTATGTCCCCGGTTGGGACTGCCATGGTCAGCCGATCGAGCATAAGGTCGAGGAGAAGCTCGGCACCGAGAAGTTCAACCAGACCCCCACGGCCAAGATCCGTGAGCTCTGCAACGAGTTCGCTGTCGAGAACATCGAGCTTCAGAAGGCTGGCTTCCGCCGTCTGGGCGTGCTCGGCGACTGGGACAACCCCTATCTGACGCTCTATCACCAGCATGACGCCGCCGATATCGAGGTCTTCAAGGCCATGTTCGATAAGGGCATGATCTATCGCGGTCATAAGCCCGTCCACTGGTGCAAGCACTGCCACACCGCACTCGCCGAGGCCGAGATTGAGTACTCCGACGAGACGAGCCCGTCCATCTTCGTTCGCTTTGAGATGACCTCCAAGCCCGCCGGCCTCGAGAACTTCGACGGCCCGGTCGACTTTATCATCTGGACGACCACGCCGTGGACCATCCCCTCCGACCAGGCCGTTTCCCTCAAGCCCGGCGCCGCCTATGTCGCCGTTGAGCACGATGGTCGTGCCGAGGTCATGCTCGAGGACCTGGCTCTCAAGTGCTGTGAGGAGTTTGGCTGGGAGTACACCCCGGTTTTGGTCGACGGTAAGCCCTACGTGGTTCCCGCCGAGACCTTCCACCACATCCACTACAAGCAGCCGATCTTTGACGGTGTCGAGGGCGTGGCGCTGCTGGCCGATTACGTCGGTGTCGATGACGGTACCGGTATCGTCCACAACTCGCCCGGCCACGGCGTCGACGACTACTTTGCCTGCCTCAAGGAGGGCATCACCGACATCTGCATGCCGGTCGATGACGACGGCAAGTTCTATACCGGCGAGGAGTTTGGCACCGGTGGCCCCTTCAGCGGTATGGATACCGACGAGGCCAACCCGCACATCATCGAGTTCCTGCGCGAGCGCGGCACCCTCGTCCTCGAGAAGAAGATCACGCACAGCTATCCGCACTGCTGGCGCTGCAAGCACCCGGTGCTCTTCCGTGCTACCGACCAGTGGTTTGTCTCGATGGACAAGACCGGTTTGCGCGAGCAGGCTGGCAAAGAGGTCCGCGAGAACGTCAAGTGGTATCCGGCCCACGCGGCAAACCGCATCGGCGCTATGGTCGAGCAGCGTCCCGACTGGTGCATCAGCCGTCAGCGCAACTGGGGCGTGCCTATCCCCAGCTACACTTGCGCCGACTGCGGCGAGAAGGTCATGAACGACGCCACGCTCGACGCCGTCATCAAGCTCTTCCACGAGAAGGGCTCCGACGCTTGGTTCACTGACGCTCCCGAGAGCTACCTGGGCGAGGCCTGCGTCTGCCCCAAGTGCGGCGGCCATCACCTCAAGGCCGATAAGGACATCCTCGACGTGTGGTGGGATTCCGGCGTCTCCTGGAAGGCCGTCTGCGAGTATCGCCCTGAGCTTGAGTACCCGGCGGATGTGTACCTCGAGGGCTCCGACCAGCACCGCGGTTGGTTCCAGAGCTCGCTGCTCACCTCGGTGGGTGCCAACGGCCACGCTCCGTACAAGGCGGTCGTCTCGCAGGGCTTCACCCTCGACGGCCAGGGCCGCAAGATGTCCAAGTCGCTCGGCAACGTCATCGACCCCAACAAGGTCTGTGACGAAATGGGCGCCGACATCATCCGCCTGTGGGTTGCATCCGTCGATACCAGCTCCGACGTGTCCATCGACCACGAGATCCTTGCTCGTACGTCCGATGCCTACCGTCGTTTCCGCAACACGCTGCGCTTCCTGCTCTCCGAGCTCGAGGGTCAGTTTGAGCCCGAGACCGACGGCGTCGCCTTTGCCGACCTGCTGCCGCTCGACAAGCTCATGGTTGCCCGCCTGACCCAGGTTCAGGCCGAGGTCGACGATGCCTACGCCAGCTACGAGTTCCCGCGCGCGTACCGTGCGCTCTACGACTTCGTGGTTACCGAGCTCTCCAACGTGTACCTCGACGCCCTGAAGGACCGTCTGTACTGCGACAAGCCCGGCTCGCTCGAGCGCCGCAGCGCCCAGACCGTGCTGGCCGAGCTCTTCTCGATGCTCATGCGCGACCTGCAGCCGATCCTGTCCTACACGGTCGACGAGGCCATGGCCTATGCGCCCGCCGGCTGCGTCGATCACCAGAAGTACGCCGCGCTGCTCGATTGGTACAAGTCGCCCATCACGGTCGACCAGGCCAACGAGTTTGAGGGCGTGCTCGAGGCTTCGCTCGAGCTCCGTAGCGCCGTGACCAAGGCCCTTGAGGATGCCCGCTCCGCTGGCACCTTCACTAAGAGCCAGCAGGTCCGCGTCAAGGCGGTCGTTCCCGCCGAGATGTATGCGCTGCTGACCGGCGACAAGGCCGTCGACCTCGCCGAGTTCTACATCGTCTCCGATGTTGAGCTGACCCAGGGCGAGGAGCTCTCCGTTGCCATCGAGGCTGCCGAGGGCGAGTGCTGCGACCGTTGCTGGAACTACCGAACCACCGTCGGCGAGTACAACGGCCACGCGCACATCTGCAAGCGTTGTGCGAATGCCCTTTAAGGCACGGTAACTCGGCATTTTAGTTATAGGGAGAATTTGGACGCCTTCGGCCCATTTGCTCCGCTGAATAAAAGCGACATTCCGTTATCCGGAATGTCGCTTTCTTTTATGCTGGTTATTTATCTGACGTTAGCGAATATGTCGTGCGTTCTGCGTATGGCAATATAAGATGGATTATTGCGTAAACGGAATTTGATTATCTGAGGGTAGGGGATTGATTTGGGTCGTGCTGGGGATATGACGCCGCCTTTGCGTTGGCGGTTGGGTGTTGCTGGTGGGGTAGCGCTCGTTGTGCTGCTTGTTGACCAGCTGACCAAGCTTGCGGTTCGTGCCGTGGGCGAAGCTTTGCATGTGACTGTCATCCCCGGTGTCATTGACTTTATGTTTGTCCGCAATATCGGTGCTGCTTTTAGTATGGGCGAGGGGCATGGCATCGCGTTTGCCGTGCTGGCGTTGGCGGTCATTATCGCTATTGCCGTGTACCTCGTTCGTGCACCCCAGCTCGCCCATCTTGAGGTTGTGGGCATGGCGATGGTTGCGGGCGGTGCTATCGGCAACGCTATCGATCGTTTGGCCTTTGGCTTCGTGACCGATTTTATTGCTACCACCTTCATTGACTTCCCCGTCTTCAATGTGGCCGATATCGGCATTACCTTGGGTGTCGTGCTCGCCCTCTTCGGCTACATGTTCTTGAGCCCCGCTGCCCGTGAGGTCGATGCGACCGCCGAGCTTAACGCCCGTGACGAGGCCCGTGCTAAGCGCAAGGCCCAGCAACGCGGGCAGCGTGCCCGCAAAATTCGCGAAAGGAACGAGCGCTAATGGCCGACATCCATATTCTTGTTGCCGACGATGCCGCCGGTCAGCGTCTTGACGCTTATCTGGGCGCCAATGACGGCTGCCCTACACGTTCTGCCTGCGCGCATCTGATCGAGGGTGGCGCCGTCGCTGTCAATGGCGAGACCTGCCTGTCCAAAAAGTACTCCGTGCGCGCCGGCGACCGCATTTCGGTCGACCTGCCCGAGCCGCACGACCCGACCGACGTGATTCCCGAGGCCATCCCGCTCGACATTCGCTATGAGGACGACTATCTCATTGTGCTTTCCAAGCAGCGCGGACTGGTGTGCCATCCTGCGCATGGTCATGAGAGCGGTACGCTCGCGAATGCCCTGGTCTATCACTGTGGTATCGACCATCTGGGCACCGTGCAGGGCGAGGACCGCCCCGGCATCGTGCATCGTTTGGATCGCGATACCTCGGGTCTTATGCTTGCGGCCAAGGACGACGAGACCCAGCGCGCGCTCCAAAATCTCATCCGCACGCGCACGCTCGACCGCCGCTACATTACGCTCGTTCACGGTCATATCGCTATGGATGAGGGCACCATCAACACCGGCATTGCCCGATCGACGCGCGACCGTGTCAAGATGGCGGTTTCGGACGATCCGTTCGCGCGCCAGGCCATTACGACCTTTAAAGTCCTCGAGCGCTTCGATTCCACGCGATTTGACGACGGCTATACGCTCGTCGAGTGTCACCTGTTTACGGGCCGCACGCATCAGATTCGCGTGCATATGCGCCATATCAACCACGCTTGCGTAGGCGATCCGCTCTACGGCAAGTGCGATGCACGCGCCGATCAGGGTCTGACCAGGCAATTCCTTCATTCCTGGCGCGTCGCATTCGACCATCCCGTGACGGGGGAGCGTATTGAGTGCCGCGATGAGCTGCCGTGGGATCTCGCTGCGGTTCTGGATGATCTGGCCCCGCGTTCGCTCGGCCGCACTGCCGCTGGCGACGACATCGTCCCGCAGCTCGGCCTGCTCGAAGCCTAGCCGGTATTAGGTGGTTTCTTGAACTCGGTATGCCTGCGGTAAGATATACGATTGTTTACGTAACGCGTTCCTGGGAGCCTGCATGCTCGCCTTTTTACAAACCAACACACCCATCGTGATCTTCAATCAGATTGTCGTCACACTGCTCACGGTCTGCTTTCTGTACCAGGTGGTCTTCTTTGTCATCGGCGCTCTTCGTGGCGAGGTCGCGCCCCCTAAGGCCAAAAAGCTGCATCGTTATGCCTTCTTTATTGCAGCGCATAACGAGGAGGCCGTGATCGCTAACCTCGTTCGCTCCATCAAGGATCAGGATTATCCGTCCGAGCTTATCGAGGTCTTCGTGGTCGCCGATGCCTGCACCGATAATACGGCGCAGCTCGCGCGCGAGGCGGGCGCCATCGTTTATGAGCGCAATGACCTTGCCCGCAAGGGCAAGAGTTGGGTCATGGACTTTGGCTTCGACCGCATCCTTAACGAGTATCCCGATACGTTTGAAGGCTACTTTATCTTCGATGCCGATAACGTCATTTCCCGTGATTACGTATCCAAGATGAACGATGCTTTTGACCAGGGCTTTCATGTGGTCACCAGTTACCGCAACTCTAAGAACTTCGGCAGCTCGTGGATCTCTGCGGCTAACGCAACCTGGTATCTGCGCGAGGCCCGCTTCCTCAACAACGCGCGTAATATCTGCAAGACGTCCTGCGCCGTCTCGGGTTCGGGCTACCTCATCTCCGCCAGCGTTATCGAGGGCATGCACGGTTGGCAGTTCCATACGCTGACCGAGGATATCCAGTTCACCACGTTCTGCGCCATTCACGGCATTCGCATTGGCTATGCGCCGGCGGAGTTCTTTGATGAGCAGCCGGTGACGTTTAAGGCGTCCTGGAAACAGCGCATGCGTTGGACCAAGGGCTTCTACCAGGTCTTTTTTACCTACGGCAAGCATCTTGTCAAATCGACGTTCCGCTATCATCGCTTTGCTGCCTACGACATGTTTATGACGATCGCACCGGGCATGCTGCTGTCCCTGATCTCCATGCTCGCCAACGCGACCTTCCTCATCGTGGGCGGACTTTCGCATGGCTTCTTGGCCACCGAGGTCGAGATGCAGGCTTGTGCCGCCTCGCTCATTATGACCTTCGTGATGATGTACCAGACTTTCTTTATCCTGGCGCTACTCACGACCATCTTCGAGTACAAGCACATTCATTGCGCGCAAAAGTGGCGTTTGGTGACCAACCTGTTTACCTTCCCGATCTTTATGTTCAGCTATATTCCCATCACGGTGGCAGCCCTGTTCCTGAAGGTCGACTGGGTCCCGACGCAGCATGCTGTCAACGTTACCCTCGACGAGGTCATGCAAGGCGCCAAATAACCATCACCAAAACCACCACAAAGGGGACAGGCACCTTTGTGGTGGTTTTTGCTTTCGAGTAGCTGCCCAAGGAGGTGCGCGATGTCCTACATCCCATTTTGGATTTGCATCTTTGCCGGTGCGTTGGTTGATGCCCGTGAGCGACGGTTTCCCAATGAGCTTGCCGGCGTGTGTGCGGTGGCGGCGTTGGCAGGCGTCTGGCTCGACAAGGGCGTTACCACGGCGCTTGACCACGCCGGTCTTGCGGTCATCGTCTACCTTGCACTTGTGCTCACTGAGTCGCTCTGGCGGCACCTTCGCCACGCCCCCGGCATCGGCATGGGGGACGTCAAGGCGCTCTTCGCGCTTTGCACGCTTGACCTTCTGGGCGGCATCGCGGCATTTGCCGTCGCGCTCCTGGTTCTTGCCCTCTCCTGCCTCTTCACAAAATCGCGCTCCCTGCCATTGCTCCCGTTTTTAGTACCGATATTTGCCATAATCGAGGTCGTGGGCTGTACTTTGTAACCGATTGCGCATCCTTTTTAAGGAGCATGCCATGGCAACTAATCAACAAACGGCCGTCATTAAGGCGCGCATGGACCGCATTTCCGCGGCGTTGTCGCCCGAACTCGTCGAGCGCATTTCCGCCGATCGTGCTTCGGGTGCCGTCAACCCGTATCGTTGCAACGACGACCAGGTCATTCGTCGTATTGATCGCGCTGCCGACAAAGGCACGCTTATGCGTCCGGCATTTATGCGTGATACCGAAAAGATTCTTCATCTTCCGGCGTACACGCGTTATGCAGGCAAAACGCAGGTCTTTAGCTTCCGTAGTAATGATGATCTGTCGCGCCGCGGTTTGCACGTGCAGCTTGTCTCGCGCATTGCGCGAGATATCGGTCGCGCCCTGGGGCTCAACTGCGATCTGATCGAGGCGATTGGCCTGGGCCATGACTTGGGACACACGCCTTTTGGCCATGCGGGCGAGCGATTCCTCAACGATATCTACCACGAGCGCACGGGCCGCTACTTTTTCCATAACGTGCAGTCGGTTCGCGTGCTCGATGCCCTGTATGGCCGCAACGTGTCGCTCCAGACGCTCGACGGCGTGTTATGCCATAACGGCGAGTACGAGCAGCGTGTGTTTGAGCTCTCGGACATGAGCTCCTTTGACCAGTTCGATCAGGCGGTCGAGGACTGCATCGCCACGGGCTATAGCGCAATTGAGCATCTGCGTCCCATGACGCTCGAGGGCTGCGTGGTTCGCATCTCGGATATCCTTGCCTACGTTGGGCGCGATCGCCAAGACGCCATTGCGGCGGGCCTGCTGTCACCCGACGCCTTTGATGATGGCCGGGGCGGTGCCTACAACAGTTGGATCCTCACGCATGCCTCCATCGATATCGTTGAGCACAGCTATGGTAAGCCGCGTATCGAGATGAGCGAGGACCTGTTTGAGGAAATTCGCCGAGCCAAGCGCGAGAACTACGAGAAGATCTATAGCAAGGGCGGTATCGAAGGCGACTCCGAAGCGGAGCTGCGAGAGGCCTTCGAAAAGCTCTACGACCGTTGCCTGCAGGATATAAACGAAGGCGACGAGTCCTCTTACATCTTTAAGCACCATGTTTCGCGCATAGAGCAGCAGCTTTCCTACTACGACCGCACCTATGACTGGCAGGACGACAAGGATCAAGCCGTGGTGGATTACATCGCGAGCATGACGGACGGTTATTTCTGTGAGCTGACGAGCAAGCTGTTCCCGGGTCTAAAGTTTCCGCATCGTACCTATATTAACGAACGGTAGTTCGTATAATATCGGTATACTGTTAGTAGATGACGACTTTGATTGATGCGCGGGATGGCTATGGACGACCTTTTTTCTGCTTCGACGCGCGAGCGTTCCTTTCAGAATGCGCCGCTTGCGGTGCGCATGCGCCCCAATTCGCTCGACGAGTATGTGGGCCAGCAAAAGGCCGTCGGTAAGGGCTCATGGTTGCGTGCCGCGATTGAGCACGACGTGCTGTCGAGTGTGATTCTGTACGGGCCGGCCGGTACGGGCAAGACGACGCTGGCACATATTATCGCCAACCATACTAAGAGTGAGTTTGTCGAAGTCAGCGCCGTGACGGGCACCGTAAAGGATCTTCGCTGCGTGATTGACGAGGCCAAGACGCGCCTGAATACCTACGACCGTCGCACCATTCTTTTCATCGACGAGATTCACCGCTTCTCCAAGTCGCAGCAGGATGCCTTGCTGCATGCGGTTGAGAACCGTACCGTCATTATGATTGGCGCCACGACGGAGAATCCGTACTTTGAGGTCAACTCGGCATTGCTCTCGCGCGGTCGCGTGGTGGAGCTTGAGCATCTTAAAGACGAGGATATAGCCACACTCATTGAGCGTGCGCTCGAGGCTCCGCAGGGTTTGAACGGCAAGTTCTCGGCCGATGAGGATACGGTTAAGACCATCTGTACGCTGGCAGCGGGTGATGCTCGCTCAGCGCTCACGACGCTCGAGCTTGCGAGTGAGATTGCCGTAACGCGTCCCGACACTGAGGGAACGCCAGCGCCGGCGGCGGGGGAGCGCTATCCCATCACCGTGGATGACGTTAAAATCGCCAACCCGCGTCGTGGCTTTTCGTACGACAAAAACGGTGACATGCACTACGACATCATCAGTGCGTTCATCAAGTCCATGCGCGGCAGCGACCCCGATGCCACGATCTATTGGCTCGCGCGCATGATCGATGCGGGGGAGGATCCCAAGTTTATCGCTCGCCGTATTATGATTCAGGCTTCTGAGGATGTTGGCAACGCCGACCCGCAGGCACTATTGGTGGCGCATGCTGCGTTCAAGTCTGCCGAGGTCATTGGCTATCCCGAGTGCCGCATTAACCTGGCTCAGGCTGCGCTCTATGTGTGCCTGGCGCCAAAATCCAACGCGTGCGAGGCTTCGATCGATGCGGCGCTGGCCGATATTCATTCAAGTGGGCTGCGCGAGGTGCCCAGCTATCTTCGCGATCGTCACCGTCCCGGCAGCGACGAATACGGCGTCTATAAGTATCCGCACGATTATCCCGAAGGCTGGGTCGATCAGCGCTATTTGCCCGAGGGGCTGGAGCGCGGTGCGTTTTGGCAGCCTGCGGGCCGCGGCTGGGAAGAGTGGCGCGTAGAGCAAAGCGAACGCGACCGTAGCGGTAACGCGCCCAGGTAGGTCCTTGGACCTCGCACATTCCCTTTGGGTATCTTCCCCTTCTTTGGGGTACCATGAAAGTCGTCTGTATTTCGATTCTTTCGGGAGGCTTGTATGAGTCCCATTCAAATCGCCCTGCTGGTGCTTGCCATTGCCGGTGTGTGGGCTATCGTTGAGCTCGCGCTTACCTTGCGCAAGACCCGCAACGCCGTTGATTCGCTCGATAAGACCGTAAGCGTTCTCAATAACACCATCGCCGAGGCTCAGCCTGTGGTTGCAAAGCTCGATGGCGCCGTCGATGAGCTTACGCCGGCACTTGCCCAGGTGGAGCCGCTGCTCAAGTCGAGCAAGACCGCGGTTGACGCCCTTACCTCCAATCTTGTAGAGGTCGAAGCCGTGGTTCGCGACATTTCCGAGGTCACGGGTAGCGTGGCCGAGGCAAGCAACGCTGTGTCGAGCGTGACTGATTCTGCTGCTGGCGCCGTGCAGAAGCTCTTCAATAAGGTGAAGGCTCCTGCAGCCGACGTCGATCGCAAGCTCGCCGCTGCCGCCGCCGTGGCCGAGCAGCCTACCGAGCGCGTTCTGATTGGTGAGGCTGAGGACGAGGCCGCCGATGGTGCGGATGCGGCTCAGAAGCCCGCAGCCAAGCCTGCTCAGTATTACACCTATACGCCCGCCGAGACCTCCGAGGAGTCCTGCGATGAGTAGCGAAGCAACCTGCCCTATTACGCTGACTGTTGCCGGGGATCCGCGTCTGGCACGCCTCGTGCGTATGACGGCGGCCAACGTCGGCGCGCTGTGCTCCATGTCCGTCGATCGCATCGAGGACATTCGTATGGCTGCCGAGGAGGCCTTTATCTTTGGCTGCACGGCTGTTGATTCTGATGACATCATGATCAGGTTCGATGTCGATGAGTCTCACGTTGGCATGAACTTTACCTTTGGCGATCGGGCCACCGTCGACGAGGATGACCAGGCTGCCGTGTATGCCGAGCTCATTCTGGCGAGCGTGTGCGATTCCTACGAAAAGACTGAGGCGCCCCTGACGCTTTCCCTCGACCTCAAGGCGGATATCTAATATGACCGAACGTTCCCGGAGCGGTAAGACCGCTTGGGACAAGGAGAAAACCCGCGAGCTGTTTCGTCGCTATAAAGAGACTGGTGATCCGGACGCACGCGAGCAGCTCGTCATGTCCCATATGAACCTGGTAAGGTTTCTTGCCAACAAATTTAAGAACCGCGGTGAGCCGCTCGACGATCTGATGCAGGTCGGATACCTGGGTCTACTCAAGGCAATCGACCGCTTTGATCCCGAGCGCGGACTCGAGTTCACCACGTTTGCCACGCCCACCATCCTGGGCGAGATCAAGCGTCACTTCCGCGACAAGGGCTGGAGTGTGCGCGTGCCGCGTCGTCTGCAGGAGCTTTCTGCCAAGGTCAATCAGGCTACCGATAAGCTCACCAACGAGCTACAGCGTTCGCCCAAGGTTGAGGAAATCGCCGAATACTTGGACGTGACTGTCGACGAGGTACTCGAAGCCATGGAATCGTCCTCGGCTTACACATCGGTGCCCATCGAGGCTCCCGGCGCGTCCGATTCCGACGATGCGCCCTCGATTCTCGACCGTTATGCCGATGACGACAACGAGCTCGACTTTACCGATGACCGACTGGTAATCGAGGAAGCCATCCGCGATTTCTCGCCGCGCGAGCGCGAGGTTATCGAGTTGCGCTTCGTAAAGGGCATGACCCAGATCGAGATCGCCAAGAAGCTGGGAATCTCGCAGGTGCAGGTCTCGCGCCTGCTGCGTCGTACCCTTAAGAAGATTCAGGACAAGATCGACCCCGATGGAGTGATGGTTCGTTCATGAGTGAGCACCCCCAACAAACCGACCGCACGCTGCGCGATACCCGTATTCTGACGCTTCGCATTTGGGCTGTTGTCGGCTGCATTGTCATCGCCGCCGTCATCTTTAACCTTATGGGCATCCTGGCGCCGGTTATCGAGTTTCTAGCTGTCGGCTCCATCATCGCTTTTGTGATGTCGCCGATCACTAACTGGCTTGAGCATCACGGCGTCGGTCGTGGCATCGGTTCGCTCATCGCCCTCATTGTGGTTGTTGCCGTGCTTGTTGGTGTCGTTTGCATCCTGTCGCCTATTTTGCTCGGTCAGATTATGGAAGTCCTGAGCCGCCTGCCTGAGCAGCTTCGTGTTGCGGGCGGCGATCTCAACGAGATGGTCTCGCATTTCAAGACGCTCAACAACACGCCGCTCAAAGAGTATCTGGATGATAATCTTTCTTCGCTTGTCACTGTGGCGTCTAAGTATGTCTCACAAATCGCTGCCGAGCTTGGTCGCGGTGTATTCCCGCTTATTACCAATACGGCCTCCCAGCTGTTCGTCATCTTCCTCGGTCTGGTGCTTGCCTACTGGCTTGCCTGCGATTACCCCCGTATGCACCATGAAGTCTGCACCATCATTGGTCAGGAAAAGGAGACCTCGTACCGCTTTATGGTCGCCATCCTTTCACGCTCGGTCGGCGGTTATATGCGTGGCATGGTCGTGACGTCCATCTGCGGTGGTATCCTCGCTTTTATCGGCTTTACGCTCATTGGCCATCCATATGCAGCGCTCATGGCCATATTTACCGGCATTATGCACTTGGTCCCGGTTGTCGGTCCCTGGGTGAGCGCGGCGATCGCTACGGTGCTCGGCTTTATGTTCAGCCCTATGCTGGCATTGTGGACGCTTGTCGTGACCATGGTGGCTCAAAACGTCACCGACAACGTCATTTCGCCTAAGGTCATGCAGAGCTCGGTCCAGGTGCATCCTGTCATGAGCCTGACGGCGCTCGTTATCGGTTCGGCGCTTATGGGCGCCATCGGCATGGTGGTGGCCATCCCGCTGTGCGCGGCTCTGAAGGGTATCTTCGTGTACTACTTCGAGAACGAGACCGGCCGTCAACTCGTGGCCTACGACGGTGCTGTGTTTAAGGGCACCCCGTATCGCGATGCCGAGGGTAACCCGGTCGCCGCCTATGACGCGCTTGGAGACGATACGTTCATCTATGAGTCCGAGCTCATCGGTAACGAGACTGCGCCCAAGGCCCAGGCCATGCCCAAACCCGAGCTTGATAATCCTTGGATTAAGCTCTCGGGCCTGCAGCCCGACGCGACGGGCTTTTTCAAGAACCCCTTCGCCAAGGATGACGATTCCAATACGGACGACGACACCAAAACCGGCATCGACGGCTCCATGGACGATTCGGATTCCAAATAGGCACCGCTAGCGTTTCTTTAAGTTGTAAATGACAAGAAACGCGAGCAAAGCGATTGATAAGGGGCCGGCTACATAGAAAAAGAGAACGTCAATTGCGCGTAGAGTGAAATAAGCCTTATCACCGGACATTACTGCATACAATACGTAGCCAAATGCTGGTTGGTTTGCGTACCAGCAGGAGAAGGCCAAGAGCGCTAAAAGTGCTACAACCAGAAGTGCATTCAGGACAAATCGTTTGCTTTTCATCGATCGCTCCTTTCGGGTGAATCTTATATGTAATTCTACATTAGTCTTTTTCAAAGGATCGCACAGTCCTACATAACGTGCACTTTCGCTGTAGGGTCGGCTTTATGTCGGCCCTCTTTTTTGCATGGGGGCGGTTGGATGGTAATATCGTTACGTTTGAACTGTTTCGATGTGAAACCGAGGAGATTCCCTCTATGAGTGCTGATTACCCGTCAATGACTACGGCCGAGATCCGCTCCAAGTTCCTCAACTTCTTTGAGGAGCGCGGTCTTAAGCTCTATCCTTCTTCGTCCCTTGTTCCCGACGATCCCTCGCTGCTGCTTGCCAACGCCGGCATGAATCAGTTTAAGGAGTACTACCAGGGCAAGAAGACCATGAAGGAGATCGGCGCGATCTCCTGCCAGAAGTGCGTCCGCACCAACGACATCGACTGCATCGGCGAGGACGGCCGTCACCTCTCGTTCTTCGAGATGCTCGGCGACTTTTCCTTTGGCGGCGTCTCCAAGGAGCAGGCTTGCGCCTGGGCCTTTGAGCTCATCACCAAGGAGTTCAAGCTGCCGCTCGACCGCCTGTACTTTACTGTCTTTACCGAGGACGACGAGACCCACGACGTGTGGCGCTCTCTGGGCGTTGCCGAGGACCATATCTCCCGCCTGGGCGAGGACGACAACTTCTGGGCCGCCGGCCCCACCGGCCCCTGCGGTCCGTGCTCCGAGATCTACTTTGACATGGGTGAGGAGGTCGGCTGCGGTAGCCCCGACTGCAAGCCCGGCTGCGACTGCGACCGCTTCCTGGAGTTCTGGAACCTCGTCTTTACCCAGTACGACCGCCAGGAGGACGGCTCCATGCCGGAGCTGCCGCACCGCAACCTCGATACGGGCATGGGCCTGGAGCGCATGGCCGCTATCATGCAGCACAAGACTGCTAACTACGACGGCGATCTGATGCAGCATCTCATCAAGCTGGGCGAGGGGATCAGCGGCAAGACCTATGACGCCGATGATTACTCCGGCGCCAGCCGCTCGCTGCGCATCATCGCCGATCACTCCCGTGCCGTCGACTTTATGATTTCCGACGGCATCCTCCCCGGTAACGAGGGTCGCGAGTACGTCCTTCGCCGTCTGCTCCGCCGTGCCGTGTTCCACGGTCGCCTGCTGGGTATCGAGGGTGCCTTCCTGACCAAGTTCATCGACGAGGTCAACGCTCAGATGGGCGAGGCCTATCCTGAGCTGCTCAAGAACGTCGCGCTCGTCAAGGGTATCGTCGCCTCCGAGGAGGAGCGTTTCTCCACGACGCTCGACAACGGTCGCGTCTACCTGGATGAGGCCCTGGCAGCGCTTGCCGAGGGTGCTGTGCTTCCGGGCGATGTTGCCTTTAAGCTGCACGACACCTTTGGTTTCCCCATCGACCTGACCGTCGAGATCGCCGGCACCGCTGGCCACGATGTCGACATGGACGGCTTTACCGCCTGCATGGAGGACCAGAAGGCCCGCGCCCGCGCTAACGCCAAGGGCGATGCCTGGGGCAGCTTCAACGATGTGTGGGTCGAGCTTTCCGACAAGGTCGCAGCGACCGAGTTCGACGGCTATGACAACGATGTGATCGAGGGCGCCAAGGTTGTCGCCATCGTGCGCAACGGCGAGTCCGTCGAGTCCGCAGCCGCCGGCGAGAACGTCGAGGTCGTGCTCGACCGCACCCCGTTCTACGCCGAGATGGGCGGCCAGCAGGGTGACGCCGGCGAGCTTTCCGCCGAGGGCGTTTCGCTGACCGTTTCCGATACCAAGAACCACAACGGCCTGTATGCTCACGTCGCCCACGTTGCCGAGGGCACGCTGACCGTCGGTGCTACCGTGACCGCCGCGCTCGACGCCGAGCGCCGTGGTTTCCTGCGCCGCAACCACACCGCCACCCACCTGCTCGACGCCGCCCTTAAGCAGGTCCTGGGCGAGCATGTCTCCCAGGCCGGTTCGCTGGTGACGCCCGAGCACCTGCGCTTTGACTTCACGCACTTCGAGGCCCTGTCCTCCGAGCAGCTCAAGGCTGTCGAGGACCTGGTCAACCAGCAGATCTTCGCTTCCAAGCCGGTTGTGACCCGTGTCATGGGCATTGACGAGGCTAAGGCTGCCGGCGCTGTCGCTCTGTTTGGAGAGAAGTACGGCGATGTTGTCCGCGTCGTCTCCGTGGGCGCCGAGGACCAGCCGTTCTCCCGCGAGCTCTGTGGTGGCACTCATGCCGCCAATACCGCCGAGATTGGCCTGTTCAAGATCATTTCCGAGTCCTCCACGGGCTCCAATGTCCGCCGTATCGAGGCCGTGACCTCTAAGGGTGCCCTCGACTACATGGCCGACCGCCTGGCGCTCGTTGACGCCGCCGCCGCTGCGCTCAAGTGCCGCGTCGACGAGGTTCCCGCCCGCGTGGAGAACCTGCAGGCCGAGCTGCGCGAGACGTCCAACAAGCTCAAGAAGGCGCTCACTGGTGGCTCCTCCGATGCGATCTCCAGCGCCATCGAGGGTGCTGTCGAGCTGAATGGCTACAAGCTTGTTGTTGCTGAGCTTCAGGGTCTCGAGGCCGCTGACCTGCGCAACGTTTGGGATACCGTGCACCAGAAGGTCGCCGGCCCTGTCGCTTGTGTCGTCGCCAGCGTGACTGAGAAGGGCACTCCGGCCCTGCTCGCTGCCGGCTCCGATGACGCCGTCAAGGCCGGTTTCCACGCCGGTAACGTGATCAAGCAGATCGCGGGTCTGGTCGACGGTCGCGGTGGCGGTCGTCCCAACATGGCCCAGGCCGGTGGCAAGAATGCTGCCGGCATCGCCGATGCCCTCGCGGCCGCTAAGACCGCGCTCGGCGCCTAAGAATCTAAGAAGTCGCTGTGGTTGCGCTCGCGCTGGACATAGGGGAGACCAGGATTGGCATCGCCGTCTCGAGCCGTGATGGCAAGATGGCGATGCCTGTCAAGGTGCTTCCGGCTGCCGAGGTCACCGGTATGGCCAAGACGTTCCGCTACCTGGTTGAGGACTATGAGCCCGACATCCTGGTAAGCGGACGTCCCCTGACCATGGCCGGTGAGCCCGGCCCTCAGGCCGTGCGCGTTGCCGCTGTGGCGCAAAAGATTGCCGACGAGCTCGATCTTCCGTTGGAGTTTGAGGACGAGCGTCTGTCCTCGCAAGAGGCCAAGCGTATCCTGCGCGAGCAGGGACTCAACGAAAAGCAGATGAGGGGCAAGATCGACATGATTGCCGCCAGCCTGTTTTTGCAGACGTGGCTCGATCGTAAAAACGAGGAGGTTTCGCATGCCTAGTGCTTCCGATCCGCGCCAGCCGAATCGTACACAGCAGCCGGCGTCGCGCCCTGCCCAGCCTGGCCAGCGTCCGGCACAGTCGACGCAGCGCGCAGCTCAGCCTGCCGCGCGCCCGGCTCAGTCCTTCTCTCGTTCGGCCCAACCTGTTCAACGGACGGGTCAGCAGCCTTCTGCTCGTTCGGTTCAGCATCCGGCTTCTCACGCGGCTCAGCAGCCTACTGCTCGTACGGCCCAGCCTGCAGGCGGCACCCGCTTTAAGCAGCAGGCACCTACCCAGCGAACGCAGGCCCCCCAATCGCATTCGTATCACGCTCGCGGTTCGCATGGCGTTGCTCCGGCGACCCGCTCGAGCTACAACACGCATGCTCGTCGCGGTGCTCAAAAGATGAGTTCTCCGGTGCCTATGATTATCGGTGGCGTTGTTGCCGTGCTTGCGCTTGTCGCGATCGTTTTCTTTGTCGTGCCGGCCGTCAAGGGCTTCTTCGCCGGTGGGGATACGAAGGTCACGGCTGGTCAGCAGGTTACGGTGACCAATCCCGACGGTGCTTCGGGCGATACTATCGCCTCGATTCTCTCCGAGAACCATATTGTCGAAAATCCCAAGGATTACTATGCGGCGGTTAAAAAGCTCAACGCCGATATGTCGCTCAAGCCTGGTACTTATTCGTTCACCACACTCATGGATGCGACCAAGGTTGTTCAGCAGCTCATGGAAGGCCCCAACGCGGGCTCCAATGCGCTTACTATTCCCGAGGGCCTGACGGTCGATCAGGTCGCCGACCGTGTGGCCCAGGCCTACGACAGTATCTCTAAGGAAGACTTTCTCAACCAGGCCAAGGCCTCCAACTACATGGACGACTATAGCTTCCTTAAGGGCGCCGCCAACGACTCGCTCGAGGGTTTCTTGTTCCCCAAGACCTATTCGTTGGGTGATTCGCCGACGGCCGATGACGTGATTCGCGCTATGCTCGATCAGTTTAAGACCGAGTACAAGTCGCTTGACTTTGCGAGCTGCGGAGCCAAGATCAAGGAGCGCTATGGTGTGGAGATGTCCGACTACGACATCGTCAACTTGGCCTCTATCGTTGAGCGCGAGGGCCTCAACGCCGATCAACGTGCGCACGTGGCCTCGGTCTTCTACAACCGCCTTGCCGGCAAGCTCGACGGTCTGCGCTATCTCAACAGCGATGCGACCATGATGTATGTCACCGGTGGCGAGGTTACCGCCGACGACCTGCAGAGCGATAGCCCGTATAACACCTATAAGCATGAGGGCCTGCCGCCCACGCCCATCTGCTCTCCGTCGCTCGAGGCACTCAAGGCCACGCTTGAGCCGACCGACTCCGATGACCTGTATTTCTACATTACGCAGGACGAGGAGTACTTCTCGCAAACCTACGAAGAGCATCAACAGTCTTGGAATTAGCATGAGGATTTTTAGCCCCAAACGTTACGTTGCCTCGGTCGATCGCATCGACCTTAATACCCTGTGGGCCGACGGCAAACGCGCCATTCTGCTCGATCGCGATAACACCTTGGTGCCGCGCGACACCGAGCAGGTTCCCGCCGCGGTTTCCGCTTGGCTCGATGCCGCCCGCGCCAAAGGCTTTAAGCTGTGCATGGTGTCCAACAACTGGCATCGCGACCAGGTCATGAACTCTGCACGCGAACTGGGACTCGAGGCCATAAGCCACGCCATGAAGCCGGCGCCGTTTGCCCTCAAGGCGGGTCTTAAGCGCCTCGGCGCCACGGCCGACGAGGCGGTGCTGATCGGTGATCAGCTCTACACGGACGTGTGGAGCGGCAACTTCGCCGGCGTCGATACCATCCTGGTAAAGCCGCAGGCGACGCAGGACCTGTGGTATACGCAGATCTTCCGTATCTTTGAGCGCCGGGCCCTTCGCGACCTTCCCTGCGAGGAATAGGTCTCGCTATGTCCCAGCACACCAAACACGGCTGCGATCATATCTTCTTTATCGGCTTTTTGGGCGCGGGCAAATCGACGCTCGCGCGCAACGTCGGCACTATGTTCAAGCGGCGTTTTATCGATACCGATCGCCTGGTCGTGCGCCGTTGCGGCAAGTCGGTAACCGAGATTTTTGAGACCGAGGGCGAGGATCGTTTTCGCGAGCTCGAGACCTCGGCGCTCCGTTCGCTCCAAAGTGAGCGCAGCCTGTTGGTTTCGTGCGGGGGCGGCATTGTCGAGACGCCGGTGAATATTGAGCTGATGCACGAAATGGGTACGTGCGTGTACCTCGAGGGTGACTTCGAGGATTCGATTCGCCAGATTCGTCGGTCCGACACGCGCCCCGATTTTCGCTCTCCCGAGCATGCCGCGCGCCTGTTTGAGCATCGCCGTCCGCTGTATCGCCAGGCCGCCGACCTTACCCTTGATATTCGCAACAAGTCCTTCGAGGACGTTTCCTACCTTTGTGCCGAGATGCTTTTGGAGCGTGGGCTGCTATGATTCGCCGTCAACTGATCAATTTCCAAAACCGCAGCGTCGATGTCCGCGTCGGATTGGGCGCGTTCGATGAACTGTCGCGTATGTTTGCCTCGGCCGTGGGCAAGCCTAAGCGCGCGATGGTCGTTTGGAACACCGCCACATCTGAGCGTTTTGGTGAAGTCGTCGAGCATGCGCTGGTCGACGCCGGTTTTGCCGTGTCGCTGCTAGTCCTTGAGGTTTCGCCTGCTGGTGCCACGCTGGCCGATGCTGATGCTATCTTTGGCGCCCTGTCTGCCAACGGCGTTACCTGCGACGATCTGGTTGTCGCCGTTGGCGATGCCGCAACCTGCTCGGTTGTTAGCTGGTGCGCCAACCAGTGGTGCGGCCGAACCGAGTGCGCGCTGTTGCCGACGACCTTTGACGCCATGCTCACGGTCGCGACGACCATGAAGCCGCTCGTCGCCTCGTCGGCCAATGCGCTTCCCGCTATCGCGTTCCGTCCCGAACCGGGCTTGGTCGTGTGTGACCTCGACCTTGTTCGCGAGGCGGACCCCGAGGACCTCAAGCTCGGCTTTGTGGTGCTTGTTGGCACCATGCTTTCGAGCAGTAAGTCCCGCTGGAATCAGTTTACTGAGACCGTCCCCGAGATTCTCGCGGGCGAGGAGGTCGCGCTCGTCAATGCCGTTCAATGGTCTCAGACTGCCCGTAAGGACGTACTGATGGCCACGAACCCGAGCGCTCGCCATGCGCTCGATTTTGGCAAGACGGGGGAGCGTACCCTGCGCGCCTGCTTGGGCGATGCCGCTTCGCAGGTCCCTGCCTATCAGCTGTTATCCGAGGGCATGCGCTTTGAGGCGCGCCTAGCACATGATGCCTGCGACTTTGATATCGATTACGTCTTTGAGGTCGATGACTGCCTGGAGGACTTTGGCATCGAGGAACTTGCCTTCGACCTGGAGCCCGCCGCGTTTATCGAGGAGTTCCGCAGGCAGCAGTTCGCCCGCTCGAACCGCAGTATGTTGCCGCTGCCCGCGGCACTCGGCGCCATTCGTTTAACGAGCGTTGAGGACGAGGTTCTTGAGCGCCATGCTCACGCCTACTTGGCTTCTCGCAAAGAACTTCTCTAAGATTTATTGACATCCATCGTCTTTCGTATCATGTTGAGGGACGGGTTTCCAATCGATTGCGGATCGCATGCGATTCCGTCGTTCGGTTGAGACCCGTCCCGCACTTTTTGAGACAATAAGAAAGGAATCTGCATGTCTGAGTTTGCTGCCGGTCCTGCCGGTCGTATTGAACGTGTCCGTGCCCTGATGGTCGAGCGCGGCTACGACGCTATCGTGGTACGCGACGAGGCCAATCTTCGTTGGCTCACGGGCGTGAAGGGCGTCTTCGACTACACCTTCGAGTTCCCGCATGCGGCGTTTATTACGGCTGACCAGTGCCTGTTCCATACCGACTCGCGCTACCTTAACAGCTTTGAGGAGAACACGCCCGCCGGCAGCCCCTGGGTCTACGACATGGTCGAGGGCACCATCCCCGGTTGGGTCGCCGGCAAGATCGCAGCCAACAAGTGCCGCGTCTGCGCTGTCGAGGACGACATGCAGATCAACTTCTACCAGGGTATTCAGCGTGGTCTGGAGGACCGTTCCGTCGCCTGCCTGCTGCCGCTGATGCATGACGACATTCGCAAGATGCGCGCCATCAAGGATGCCGAGGAGATCGAGCTCATGCGCCATGCGCAGTCGATCACTGACGCCGCCTTCCAGCACATGCTCGGCTTTATTAAGCCCGGTATGACCGAGAAGCAGGTTCGCAACGAGCTCGAGAACTTTATGTTCGCCAACGGCGCTGACAGCCTTGCCTTCGGCTCCATCGTAGCGAGCGGTCCCAACACCGCCAACCCGCATGCCGTGCCGAGCGACCGCGTGATCGAGAAGGGCGATTTCGTTCTCATGGATTATGGCGCGGGCTATTGCGATTACCGCTCCGACATGACGCGCACTGTCGTGATGGGCGAGCCCACCCAGGAGCAGCTCGACCTGTACGCACTCGTGCGCCGCACGCACGAGGAGTGCGTCGCCGCCATCCATCCGGGCGTTGAGGGTAACGACATCTTCAAGCTTTCCAAGAAGATCATTGGCGATGCCGGCTATGGCGATTACTACAATCATGGCCTGGGCCACGGCGTCGGTATTGACATCCACGAGCTGCCCAACTTCAACCGCAGCAAGAACACCATCGAGATCGGCTCGGTTGTCACCATGGAGCCCGGCGTGTACCTGCCCGGCGTGGGCGGCGTGCGCCTGGAGGATTACGGCGTGGTCACCGAGAACGGCTACGAGCCTTTCACCAAGACCCCGCACGACCTGCACGTCATCGATTGCTAGCCCATTTCGATAGATTTTTGGGGCGGGGCGTCCGGATCGATTCGGACGCCCCGCGTTCTCTTTTTATGCGCTCGCCGCAGGCGCCGTCTGCAAGTGTATAATTTCTGTCGTATGTAATTTGGACGCTTGTGCGTTCTGCCCATAACAAGAAAGGTCGCTATGCCTACCATTTCTACCGCCGACTTCAAGAACGGCCTCGGTCTCCGTATCAAGGACAAGGTCTACACCATCGTCGAGTTCCAGCATGTCAAGCCGGGCAAGGGCGGCGCGTTTGTGCGCTACAAGACCCGCGACATCAAGAGCGGCCGAGTCGTCGAGAACACCTGCAACGCCGGCACCAAGTTCGAGAGCGTCATGCTCACCACCCGTGAGTTCCAGTACCTCTACAACGATGGCACCGACTACATCTTCATGGACAACGAGTCCTATGAGCAGGTTCCCGTTCCCGAGGACATGGTGGGCGAGAACTCCAAGTGGCTGCGCGAGAACGACATCTGCCAGCTGCTCTTCGCCGACGATGAGCTCATGGGCGTGACCCCGCCGATGTTCATCGAGACCACCATCGTCCAGACCGACCCGGGCTTTAAGGGCGACACCGTCCAGGGTTCCACCAAGCCGGCCACGATCGACACCGGCGCTGTCATCCAGGTCCCCATGTACCTCAACGAGGGCGAGGTCATCAAGGTTGACACCCGCGACGGCAAGTTCGTCTCCCGCGTCTAGCAACCAACTCTTCTAGGAGGACTCATGCCCCAGGAAATCAAGATTGACGGCATCGGCATTTCGCCCGATGTTCTGACCGCCATCGTCTCGCGCGCCGTGTCGGATGTCGAGGGCATCGCCTCCGTTGGCGTCAAGGACCTTGCCACCAACCTTGTCTCCATGATGCTCTCGTCCAAGGCCCCGGCTTCTGAGCCGGCGGTCGAGGCCGAGGTCGTCGGCGACAAGCTCGCACTCACCGTGCGCGTCGTGGTGTTCTTTGGCTATCCGTTCAAGAAACTCGCCGAGGCCGTTCGCGCCGCCGTGGTCGCCGCCATCGATGCCCAAGTGGGCGTTGAGGTTGAGCGTGTTGACGTTTGCATCGACGGCCTCGTTTTCCCCAAGGAGTAACCTTTGAGCCTTAAGGTTTATCGCGGGCGTACGCTTGCCCGCAGTCAGGCGCTGCAGCTGCTGTTCCAGGCCGAGGCCACGGACAGTCCGCTCGAGCGCGTCCTCGAGGGCGATTTCCTGATCTCGAAGGGTCCCCTCGACCCCTATGCGCTGGAGCTTTGCCGCGGTGCCTACGAGCATATCGACCGCATCGACTGCGCTCTGCGCTCCGTTGCCAAGAACTGGGATCTTATGCGCATGCCCGGCGCCGACCGCAATCTGCTGCGTATCGCCGTTTACGAGATGCGTTTCCTCACCGACGAGGAGGTCTCGGACGCCATCGTGATCAACGAGGCTGTCGAGCTTGCCAAGGCCTATGGCACCGACCAGTCCGCGTCGTTCGTCAACGGCGTGCTGGGCAAGATCGCTCGCAGCGAGGAGCTGCCGGGCGAGGACCTGTACCAGGAGCTGCTAGCCGAAGATCGCGCCCGCGAGGAGGCCCAGGCTGCCGAGGCTGCCGCAAAGGTTGCGGTTGCTCAGGCTGAGGCTGGCGTGCTGGCCGAGGATGCGGATGCCGCCGGGGCTGACATCGACTCCGTCGAGGAGTAGTCATGCCAGAGGGTTCTGTCCGTAACTTCGACGAGATCTCGGACCGCTTGGACCAGATTATCGCTACCGTTCGCTCCAAGGATACCTCCTTGGAGCGTTCGCTCGATCTGTTTGACGAGGCGATTGAGCTGGGCTCCCGCGCGGTCGATATGGTCGACAAGTTTGAGTTGACGCCGCGTGAGGCCGACAAGCTCGAGCAGGAATACGATGAGGATGCGGCAAACGAATCACAGGATAGCTAGGCCGCATTTCCGGATACGAATGGTTGATGGCATTCATGAAACGCGTGCGTCTTGATGACGAACTGATTTCACAGGGCATCTGCGCCGATCGCGCGGATGCCCTTCGCACTCTTATGGCCGGCTTGGTCTCGAGTGGCGGCGAGCGCTTGACTTCGCCGGGCCTTAAGGTGATCCCAGGCCTGCCGCTGCACGTGAAGGGGCGCATTCCCTATGTTGGCCGCGGCGGACTTAAGCTCGAAGGTGCGCTTGATGCTTTTGACATCAATCCGACGGGCCTTGCCTGTCTGGATGTGGGCTGCTCTACCGGCGGCTTTACCGATTGTCTGCTCAAGCGCGGAGCTGCGACCGTTGTCTCGGTGGACGTGGGTCGCGCCCAGTTCGATTGGTCGTTGCGTCAGGACGATCGCGTGATGCTGCATGAGCGCACAAACGTGACGCAGCTGCCTGAGCTTGGCTATGCCGGCGCCATCGACCTGGCTGTGTGTGATGTCTCGTTTACCAGCATCGCGAACATTATCGATGCGGTGCTGGCGTGCCTGGCGCCTACGGGTGCATTCTGCACGCTCGTAAAGCCGCAGTTTGAGGCTCCGGCGGCGCTGGTGGGCGAGGGCGGCATTGTGACCGATCCCG
>UQEO01000012.1 GCA_900540095.1 uncultured Collinsella sp.
CATCGAGGGCGGTGCTTGCCGGGGTGTGGTTAGCCGATAAACGCGATCGCGGGGACGGCCGGTGTCGGAGCTGCGGGTGCGACGGCGACGGGTGCGCTCGCGGGTGCAACACCGTCAGCGGCCACGGCCTCAGCAGCAGCGGTCTGACGCTCTGCACGATCCCACACGCCCGAGCGGCCGCCCTCCTTGTGCAGCAGACGCACGTCGACGATCTCCATACCGCGATCGACCGCCTTGCACATGTCGTAGATCGTTAGGCACGCGGCGCTCGCGCCGGTCAGGGCCTCCATCTCGATACCCGTCTTGCCCGTCACGCCCGCCGTAACCAGCACGTGAAAGCCAACCTGCCCGTCCGTGCGCGCCGGCGCCCAGCCCTCGGGCACGTCCTCGGCCGGCGTCCCCGCCGGAGCGATGGGCGCAATGTCGCACTTGCTCTTGGTAATGAGCAATGGATGGCACATGGGGATGATGTCGCTCGTGCGTTTGATGGCCATGATGCCCGCCACGCGCGCGCAAGCAAGCACGTCGCCCTTTTTGGCGCGGTCCTGCAGCACCATGGCTTGCGTCTCGGGGTGCATGAGGATGGTGCCCTCGGCGATGGCGATGCGATGGGTCTCGGCCTTGTCAGACACGTCGACCATGCGCACCTCGCCCTTGGCGTCCACGTGCGTCAGCTCGTCACGACGGGCGTCGCGGGCGGGCTCGGCGGCAGCGCTGGCAGTCGGCTGTGCGTCTGCAACGGCATCGGTGGCCGCAGCCGTGACTTTGTGGGCAGACATCGCGGCCCTGCGAGCGGCCTTGGTGGCATCGGCGTACCTGCTCTTGGCCATATGATCATCCTCCGATTTGGGACATAAATCGTTGCGTGCCCTCAATTATCGCGTGTTCCTGCGGTTTGTGGGCCACGGCATCGCGCCAAATCGAAAGTACCTGCATATCATCACCATGGCGCAGCGCCTCACGCACCGAATACTCGGCATCGCTAAACAGGCACGGACGCACGTTGCCATCGGCCGTCAGGCGCAGACGGTTGCAATTCGCGCAAAAATGATTGGACATGGCGCTAATAAAGCCAACCGTCCCCGCCGCGCCCGGAAAGTGCCAATAGCGCGCAGGGCCCGCGCCGGCAGGAGCGTCGTTGATGTCGAGCGGCTCGAGCTCGCCCAGTCCCGCCGCGGCGGCCCCGGCATTGATGCGCGCCCGCAGCTCGTCGCTCGGCACGGTATCGCTCGCGTCCCACAGCTCGGGATTGAGCGCGGGCGCATGCGGGTCCACAGCGCAATGCGAGCTCGTGCGCTCGTCGCCGATGGGCATGTATTCGATAAAGCGCAGGTGGATGGGGCGGTCGAGCGTGAGCCGCGCGAGGGCAGCCACATCCTGGTTGAGCCGGCGCACCACAACGCAGTTGACCTTAACGGGCTCAAAGCCCCAAGCCAGCGCCGCGTCGATGCCAGCCATGGTCTGCTCGAGTCGGCCCAGACGCGTGATCTTTCCAAAGAGCGTAGGGTCGAGCGTGTCGAGCGAAATGTTGACGCGGTTAAGACCGGCGTCTTTGAGCTGCGGCGCCAGCTTGGGCAGCAGGGCGCCATTGGTGGTGAGCGAAATGTCCTCGATCTGCGGAATCGCGCGGATATCACGAATGAGCGGAATAATACGGCGGCTGACCAGCGGCTCGCCGGCGAATGCCCTCCCCCGCCACCAAGCGCACAAAGCGGGCGATTTCCTCAGCGCTGAGCAGCTCGTCGTGCGCGCGGGGCGCCACGCCATCGGCCGGCATGCAATAGATGCAGCGGAAATTGCACTTGTCGGTAACGGCAATGCGCAGGTAGTTGATATCACGGCCAAAACCGTCATGTTGCACGAGCCCGTCCACGCAGCCCTCCCCTCACGCAGCGTTTTATTCTTCGGAAAACATAATACCCCACGAGAGATTTGTGCCGACACCCGTACGACAGGACAGGTTGCTTCGAGCAAGACCGGCTTCCCGAGCCCATCCTCAACACACAGACCATCACAACAATCGATGCTTTTTCCGTTTTTGGCAAAAAACGGCGAATGTTGTGATGGTTTGTCTGCCCACGGCACCCCGTAGAAGGACCGGAACGTCCCTAAAGGCCGCCGTCCCAGTGCCGAATCACGAATTCTCGCAGGTCGTTCTGACGTTTCTGGAACGCTTCGCTTCGGTCGCACTTAAGGCCCATAGCGAGCGCGATGGCATTCATCGCCCGATGCAATTGCAGTTGATGGGCAAACTGAGTCCCGGTGAGGACGATCATCCTAAAGCCCAGCGCGCTCAGCACGGCCATACGCTCCGCATCCGACGCGCTGCGCTGTTTATCAAGATGGTCCGAGCCGTTGTATTCAATCCCCGTACCGCTCGCAGACGCATATACGTCGATCTCGAAATACCCGGACTTAGCGAGATATTTGAACTCGCTGGGAACATCGACCCGATGGTTGAGCTCGATCTTGGCGTATCCCAGCCCTCCCTGGGAACGTTTTGCTACAACCATGATTGCGGTGGCCGTCTCCATGGGCGACCGCGCGCCATCGTGCACGCGCTTGAGCACGGCGGCCGCGCGTATAGCCCCCTGACGAGATCGGTTCTCATTGCAATAGGCAATCAAATCGGCAACGGTATATCTCTGCCCCATCTCGATATAATCACCTGCCGACAAATGATTCAAATGGTATCGGGCGCAGATTTCGTAGCCATATTCCAGCTGCTCGGGCTCGCTCATCCACGAGCCCGCCTGGACAAAGCACATGGCCTCATCAACCACTAGAAGGCCCTCTGCCACCTCGATAAGATGGCCTGGAGGTACCGGCGCCCCAAACACATGGCACCTAAATCCAGCCGGCGTCGAGCGCTCAAAATCGAAGTTGACGAGCGTATCGATATGATCGAGCTCTTCTCGTGGAATACCAAGCGAGACCAGATAGTCGGCAACGATCCCAACTGCCATTGAAGCCCTCAGCCCCTTGGCATCGAGTCCCAATTTGGGCAGGCTCGCGGTCGGCTCCGCCTCGCTAGCAAGCGAGTCCTCATCGTATAGGCTGCTTGCTCGCGAGAGCGGCTCGGACGGGCGCGCCACGTTGTGGTACAGCCAGGCAGTCTTATGGGACAGGACGATCGGCAGGTCCATGAGCCCTCCAATGGAGTCGGATAACCAACCTTATTCCCCTGCCCACGGGTCCGCACACCTTCGTGCGCAAGAAAGCGATTCCGCCCGTTCGAGTGGCAGAAAAACCATCACAACATTCGATGCTTTTCCCGATTTTGGCGAAAAACGTCGAATGTTGTGATGGTTTGAGGCGAGGTGAGGGGCACGGAGGGGTCAAAGTATCGTGCTCGAACGGGTTAATCCAACTCTTTTAAGCCATGCGCCAGCTGCCAGTACTCGCCGTGCTGGGCGAGCAACTCTTCGTGCGTGCCGCGCTCGATGATGCGGCCGTGTTCGAGGACCATGATGGCGTCGGCGTCGCGGACGGTGGACAGGCGATGCGCAATCATAAACGTGGTGCGTCCGCGCATGATGCGGTCCATACCGCGCTCGATGAGCTTTTCGGTACGCGTGTCAATGGAGCTCGTGGCCTCGTCCAGGATGAGCACCGGCGGATCGGCGACGGCCACGCGCGCGATGGCGAGCAGCTGACGCTGACCCTGCGACAGGTTGGCGCCGTCGGCCGTGACCGGTGTGTCGTAGCCCCGCGGCAGGCGGCGGATAAACGAGTCGGCGCAGGCGGCCTCGGCAGCGGCGCGCACCTCCTCGTCGGTCGCGTCGAGCTTGCCAAAGCGGATGTTCTGCGCAATGGTGCCGCTAAACAGGTGCGTGTCCTGCAGCACAATGCCGAGCGACCCGCGCAGGCTGGCCTTGGCAATGTGCTTGACGTCGATGCCGTCGTACGTGATCTCGCCGTCATCGACCTCGTAGAAGCGGTTGATGAGGTTGGTAATGGTCGTCTTGCCGGCGCCCGTGGAGCCCACAAACGCAATCTTTTGCCCCGGCTTGGCAAACAGGTTGAGGTCCGTGAGCACGCGGGCGCCCGGCACGTAGGAAAAGTCCACGGCATGGAAGCGCACGTCGCCGGCAAGCGGGACCAAGCCGCACGCGAGCTCGGTGCCGTCGGCGGCCACCGCGCGGCCCGACTCATCAACGGCTGCCACGTCATGCAGGTGCCCGTAGACGCCCACGCCCTGGCCCTCGGGAATTTTCCACGCCCACGCGGCATCGCCCGTCTGCACCAGCTCCACGCAGCCCTCGTCCACCTCGGGCTCAAGGTCCATAGCCGCAAACAGGCGCTCGGCACCGGCCAACGCGTTGAGCAAGAAGTTGCCGAGCTGCGTAAACTGGTTGATGGGCATGGCGGCCTGGCGCACAAAGACCAGGTAGCTTGCAAGTGCGCCCACATCGGCGAGCCCCTTGATGCAGAGCATGCCGCCCGCCACGGCGACGATGGCATAGTTGACGTAGCCAATCACGACGGTCATGGGCACCATGGAGTTGGCATAGCTCACGGCGGCGGTACCGGTGCGGCGAAGCTCGTCGTTGCGGCAGGTGAAGCCGGCGACATTCGCTGCCTCACGGTTAAAGACCTTGATGACCTTTTGGCCCGAGACCATTTCTTCGATATATCCGTCCAGGTCGCCAAGCGATGCCTGCTGGGCAGCAAAGAAACGCTTAGAGCGCGCGCCCGAGTAGCGCGCATACAGCACAATGGCCGCATCGCACACGAGTGTGATAATCGTGAGCTGCCAGTTAAGGATGATGAGCATAGCCGTGGTGCCCACAACCTGAATGGCGGCCTGAATCACGTTGGCAAAGCTGTTGTTGAGCGCCTCGGAGACGGTGTCGACGTCGTTGGTGAAAAAACTCATGATGTCGCCCGAGCGCGTGCTGTCAAAATAACTGAGCGGCAGCGTCTGGATGTGCGCGAACAGGTCGCGGCGAATATCGGACACCACGTGTTGGGCCGCGCGCACCATAATCTGCGAGTAGCCCAGGGCCGAGAGCACGCCCGCAGCGTAGACGATCGCCGTCAGGATGACCTGCTTGGCAAGCAGTTCCTCCCCGCCCGTGGCCAAACCGTTAACGATGGGGCGCACCATGTAGGTGCCGGCGAGGCTCGCGATGGCGGCGACGGAGGCGAGCACGCCCACCGCGAGCAACGAGAACTTGGCATGCCCCATGTAGGAGAGCAAGCGACGCACAGTGCGCTTGAGGTCGGCCGGGCGTGCTTGGGCTGCGGTCTTAGGCATGGCGCTCACCCCCTTCCAAGGGTGATCCGCATGCGACGGAGGAAAACGGATCATTCGCGCAACCATCGTCGCTGCCGTCGCCGGCGTCCGCGTTCCCCGCAAACTCCATCTGCGAGGCGTAAATCTCCTGGTAGATGTTGTCGCCCGCCAGCAGCTCCTCGTGCGTGCCCACGCCGTGGACACGACCGTCGTCCAACACCACAATGCGATCGGCATCCATGACGCTCGCGATACGCTGGGCGATGATGAGCACGGTCGTATCGGAAATCCGAGCGATGTGCTCGCGAATCTTAGCGTCGGTCGCCATATCGACCGCGCTGGTGGAGTCATCAAAAATGAGCACGCGCGGATGCTTGAGCAGCGTGCGCGCGATGCACAGGCGTTGCTTCTGGCCACCCGAAACACCAGCGCCGCCTTGGCCCAGCTCTCCGTCCAGCCCGCCGATGCGATCGAGGAACTCGTCCACGCACGCCGCGCGGCAAGCCGCGAGGAACTCATCATCCGACGCCTGCGGATTGCCCCACTGCAGGTTCTCGCGCACGGTGCCCGTGAACAGCACGTTCTTTTGCAGCACAATGCCCACGGCGTCGCGCAAGGCAGCCAGGTCGTAGTCACGCACGTCATGTCCGCCCACAAGCACGGCGCCCTCGGTGGCGTCGTACAGGCGCGCAATCAGCTGCACAAGCGAGCTCTTGCCCGAGCCCGTGCCGCCGAGGATGCCCACCGTCGAGCCGCTCTCGATACGAAGGTCGATATGCTCGAGCACATCCTCGGCTGCATCCGCGCGGTATTTAAAGGAAACGTCGCGAAACTCGATACTGCCGTCCGCTGGCGCCGCAATCGCGAGGTCCCCCGCAGGGTTGGCGATAAAGGGCTCTTCATCGAGCACCTCTGCGATACGGCCCACACTCGTGAGAGCGCGCGTGAGCAGCAAAAACACGTTGGAAATCATCATGAGCGAGTTCATGATCAGCAGCACGTAGCTCATAAAGCCCGTGAGCGAGCCCACGCCCAAGCGACCTTCGATGATCATGCGGCCGCCAATCCACAAGATCGAGAGCGCAGCCACGTACATCGAGAGTTGGAACACCGGCAGGTTGAGCACCGCGCTGCCAAAGGTCTTTGTCGCAGTGCGCGCGAGCTCGGTATTGACGGTGTCGAACTTGGCCTCCTCGTGCTCGGTACGAACGTAGGCCTTGACGGCACGCACGGCGGTGAGGTCTTCCTGTACCACGCCGTTGAGGTGGTCCATCGAGGTCTGGAGTTGGCGGTAGAGCGGACTGACGCGATAGGTGATGACGCCCAGTACGATTGCCAGCACGGGCAAGATGATCGCAAAGACGGTGGCGAGCGGGCGCGACAGCATCAGCGCGTAGATAAGGCCGACGATAAGCGTCACCGGGCCGCGCACCATAGGGCGAAAGCCGTTGCCCACAGCATTTTGGATAACGGTGATGTCCGTGGTCATGCGGGTGACGAGCGAGCTGGCGTCGTAGTTGTCCAGGTTGCCAAAGGCGAGCGTTTGAATCTTTTTGTACTCGGCCTCGCGCAGGTTGGCGCCTAGGCCCGAGGCAACGCGGGCGGACGTGCGGGCATAACCCAAGCCCAGTACCAGCGAAAGCGCAGCGCACACCAACATGTACGCACCCTGTAGCAGCATGTAGTTGATATCACACGCAGGCACGCCCACATCGATGATGTTGGCCATGATGACCGGGATAAACAGCTCGAGCACCGTCTCGACCGACACAAAGAACACGCCGAGAATGGCATCGCGACGGTATGCCCCTAGATAGGAAAACAGTATTTTGAGATTGCGCACGCAGGTTCAACCCCCATCAAACGTTGTTCGCAAACGCACGTATTATTGCGCGCCGAATAATGGTGTCAAGTATTCCGAAATCGTTTTCTGCAAGGTTAGCGCCGGCGGCGAGTTCTCGTGATGTGTGTCCATATTCACTCGGAATAATGGTGCGCGAGACTTTTTTCGCTCCGGCGTCAACACAAACCTTGACTCTACAATCGTTGTAGGGTTTTCACTACACTGGTAGCTAAACGAACCAAGCCAGAAAGCCCCGCCCATGGAACACGACCTCACACGCGGCAATGTCCTTAAGACCATCGCGGTCTTTGCCCTGCCCTATATGCTCTCGTACTTTTTGCAGATGCTCTACGGCATGGCCGACCTGTACATGATGGGGCAGTTTAGCGGCGCCGCCGGCATCACCGCCGTGGGTAATGGCGCGCAGACGCTCTATATCATTACCGTGACGCTCGTGGGCCTGGCCATGGGAACGACGGTCATCGTCGGCCACGCCGTGGGCTCGCGTCGCTTCGACCGCGCCGAGACCGCCATCGGCAACACCATCACGCTCTTTATGGGTGTCTCGGTGGTGCTGGCCGCTATCCTGCTCGCACTGTGCCCGCAAATCGTTGCGCTCATTGGCACGCCGGCCGAGGCAGTCGAAGGAACCGCCGCCTACCTGCGTATCTGCTTTGTCGGCATTCCGTTTATCGCCGCATACAACATTCTTTCGGCCATCTTTCGCGGGCTGGGCGATTCGCGCTCGCCCATGTACGTGATCGGCGTGGCGTGCATCATTAACATCGCGCTCGATTTTCTGTTTATCGGGCACATGGGGCTCGGCCCCGTGGGCGCGGCGCTCGGCACGGTAACCGCCCAGACGGCCAGCGTTGCCCTCGCACTCGTGTGGCTCAAGAGCCGCCGCACGAACATCCACGTTAAGCGCAGCGACCTGCGCCCCCAGCCCGAGGTGCTCGGCAGCATTCTTAAGATCGGCGTGCCCGTGGCCGTGCAGGACGGCTGCATCCAGGTGGCGTTTATGTTCATCACCGTCATTGCCAACCACCGAGGGCTCGTCGACGCCGCCGCCGTGGGCCTGGTCGAGAAGATGATCAGCTTTTTGTTCATTGTGCCGAGTTCCATGGGTGCCACCGTCAGCGCGCTCACGGCGCAAAACGCCGGCGCGGGCAAGGGCGACCGCGCATGTCAGGTGCTTAAAGACGCCATGACGATCTCGGTGGTGTACGGCTGCCTGATCACGGTGCTGATGTGGCTGGTGGCGCCGGCGTTTATCGGCTTTTTTGCCAAGGACTCTGCGGTGGTCGCGGCCGGCACCGGCTATATGCGCAGCTATATTTTCGACGCGATTTTTGCCGGCATCCACATTTGCTTTAGCGGCTTTTTCGCTGCGTATGGCAAGAGCTACATCGGCTTTGCGCACAACGTGCTGGCCGTGGCGCTCATTCGCGTGCCGGGCGCGTGGCTGCTGTCGAACGCCTATTCCGACACGCTGTTTCCCATGGGCATCGCTTCGCCGTGCGGGTCGATTCTGTCGGCAGTCATCTGTGTTGTCGCGTTTACCGTGCTCAACCGACGCGGGGCTTTTGACAAGTTGGCAGCGTAGCGGGGCAACGCGAGCCTGGCGCCCTCCCCGACCCTATTGAAAGGAGCTGTCCTGTGACCGACTCGCCAACTGAACATACCGAGGGCCTGCTCCGAATTGGCGAGGTGGCGCGTCTGTTTAACCTGAGTGTGGGCACGCTGCGCCATTACGAGCAGATGGGCTTGCTGGACCCGGCGCACATCGATCCGACGAGTGGGTACCGCTACTACGGATCGCGGCAGCTCTCCACCCTCAACACCATCAGCCACCTGCGTGTTCTCGACTTGCCGTTGGCGCAAATCCGCGAGTTTGTGACCACGCGCGATGTGGACCTCATGCAGCGGCAGCTAGCTCAGCAGCAGGAGCTCATCGAGCGCAAGCGCCGTGAACTTGAACGCGTGTCGCGCAAGATCGATAACCGGCTTGCGCTGCTGCATGATGCCCTGAACACCGAGCTCGATACCATCTGCACAATCGATGCGCCCGAGCTCCGCTGCGCTGTGCTGCGTGAACGCGTCAACCCTACCGACGCCTATGCGCTGGAGTGGCAGATTCGTCAGCTGCAGAAGGGCCAGCACGAGACCTTTGTTTTTCTGGGCAACTTAGGCGTCGGGATTAGCGCCGAGCGCCTGGCCGGCGGCGACTTTGACGGCTACGACGAAGTCTTTCTGCTGCTGGATGACACGGACGATTACCTACCTGGGCGATGTCGAAGTACGTCCCGCCGCGCGGTGTCTGACGGTCAGCTTCCGCGGCACGCACGGTCAGGCGGCCCCGCGCTATGAGCGCTTACTCGATTACATGCACGAGCGCGACCTGTCCCCCGCCGGTCCCTCGCGCGAAATCGCCCTCATCGACGACATCATCAGCGACGACCCGGGAGCGTATGTGACGAGGATCGCGATACCGGTCCGCTAATCACTACCATTTATCGAGCAATTCCATCCATTTACCTTAATCCGAATTAGATTGTATTTTGTAGCAAATAAAATGACAGCATATTGCCCCCCATAGGCAGGAGACATTATGCCCAGAGTTCAATCACGTCGCTCGTTTCTTCTCGGCCTAGCCTCGATCATCGGCTTATCCGCGTCACGCCCAACAAGAGTATTCGCTGCCGACTCAAACTCATCCGTCGCTTTTACATCAGACCTAGCACAAGACTACGCGCTTTCCCTGTTGCCCATCGTCGACGGATCCGCGAACTTAGAGATCGAGCAAATCGTTCCCGTATGCCAACAAATCGGCCTTATCTGTGGCTATGAAATCAGTGTCACAAGGGAAGGAAGCCCTTACGGTTATTTAATACTTGACGCATCATATCCTGGGCTTCTGAAGGAGATAACCCTCGGCGATACCATTCTTCCGATTTCAGCTTCTCTATCAAACGCCATTTCAACTTATTCCGGCCAACAGGCCACAAACCCAACCGTACTAATTTCGTACAACGATATTGAATATGGAACTTTGGTGCCAGGAACTAGAGACTGTGTAACCAACTATAACAATATACGGTCTGTCCCGATTGTCACCGAAAAGGGTATAGCACCTCAAAGCAATAACCCAACTTCATGGGATGCTGTCATTATCAATGAAGATGACTTGATGTTGCATTTCCAAATAGACGATTTAAACGGAATACCGTTCCGAGGAGTCTCGGAATCATTAGTTGAAGCCCGCACTAATAAGTATGCATGCGTCGTTTCTGCCTTGTACGCTGTATCAATGCATTACGGTCTCACCAGTTCAAACGCTAATCAATTTAATCCCGATTATTATAAAGAAATATGGAACGTCACTGGCACAACAACGTATAAGACCAATGATCAGGGCGTCGAGTACGGAAGCACGATCATCCCAGATGGAATTGTTCCGTTTAAAAGTCTTGCCGCTCAAAAGGGTAGAGCACTTAATACTCAATTTTTCGGTTATCAGCCTCAATTCGCTCAGTACAGAGCAACTATCGATCAAGGGAATATCGGCTTGTATCATATGTGGATCAACAGCCGAAACAGTGAAGGATCCGTCGAGCTATCAGGTCATACAGTCACGGTAACTGGCTATTTTACTGGGCATAATGGAAGCTCTGGCATCGAACTGCAGTGGCTCGAAGTATTCGACGGATGGAACACTTATCCCCGAGCGATTAACTATGCAACGCCCAATATGGTCAAATTGAACGGAACAGTCTTTTGGTAGACCGGATGGCACCATCAAAATGCTATGGCACCACGGCCTTTGCCCTGGTTACGATATTGGTGATTTTCGCTATGTTTGCATCCGTTTCTTCATGCACAGATAGAGCCCGCTATAGCGGAGGAGATGATTACCTTGTCTTTGGAGCCGGCAGCGTTCATTCTATTGAGGGAACGGAACTCGTAATCCAAACAGACAACAGTCCCCGCTACACCGACGCTGGAAAGCAAACCCGGATTACATTCCCCTCATCTGGCCGAATCAAAGACAAGCTTTCCCAAATCAAAGTTGGGACAAGAGTTTCCTACTCACGCTTTGAGTCGGTAGACGCATCTGGATCATACGAGGGAAACGATATCGAAATTGAACAGGCAAACACTATAAGGAGATGTTGAGGAACTGAGCCTCTGCGCAGTTCCTCAACAAATCATTATGCCTCCGGGACCCTACCCGTCGCCAAAATCTGTTCAAGTGCCGCCTCATCCAACACGGGCACACCCAGCTGCTCGGCTTTGGTGAGCTTGGAGCCCGCTTTGGGGCCGGCAACCAGGTAGCTCGTCTTCTTTGACACGCTGCCCGAGACCTTGGCACCAAGCACCTTGAGCGCCGCGCCTGCCTCGTCGCGCGTGCGGTTGACGAGCGTGCCGGTGAGCACGAAGGTCAGACCCGCGAGTGGCTGTGCGTCGGCGAGCTCGCCTGCCACGCCGGCATCGGCTGCGGCTTGCGCATGCGCGGCGCCCAGGTCGACCTCGAGCGAAAGGCCCGCTTGGCGCAGACGCTCCAGCACGGCAAGGTTCTCGGGCACGGCCAGGAACTGCTTGACGCTCGCCGCAATCTTGGGACCGATGCCCTCGCACTCGGCGATGTCCTCTTCGCTCGCCAAGATAAGCTTGTCGATCGACAGGAATCGCTCGGCGATGACCTCGCCCACGCTCTTGCCCACGTGGCGGATGCCCAGGGCAAACAGTACGCGACCGAGCGGCTGGCTCTTGGACTTGTTGAGCTCGACGATAATTTTCTCGGCCGTCTTGAGGCCTACCGGAATGGGGTCGCCCTTCTTGACGCCCTTTTTGCTGTTGGAGCTGGCATAGGTGCGCCCCGTGTCCAGGCCTGCGATGTCGTCGACCGTGAGCTGGTAGAAGTCCGCGACATCGTGGATCAGCCCGGCGGCGATCATCTTGTCGACGATCTCGTCGCCCAGGCCGTCGACGTCCATGCAGCCGCGACTCACCCAATGGAGCAGGCGCTCCTTGAGCTGCGCGGGGCAGTCGATGGACACGCAGCGGTAGGCAACCTCGCCATCCTCATGGACCACGGGGCTGCCGCACACGGGGCAGACCTCGGGCATGTGCCAGTCGACCGAATCGGCCGGGCGCTTGTCGAGCACCGGCCCCACGACCTCGGGGATCACGTCACCCGCCTTGTGCACGATGATGGTGTCGCCCTCGCGCACGTTTTTGCGGCGAATCTCGTCGATGTTGTGCAGCGTGGCGCGCGCGATGGTGGAGCCGGCAACCATCACCGGGTCGAACTCGGCGACCGGCGTGAGCACGCCGGTGCGGCCCACCTGGATGCGAATTTCACGCAGGACGGTCTGCTTTTCCTCGGGCGGGAACTTAAAGGCGATGGCCCAGCGCGGTGCGCGGGCAGTAAAGCCCAGGTCGAGCTGCTGCTGAAAGCTGTCCACCTTTACGACCACGCCGTCGATGTCGTAGTCCAGGTCACCGCGATGTTCGAGCGCCTGGGCACAGAACTCGTGGACCTCGGCCGGCGTGGCGCAACGAGCCACGTTGGGGTTGACGCTAAAGCCGGCGCTACGCAGCCAATCAAGGAACTCGCGCTGGCTGTGGACGTGCAGCGGATCGGTATCGGCGATGGCATAGATAAAGGTGGCCAGGTCGCGGCGCGCCGTGACCTTGGGATCCTTTTGGCGCAGGCTGCCGGCGGCGGCGTTGCGCGGGTTGGCGAAGGGGTCGCGGCCCTCGGCATCGGCCTCTTCATTCAGACGAACAAAGCTGCCCTTGGGCATGTAGACCTCGCCGCGTACCTCAATGGTGCGCTCGCGGTCGGCGCCCATGTGGGCGAGCGCCGGCTCGGACAGGTGCATGGGCACATCCTTGATGGTGCGCACGTTGAGCGACACGTCCTCGCCCGTGGTGCCATCGCCACGTGTGGCCGCACGTACGAAGGTGCCGTTTTGGTAGGTAAGGGCCACGCCCAGGCCGTCGATCTTGAGCTCGCAGGTATAGGTGACGCTACCGGCGCCGAGCGCATCCTCGGTGCGTTGGAGCCACGCGTCGAGCTCGTCCAGATCCATGGCATCGTCCATGGAATACATGCGTGCCATGTGCGTTACCGGCGTAAACTGCTCGCTCACGTAGCCGCCCACGCGCTGGGTATAGCTGTCGGGCGTTACCAGATCGGGGTAGGTCGCCTCGATTTCCTGCAGCTCAACGAGCATTTTGTCAAAGGCGGCGTCCGTGATCTCGGGCGCATCGAGCATGTAGTAGCGATAGGCGTGGTAATCGAGCTCGTGGCGCAGCTCGGCCGCGCGCGTTGCCGCCTGGGCACGGGCATCGGTCGGTGCGGTGGTTTCCGCGGTCGTGGACGTTTCGGTATCGATGTCCACGCCGTCACCAAACAGGCTCGATTGCTCCATAGCGGCACTCCTTCGCTCGATTTCAAACGGATACAAGAGTACCACCGGTCGCAACGGGGTCGAATAGCGGTCTCAAACCGCACCGAATCGGCAGCCGCCAGACTGGGGTGGACAGTTAGTTCAGATACGTATAAATCCTAGAGCTAAATCAGGCACGAATACCCCTGTTTCGACGAATTTGGGCTCCTCGAGACCATGTAAACGTCCCGCTCTCCCTTCCAAACACCCATTCGAGCCCCATCCCAATCAAAAATTGCTCAAAACGCATCCCAAGCTGCCCCAGATTTATACGTATCTGAACTAACTGTCCAGACCATTCCGAACCAGGCCTCTTGTCAGCCCCAAGTGATCCGTTTTCCTCCGTCCCCAACGGATCAATAAGAAAAGAGGGGCTGTCCCACACTTGGCGGGACAGCCCCCTCTGGCATCGGCATGTGCGATACGGCTCGCTAGAACCCCTGGCCGTAACCTTGACCCTGGCCCTGCTGGCCCAACAGCTCCTCCAGATACTGGCGCAGCTGCTCGTCGGTAATACCGCCGTTGCCGGTGTCGGTCGAACTGTCGTCCTGCTGCTGGTTCTGCAGCTCCTCATCGGAGCCCAGCTCGACGGTGACCTTCTTCTCTTCCTTGCCGTGCATGAGCGTGATCTCGACCTTCTCGCCCACCTCGTGGCTGCGCAGCGCGATGATCAGGCCATCGGCGCTCGTGATCTCGTCGTCGCCCAACTTGGTGATGACGTCGCCCTCCTGAATGCCGGCCTTGGCGGCAGGACCGTCCTCAACGACGCTCGCCACATACGCGCCGCTATCGGTGCTGAGCTTGTTGGTGCGGGCGTTGAGCGCGTTGACGCTCGAAAGCGTAGCGCCCATGTACGGATGCACCGGCGTCTTGCCGCCGATGATCTGGTCGGCAATGTTCTTGGCGTAGTTAACCGGAATGGCAAAACCCACGCCCGAGCTGGAGCCCGAGTAGCTCTCGATGAGCGAGTTGATGCCCACCAGCTCACCGTTGTCGTTGACGAGCGCGCCGCCGGAGTTGCCCGGGTTGATGGCGGCATCGGTCTGAATCATGTTGGCATAGATGGTGTTACCGCTGGTAGAGCTCATGGCCGTGGAACGATAGAGCGCCGACACGATACCCGTGGAGACAGACTGCTCGTTGCCAAACGGCGAACCGATCGCCATGACCCACTCGCCCACGTTGAGCTTGGAGGAGTCGCCGATCTCGATCGGCGTGAGCTTGGAGGCGTCGGCGTCCTTGAGCTTGATGACGGCCAGGTCACTCGAAGCATCGTTGCCCACGAACTCGGCCTCGTAGGTGGTGCCGTCGTCCATGGTCACCACGTACTGGTCGTAACCATCGACCACGTGGTTGTTGGTGAGGATGTGGCGCTCGGTATCGAGCACCACGCCCGAACCGACACTGCCCGAGCTGTCCGACTCGTCGGCAGACTGCGAAAGCGAGCCATTCTGGCTACCGCTCGAAGTGGCGGTGATGGAAACCACGGAGGGCAACGCCTTGGCAGAAACGGCCTCGGCCAGCGTAGTATCCTCGGAGTCAATGGTGATCTTTTGCGTCGACGAACCCGAAGCACCCGCCGTCACGGCGTTCTTGCCGCCGCCGATATCGAGCGTGCCACTCATGATAAGCGCAATGACCAGCAGAGCTCCGCAGGCACAACCGGCGAGCGCCGTAATAAAGATCGGCAGCTTTTTGGTCTTGGTCTTGACCACTGTGTGCTTGTTTACAACCTGCTGGCCGCCCAGCGGCTGGGCCAAGGCGTTGCGTGTCGTAAGCCTGCACGTAGGGAATGTTGCTGCCGGCAGGCGTCGACTCCACCTGCACACGCGGCTGCTGCTGGGTCTCGCCGGCGTGACCCGCATCCTGGGGGCGCTGGGAATCGTTCTCGCTCATGGCTGCGATCCTTTCGTCAAATAACCAAAGGCCCGCCAAACATGTGGCGGGCCATCATTGTTCACGTTGAGTTGTACCCCAATATGCGGGCGAACGTGTATGAGAACGCAATCTTTTAGGAAGGCTTAAGTTCTGCTGCAGATTCGAGAGGAACCCGCACCTGCGTCAAGACCACCACAAAGGTGCCTGTCCCCTTTGTGGTGGAAATCTAGTCCTTAAACAGATAGCCCACGCCGCGGACGGTGGTGATGTGTGCCGCGATCTGCGGGCCCACCTTGGAGCGGATGCGTCGGATGTGCACGTCGACGGTGCGCGTGCCGCCGCAGTACTCAAAGCCCCACACGCGGTGCAGCAGCACCTCGCGGCTGTAAGCACGGTTGGGGTGCGTTGCCAAAAAGCTCAGCAGCGAGTACTCCATCAGCGTCAGGTCGATGGGCTCGTTATCGAGTGTCACCTGGTAGGTGGCCAGGTTGATCTCGAGGTTATCGATATTGAGCACATCGTCGGCGGCGACGGTCTCCTCCTCGCCCATCAGGCGCTGCGCACGAGCCTTGAGCTCGTTGGGCGTCGCCGTGGGGCATACAAAGTCGGCATGCGCGTGATTCGGCAGGCGCAGGGTGCCAAGGGCCTCATCGTCGACGATCACCAGCATGGGGACGCCGCCGCGATCGTCAAGCCACTTGGCAATCTGATCGATGCGGTCGCTGCGAATGCCGTCGGAATCGAGGATCAGCAGGTCAAAGTCGTGCGCCGCAGTCGGCGAATCGGGGGTTGCCAGGCTCACCTCGACACCCAGGGTGGTCGTCAAGCTGCGGGCAAACTCGTGGAAGCGCGTCGTGCGCGCCATGAACAGGGCACTCTTTTCGGACATATCGGCCTCCAAAGAAATGAGCTCAATCGTACTGGAACAAGCCAGCGCGATTAGGAGTTCGCCAGGTAGTGCTTGATCTCCCACTCGGTGATCGTAGACTCAAACTTATGCCACTCGTTGCGCTTCTTTTTGAGGAAGAAGCTGTGGATGTGCTCGCCGAGGGCATCCTTCATAAACTGCGAGTCCTCAAACACGTCGAGCGCCTCTTTGAGCGAGCGCGGCAGCGGCGTGTAGCCGGCCTCGAGCATCTGACGGTCGGTAAGCTTGAGCGTCTCGGCCGTTGCCTCGGGCGGGAGTTCTAGCTTGCGCTCGATGCCGTCGAGACCAGCCGCCAGCGTGACGGCGTTGACCAGGTACGGGTTGGCCATGGGGTCGGGACTGCGCAGCTCGATGCGCGTGGACAGCTGCTTGCCGGGCTTGTAGACCGGAATGCGGACCATGCTCGCGCGGTTGCGCAGGCCCCACGTGGCGTACTGCGGTACGGAGTCGCCACCCGTGGTGATGCGCTTGTACGAGTTGACCGTGGGGTTGGTGATGGCGCTGATCTCGCGCGCGTGCGCCAGGATACCGGCCATGTAGTGTTTGGCGATGTCGGAGAGATGGTACTTCTCGTCGTCCTCGCCCCAAAAGACGTTGTTGCCGTCGTGGTCGAATAGCGACTGGCACAGGAACATAGCACTGCCGTCCTCGCCTGCCAACGGCTTGGGCATAAAGGAGGCGTGGCAACCGCTCTCGTAGGCCTGCTGCTTAATGATGAGTTTGGCCGTGGTGATGGCGTCGGACATGCTCAGGGCCTCGGCGTGGCGCAGGCTCATGCCGTGCTGCGAGCGGCCGGCGGCATGGAAGGTGTACTCCACGGGCACGGACATCTTCTCGAGCGTGAGGACCGTGTTGCGGCGCAGGTCGCGAGCGGCATCGCTTACCGAAAGATCGAAGTAGCCCACGTTGTCGAGCGGCTCGGGGGTATGCTCGTCGGGGAAGTAGTAATACTCCAGCTCGGCGCCCACGTTGAGCAGGTAGCCGGCCTTCTCGGCCTTATAGAACATGCGGCGCAGGGCGTCGCGCGGGTCGCCGGCAAACGGCTTGCGATCGGGAGTGCACACGTCGCAGAACACGCGGGCGACGCCGTTGTGGCTCGGGCGCCACGGCAGAATCTGGAAGGTCGAAGCATCGGGAAACGCCAGCATGTCGGCTTCCTCGGGCGTGGCAAAGCCCTCGATGGCGGAGCCGTCAAAGCCAATACCCTCCTCAAAAGCTACCTCGAGGTCCTCGGGGCTAATGGCAAAGTTCTTGAGGCGGCCGAGAATGTCGACAAACCACAAACGCACAAAGCGGATGTCACGCTGCTCTACGGAGCGGAGTACGTAATCGATGTTCTGCTGGTTCATGTCGCTCCCCTTTCTTTCGGGCGGGTTTCGACTGGTCTATATCGCAGATACTATCGCAGAAAAATGTTTCCGCAGGGTTAAAGCGTATCAAGCGCTCAAAAAACGTGCGCGAACAGGCAGTTGCGAACGAATGGTTAGCGCGAGGTCGAAGCGCGGTGTTCGATGTGACCGGGGATCTCGATGCGCTTGGGGGCGAGCTTTGCGGCCTCGCCCACGGTGGTGGTAACAACGTCGATGCGCTCGGAAAGGCGCTCGACTACGCGCTCGGCAATGGTGAGGGTGTCCTGCGCGGCCGTGGTCACGCCACCAAAGAGCACATGGTTCCAGGGGTAGTCGTCAAACGTCGCGATCTTGAGCCCCGCCGGCAGCGAGGGTCCCAGCTGCGCTAGCGCCTCGGTCAGACGCAGGAAAACCAAGCCGTTGACAGCAATGAGGCCGAGCTTTTTACCTGCATAGCCGCGGATGGTCTCGTCCAGGCGGCCGACGCCCGTGGCGCCCCCGTCGGCCAGGGTGACGACCTCGCCGGCAAGGCCGCGGTGCAAAAGCTCGTCGGTAAAGGCCTCGGCGCGCTTGCGACGCACGGGGCTGTCGTCGCTTGCCTCGGTGAGCAGGCACAGGCGCTCGCTGCCAGCGGCGGTCAAGGCGTCTACCAGGCCGGCGACCAGCTCACGGTTGTTAGATGTCACCAGATCGACACCGCCGTCGGCAACGTCGCGGTCGAGCAGCACAACGGGCAGGCGCCCCGCGGCCGCGGCGATCGCCTTGTCGTTGCCTCCGCAGGTGTTGACGACCAGGCCGTCCACGCCGGCATCGATAAGCCTGGTGAGCGACTCTGCTTCCTTTGCGGGATCGTTGCCGCTAATGGCCGTCATAAGCGAGCAGCCGCGCGCGGCGGCACTGGCGGAAAGACCTTCGAGCATAGCGCTGGAGAACGGGTTGGCGATGTCGGCCAAGATCACGCCGATGAGGTTGGTGCGCGAGCTGCGCAGATTGCGCGCGGCGGCACGCGGGCGATAGCCGGTGCGCTCGATAACCGCCGCGATGCGAGCACGGGTTTCCTCGGTCATTTGCCCGGGGCGGTTGTTGAGATAGCGCGAGACCGTGGCTGGGCTCACGCTCGCCTCGGCGGCAATGTCCTTAATTCTCATCTGCGCCATAGCGCACCCCGTTTCCCAATTGTCGGCGGTCTGAGCCATTTTAGGCATTTTTAAAAATCTCGGTTGCAAAACGCTGTAGGTGAGCCGCATCGTTTTTGCGTCTCGAGCAGATGCGATGATGGGCTAGATAGACGAGTCTTTAGGCAGCTCAAAGTAGTCGGGATGCAAGGCGATAACCGGGCCCTGCTCTTCGGGCATCAGGTGCAAGTGCGTCTCTGCCAGATAGCTCGCCGCGTCGGTATCGCCCCTCTTAATGGCCTCGAGAATCCGGCGATGCTGCCGACGAATCGGCTCCCAATCCAGATCCTGCGACACCATACGCAACCAGTTGTATCGCTCAAAATGCGTGTTGATGCTCTTCATCCAATCCCACAACATGTGACGACCGGCAATCTCAAAACATGTCTCATGGAACAGGTTGTCCAGATCGAAAAAGCGACGCGTTTCGCTATGGTCGAGCGACTCGGACTCGGCAAGAATCTGCTCGAGCCGATGCTTTTGCTCGGGCGTGGCGGCAGAACAGCATTTAATGAGTACGCTTCTCTCGAGTTTCTCGCGCAAGAAACAGGCGTTCTCGGCACGCTCCATGCTGATTTTTGAGACATAGGTACCGCTTTTGGGACGCGTTTCCACCAGCTCCTGCTCGCGCAGACGCACAAAGGACTCGCGAATGGGTGTGCGCCCGATTCCCGTCTCCTTTTCCAGACCAATCGCCGAAAGGCGCGTGCCGGGCTTGAGCTCGGCATAGATAATCTTGGAGCGCAATGCGTTGTATGCCTGATCTTGCAGGCTCTGATAATGCTGGTGCTGTTCCATAAAGCCCTCGGATAAACCCTCGGTTAGTCGAATACCACCATGCAATACTATCGCATCGACACGCCCCAGCTCCCAATCAGTCTTTTTGGGACGGGGCTCTTTTAGCTACCCTGGCCCGCAGATCGGCCCCCTTGCCACAAAAGTGGCCCATCTACTACGTTAACACGGATAGCCTCGGCCATACCGAAAACCGTGAAAACAAAACCGCAGGTAGATAGCTTGTCGATTTTCGAAAAAAGCCGACTATGGTTGACCCCTGCGGCTTAAACGTAGTAGATAGGCCCTTTTCGTGGCACAGCACTACTCCATCCCAAATTGGCACCCCGAGCCCTCGTGAGTTGCCAACAAGCTGTTCGCCCAGCGCTTTATCCGCGCGGCATTTGGAAAATAGCACCACCGCAAAACCCGCGAGTAGCGCTTACTTTGCTATATCTTGCTATACTTTGCTATATCTTGCTATACTTTGCTATATCTTGCTATATCTTGAGCAAAGGTGGCTCACATGCAAACAAACCCTTTTAAGCCCACAGCAGGTAAAACACCTCCCACGATTATCGGCCGCGAAGATGTGCTCGAAGAATTCAATGAGGGCCTCATCAACGGGCCTGGTGCCCCTGGGCGCCTAATGCGCATAGCCGGCGTCCGTGGAACGGGCAAGACGGTCCTCCTTGACGAGTGCTCACGTTTGGCGCAAAGCCGTGGCTGGACGGTCATAAAAGAGGTCGCAACCGAGGGACTTTGCCAGCGCATTCTCGAACAGCTGCAGCCCAAATTCCAGGCCAAACACGCCAGATTTGAGCCCACCGTAGCTGGCATATCCATCGGCAGCATAGATATTGAGCGAATCGGCCCATCGCTACGCGACGCCATGAGACAGACAATAACCAAGAATGGAAATGGCCTGCTCATCACTCTCGACGAGGTTCAAGACGCAGAGCTCGATGAGGTCCGAACGCTCTCCATTGCGATTCAGCAGGTTATCGGCGAAGACCTTGATATAGCCTTTGTTTTTGCGGGGCTGCCTTCGATGATTGAAAGCATCATCAACGGAAAGACACTTACGTTTTTGCGCCGTGCCCTCCCCTTTGACCTGAAGGCTGTGGCAGTAACCGAAGTGTCGTACTCCCTCGAGGAAACCATTGAAGCGTCTGGCATGGAGTTGCAGCCAGGTATTGCCGGCCAACTTGCCGAGGCAACGCAAGGCTATCCTTTCATGATCCAACTCGTTGGATACTACGCATGGCAGTTGGCAAGACGTGCACATACAGCGATTATTGGAGAAGAAGAAGCCGAGCGTGGCATTGCAACGGCACGCGAACGCTTCTGCGCCATGGTGATTGAGCCCGCGCTGCAGCGCATTCCGCCCACGTGCATCGCTTATCTGCTGAGCATGGCGTCTTTGGGGCAGACGAGCTCGACCAGCATGGTTGCCGACGCCCTAAACAAAACGCCTCAACAGGTGAGCTCCGTCCGCAGCCGCCTGTTAAGAGAATCGATTATCGAGGCTCCTTCGTACGGCAAGGTCTCATTTGCCATCCCCTATATGCGCGACTACCTCTACGAGCACAAAGCCGAACTGGAAGCTGAACTGTAGAAACGACAACTGCCCTGCAAGACGAAAACCGTTTTCGTACGGATTTAAAGCAGACGTAAACGGTTTTCGTCTTGATTTGCGTCCGAAATTAAGACGTAAATTGCGCTTTCGTACGCTTATTACCAGACGCAAATTGTTTACGTCCGGCTATGCGTCCCCAATCCAGACGAAAAGGGCCCCGAGCTCGTGTGAGCTCGGGGCCCTTTGTGCCGCACATCTATGAGAGGGAATCGATGCGCACGGGCGCTACTCCATGAAGCCACCCAGGGATGGCGGAAACCTCGTCAATGGGGCCAGGTTTACATGCATCAACTTGGTGCAAACCAACCTGTCCCCCACGCACCAAGGGGTTGACTAGAGCCCGCAGGCAACCTTGTAGCCATCGCCGATGGCATCGCGGATGTTGCCACACTTCTGGGCATCGCCCAGCACGTGGACAGCAACGCCAGCAGCGGCAAGGTCGTCGGCCAGCTTGGTATTGGGACGATAGCCCATGGCAAGCACCAGCGTATCGGCACCGGTGATGGTACGGACCTCGCCGTCCTTTTCGTAGCTGATGGTGTCCTCGGTGATCTCGGTCACCTTGGCCTCGGTCAGCACGTGGACGCCCTTGGAGAGCATGCGCGTGATGAGCACCGCGCGGCCGGCACCGCCCTCGTTGGCAGCAAGCGTCTTGGTCATCTCGATGACGGTGACATCGCGATTGGCCGGCGACAGGTCGTTGACCAACGGGGCCAGGTAATCGGCCGTCTCGCAGCCAACGGTGCCGCCGCCCACAATGACGATCTTCTTGCCCGGGAAAGCCTTGCCACCCAGCAGGTCATCGGCCGTCATAACCTGCTTAAAGCCCTGCATGAAGGCCGGAGCGATGGGCTCGGCGCCATAAGCCAGGACGACCTCGTAGCCCGCGTAGTCACGCTGAATGTCCTCGGCCGAAAGCTCGGTACCAAAGACGCACTTCACGCCCGCCTCAGCAAGACGGCGATACTGGTATTTGATCACGCGGGTGAGTTCCTGCTTTGCCGGCGGAACGGCTGCAATGCGCATCTCGCCGCCCGGCTCATCCTGCTTATCCACGAGCGCCACGTTGTGTCCGCGCTTGGCGGCAATATAGGCAGCCTCCATACCCGCAGGGCCAGCGCCCACAACGAGCACGTTCTTAGCCTCGGCGGCAGGCTCGTAACCAGCCTCGTCGCGCTCCACGTCCGGGTTGACGGTGCAGGAGATGCGCTTGCCGAACATAATGCCGTTCAGGCAGCGCAGGCAGCCAATGCAGGGACGGATGTCGTCGGCGTTGCCGGCAGCGGCCTTGTTGCAGAACTCGGCATCGCACAGATTGGCGCGGCCCATCATGCAGATGTCGGCAGCGCCGTCCTCGATCAGCTCCTCGGCGATCCAGGCCTCGTTAATACGTCCGACAGTGGCGACGGGAATGTTGACGTGCTTTTTGATCTCGCGCGAGCAGGCGGCATGCGAGGCCTGCTGGGTACCGGCGGCGGGAATCGCGGAGCCGCGCTTGATGGTGGTGCCGCCCGACACGTGAATCATGTCGACACCGGCCTTCTCCAGGCGACGCGAGACGTAGATCATGTCGTTGAGGGTCAGGCCGCCATCGGTGTACTCATCGCCCGAGATGCGGACGTCGATGATAAAGTCCTTGCCGCAGCGCTCGCGAATCTCGGCGATGACCTCGAGCAGGAAGCGCATGCGGGCGTCGAGCGAGCCGCCGTACTCGTCGGTACGCTTGTTGTAGAGCGGGGTCAAAAAGCCGCCGAGCATGCCGTGGGCGTGCGCCGCATGGACCTCGACGCCATCGACACCGGCCTTCTGCATACGCACGGCAGCGTCGCCAAACTGATGCGTGAGCTCGTGAATCTCATCGACCGTGATGGAGCGCGGCGCCTCGCGGGCATAGGACGGGCCCACAAAGGACGGAGCGATCAGGCGCGGCGTGCCCGGAATGTTAAAGGCCATGTAGGCGGGGTGGAAGAGCTGCGGCATGATCTTGCAGCCGTACTCGTGGACGGCCGCGGCGAGCTTTTCCCAACCGGGGATAAACGTGTCGTCGTAGCAGCACATGTCACCCGGCAGATAGGTATAGGTGGGCTCGACCGTCACGACCTCGGTAATGATGAGGCCAACGCCGCCCTTGGCACGGGCACGGTAATGATCGACCAAGTCGTCGGTCACATAGCCATGATCGGCCAGGTTCGTGGACACCGGCGGCATAAAGACGCGGTTCTTGACCTCGGTCGTACCGACCTTGATCGGGCTAAAGAGCATCGGATAGGCGGAGGACTCCATGCAGGGTTCCTTTCGTTTGAGCCGCTCGGCGGCAGTTGCTAACACACCTATTGTATCAGCAACTGCCGCATCCGCAGTCAAACATGCTCAAACGCCGGTCGGCTAATGAATACCGCGACCCAAGTCTTCGGCGATTTTGTCTACGCCCTTAAGTGCAGCGCACGTCTTTTTGTTGGAGCAATGCCCCGTGCAAACGCCACCCTGAGCGCAGTCGGCGCAGGTGCCCTTGCGGTAGATGCGCACGCACACGGCGACAAACGCAACGCCGATAACAGCCAGTACAACAATATCGATAGGTGCCATAGCAAGCCTCCTCTAGTTAACCATCACTTACTTTACCCCATTCTCCACCTACCAAAAAGGGACAAGTTGAATTTTGTCAGTTTTATCTGCGGAAATGCCATATCTCTCCCACCAAAAAGCCCGAGTGTCGCTGGGACACCCGGGCTCGTGGAAAGGGGCTAATCCTTATTCGGACTTAAGCGGAAACTGCGGCGGAAGCAGCGTTGGTCTCGTCCTCGTCGGTCCATGCATGCTTGGGCATGGGACGGAAGATCTGGAAGAGCATCGCAACCAGCAGCACGATGGCCACAACCGTCCAGATACCAAACTGCCCCAACACAAGCAGGTTGTAGAACTGGTTGATGAACAGGCCGATCACCCAAGCGAAGATGCACTCGTAACCGATGGCAATCGCGAACCACTTGCCGGAATCCATCTGGTTGCGGATGGCACCCATGGCAGCAAAGCACGGAGCGCACAGCAGGTTGAACGCGCCAAAGGCGACGCAAGCGCCCATGGTGGGGAACATGCCGGCAAACGCGGTCCACAGGCTCGGGTCGGTCTCGCCCGCGTCGGCAACGGACAGCAGCGAGCCGGCGGTGGCGACGACGTTCTCCTTGGCGACAAGGCCCGAGACGGACAGCGCTGTTGCCTGCCAGGTGCTAAAGCCAAGCGGGGCGAAGATCCAGGAGATCAGGTTACCGAGCATGGCCAGCACGGAGTAGTCCATGAACTCCTCGGAGATGCCGTCCATCGCGGGCAGGTAGCCAAAGGAACCGTTGTAGCTACCAAAGTTGGACAGGAACCAAACCACGACAGTGGACGCGAAGATGACCGTACCGGCCTTCTTGATAAAGGCCCAGCAGCGCTCCCACACGTGCAGCGCCCAAGAGCGGATCGCCGGGAAGTGGTAGGCAGGAAGCTCCATAACAAACGGCGTCGGGCGGCCGGCGAAGAGCTTGGTCTTCTTGAGCATGAGGCCCGAAGCGATGACGGCAAAGACGCCCAGGAAGTAGAACAGCGGACTGATCCACGCGGCGGTGGTGGAAGAATCGCCGATGATGGAACCCATGAGCAGGGCGATGATCGGCAGCTTGGCACCACAGGGGATGAACGTGGTGGTCATAACCGTCATGCGGCGGTCCTTCTCGTTCTCGATGGTCTTGGTAGCCATGACTCCGGGAACGCCGCAGCCCGAGGTCACGAGCATGGGGATAAAGGACTTACCGGACAGGCCAAAGCGGCGGAACACGCGGTCCATGATGAAGGCGACGCGGGCCATGTAGCCGCAGTCCTCCAGGAAAGAGAGCATCACGAACAACAGGAACATCTGCGGGACAAAGCCCATGATGGCGCCGATGCCGGCCACGATACCGTCGCAGACAAGGGAGTCAACAAGACCGCCGTCCTCGGTGCCGCCCGCCACAAGGGCGTCATGCACCGCGGTGGTGATACCCGGGACATAGGGGCCGTACTGCGCCGGGTCGACCGAGTCGGCATCGTCGCCCGCAGCCTCGACGGCTGCATCGTAGGCATCGCGGCCCTGACCGAGCACATACCAACCGTCGGTGCCAAAGAGCTGGTCGTTGGTGAAGTCGGTCACCGTGCCGCCCAGGGTGGAAACGGCGATGTAGTACACGCAGAACATGATGACGACAAAGATCGGCAAGCCCAGGATACGGTTGGTAACCACGCGGTCGATCTTCTCGGAGGTGCTCATCTTGGCCGGGGCCTTGGTGAGGCACTCATCGATGATGTGCGCGATGACGCCATAGCGCTCACCGGTGATGATGGACTCGGCATCGTCGTCGCAGTCCTGCTCGCACTGGGCGACCAGCTCCTCCACGCGAGCGGCCTTCTCCTTGGTGAGGTTGATGAGCTTGCAGGCGTCTGCATCACGCTCGAACAGCTTGACGGCGTAATAGCGACGCTTGTTAGCGGGAACGCTCGCCGGCAGGTTGTTCTCGATGTGGTCCAGAACGTCCTCGATGGAGGAGTCGAACTTGTGCTCCGGCACCTCGCCCTTGGAAGCAGCGGACTTCTTAACCTGCTCGAACAGCTCCTTGATGCCCTTGTTCTTAAGGGCCGAGATCATCATGACCGGGCAGCCGAGCTTCTTGGAGAGCTTGTCCGTGTCGATCTTGTCGCCGTTCTTCTCGACCAAGTCGGCCATGTTGAGGGCAACGACCACGGGCAGGCCGGTCTCGATAACCTGAAGCGCCAGGTACAGGTTGCGCTCGAGGTTGGTGGCGTCGACCACCTGGACGACTACATCGGGCTCGCCGCTCATGAGGTAATCGCGCGAGCATTGCTCCTCGGGGCTGTAGGGGGAAAGCGAGTAGATGCCGGGGAGGTCCGTGATGGTAACGTTCTTGTCGCTTAGGAGCTTGGCTTCCTTTTTCTCAACCGTGACGCCGGGCCAGTTGCCAACGTAGCCGTTGGCGCCGGTGATCAGGTTGAAAAGCGTGGTCTTGCCGCAGTTGGGGTTACCCGCAAGTGCGACATGGATCTGAGAATCCGCCATTCAATCCTTCTTCCTTGTGTGCCTGCGCTGCTTTCTCCGCGCAGGCTGGATAATGTGCTTCAAAGTTGCTGCATTAAGTTAGAAAAACCTAACTTTATCTGCAGAAATATGCGCCGCCGGCCCTTACTGGACCTCGACGACGGCCGCCTCCTCCTTGCGGATGGAAAGCTCGTAGCCGCGCACGTTGATCTCGACCGGATCACCGAGCGGTGCAACCTTCACGACCTTGAACGAAGTGCCCTTGATGAGCCCCAGGTCCATAAGGTGGCGGCGAAGCGCACCCTCACCGTGAAGCTTGACGATGGTGGAGCTCTCGCCCACCTTAACGTCACCCAACGTCTTCATTTACTTGTCCCCCTTTCAGTGCGTACAGAAATACCGTCGACTAACCGACAGTCATGATGTGCATGGCGACCTTGGAATCGATGCCAAAGCGTGCGCCCAGCACAGTGACGATGATATTGGCGCCACTCGAGCTCACCACGTGGATTTCGCTGCCCTCGACAAAGCCGAGGTCCTTGAGGTGGTGCTTCATATCCTCATTGCCCTTTACACGAGACACGCGCACGGTTTCGCCCGCTTTTACCATCGAAAGCGGCATTGCCGGCATCTGCGGTCCGCAAGACATGACTTGGCTCCTAACATCGATTCGTTCTCCACATCGGCGCAGTAAAAGTTAACCACGTCTATGTTCGCTTTAGTAAACTAACACGTGGTTAACTTTTTGGAAAGGGTCCCCATTCAGATTTCGAAAAAGTTTCCTATACGAAATAAAAGAAGCACCACAAAGACCATCTCTTTGCGGTGCCTTGTCATACCAATTTATGCAACAAAGGGGACTGTCCCCTTGTCACATTGATGCGCTTAGAGCGAGAGGTTTCTGATCGACGTGACGCAGGAGGCCTCATCCACGCCCGAAACGCGGAACACGACGTCTTCGCCACATTCGCCGCAGAGTGCCATGAGCCCTATAACGTCGCGGCCATCGGTGTAGCGGTCACCAATCGAAACCGACACGTCACTACGGTGCTTGGCAATGATGTCATAGAGCAGCGCAACCGGGCGGGCATGCAATCCCAACGGATCTTTAATCGTCTTTGTAAACTCGACCATGTCCCCTCCCGCGACATCGCACATCGGCCGGCAAAACCCAGCCACGTGGTAGTTATTGTAGCGTTAGATGCTTGTTGAGGGCGGGACGGAAATCGCATCCCATTTCGAGCGTCAATGATGGGACACAGTTTCCGCCAGAAGGCTCAACCGGAAAGTGCGACCCGTTATTTGGCTGGATTCTGGGACGCAGTTTCCGCTGAGCGACCCTGGCGGAAAGTACATCCCATTCTGGACGCAAATTCCGGGACGCAGCTTCCTCGACGTCCGGTCACCCCATGCCCTCACAACCTCGGCGCATAAAAAACGAGGGAAGGCCCGCGTCCTTCCCTCGTTACAGGCAATATGTAGCCGTTCGCCTACATCAGGCGCAGACTGACGTCCTTGAGCTGGGCGCCGCTAACGGCACTCGGAGCGCCCGACATAAGGTCGGAGCCGCTGGCCGTCTTGGGGAACGCCATGACGTCGCGGATGGAGTCGGAACCGGTGAGCAGCATGCACACGCGGTCCAGGCCCAGAGCGAAACCGCCCATCGGGGGCGCACCAAACTTGAGGGCCTCCATGAGGAAGCCGAACTGAGACTCGGCACGCTCCTCGGTAAAGCCCAGGAGCTTGAGCATGGACATCTGCATCTCGGCGTTGTGGATACGCATACCGCCGCCGCCGGCCTCAAAGCCGTCCATGACAAAGTCGTAGGTGCAAGAACCGGCTGCCAACGGGTCGGCCTCGATCTTGGCGATGTCGGTCTCGGTCGGCAGGGTAAAGGGCTGGTGCTCGGCAGCATAGGCCTTGCGATCCTCGTCCCAGTGGAACAGCGGGAAGTTGACGACCCACAGGAAGTCGTGGCCCTCGCGCTTGATCTCGAGCGCATTGGCCATGTGCGAACGCATGCCGCCCAGGATCTCGTCGGAGAGCAAGCGCGGGCCGGCGGCGAACATCACAAGGTCGCCGGGCTCGACATCCATGCGCTCGCGCAGAGCCGCCATCTCCTCGTCCGAGAAGAACTTGACGATGGGGCTGTTGATAGAGCCGTCCTCGCGGAAAGCAATCCAGGCCAGGCCCTTGGCGCCAAACGTGGAGGCCAAGCCGGCAAGCTTATCGATCTTGGCACGTGCCCAGGCACCGGCGCCCTTGGCGTTGATGGCCTTGACGACAGAGCCCTCCTCGTTTGCGGCAGTCGCAAAGACCTTGAACTTGGAGTTGGCGAAGATGTCGGTCAGGTCGACCAGGTGCATGCCATAGCGGGTATCGGGCTTGTCGGAGCCATAGGTGTCCATGGCCTCCCAGTAGTCCATACAACGCAGCGGCGTGGGCATCTCGACGCCCATGCGGCCGAAGGCGTCGGCCAGGACCTCCTCGAGCGCGCTCATGACGTCGTTCTGGTCCACGAAGGACATCTCGATATCGACCTGGGTGAACTCGGGCTGACGGTCGGCACGCAGGTCCTCGTCGCGGAAGCACTTGGCAACCTGGTAGTAGCGCTCGACGCCACCGACCATGAGCAGCTGCTTCAGGAGCTGCGGGGACTGCGGTAGAGCGTAGAAGTTGCCCGGCTGAATACGGCTGGGAACGATGAAGTCGCGGGCGCCCTCGGGCGTGGACTTAAACAGGGAGGGCGTCTCGACCTCCATGAACTCACGGTTGTGCAGCGCCTCGCGAATGGCAAAGGTGAAGTCGGAGCGCAGCTTGAGGTTGGCCATCATCTCGGGACGACGGAGGTCCAGATAGCGATAGCGCAGACGGGTGTCCTCGCTCGTCTCGATGCCGTCCTCAATCTGGAACGGCGGAGTGACGGACGTGTTAAGCACCTCGGCGTGGTCGGTCAGGACCTCGATCTCGCCGGTCGCGAGCTTGGTGTTGGTGGTCTCCTCGCCACGAGCGCGCACGACGCCGTGGATCTTGATGGGCCACTCGGGACGCATGGTCTCGGCAATCTTAAAGGCGTCGCCGTCGGAGTGCTCAGGGTCGAAGGTGAGCTGCGTGATGCCCTCGCGGTCGCGAAGGTCGCAGAAGATAAGGCCGCCGTGGTCGCGGCGACGGCTCACCCAACCGGTGAGGGTGACCTCTTCGCCCACGTTCTCGAAGCGAAGCTCGCCGCAGGTACGGGTGTGCATGGAATGCTCGTCAATGGGACGGGTCTGGCTCATACCAGTGATCCTCCTTTATGGATCTGTGCCGCCCCGTGTCGTTCCGGGCAGCGTCGTACAGATTTGCCCAGCCTGCGTAAACCGCGCAGCCGGACATGGCGTTCTATCTTATCGCACCCGCGTCGATGTGCCGCGGAAAAGTAGCTCATGCCCAAAGACTTGACGGAGACGAAACAATTGGTGCACCGTGGCCGTCGCCCAGGCGTGCGGCGTGCGACAATGTGCCCCAATACAACTGCACTCGGAAAGGCCCGCCATGGCTGCACGCCTCATCGTTATGGATATCGACTCCACGCTCATCAACCAGGAGGTCATCGACCTGTTGGGCGAGGAAGCCGGCGTGGGCGAGCAAGTTGCGCGGATCACCGAACGCGCCATGCGCGGCGAGCTCGACTTTAAGCAGGCGCTCGAGGAACGCGTGGGGCTGCTTGCCGGCTTGGACGAGAGCGTGTTCGAGCGCACCTTTGAGCGCGTGACGTTTACCCCCGGCGCGCTGGAGCTTGTGCGCTCGGCGCACAGCAAGGGCTGGAAGGTCGGCGTGGTAAGCGGCGGCTTTCACGAGGTCGCCGATAAGATCGTGGCCGCCGCGGGCATCGACTTTTGCCTCGCTAACCGCCTGGAGGTCGTGGACGGCAAGCTCACCGGTAAGCTGGCGGCAGACATCGTGACCAAGGAGTCCAAGCTCATCCAGCTGCTGGATTGGGCGGTTGAGTGTGGCGTCGATATGGCACACACCGTGGCAATCGGCGACGGCGCCAACGACATCCCCATGATTCAGGCCGCAGGCACGGGCATCGCGTTTTGCGCCAAGCCCAAGACGCGCGAAGCCGCCCCGTTTGCCATCGACGAGCGCAACCTGATGCTCGCCATGGACATCATCCTGCGTGACTAGCCGATCCATCTAACAATTGAATCAGTCTGTCCTATAGTTTCCGAACAATTTTGTCTTAGTGTTCGGAAAAACACCCTTTGAGTGCTAGACTTTGCGCCGTCGAAGGGAACATATATGGATAAGCAAGATCTTGAGCAATTGCTGAGCGATGTTGCCGACGGAGCAGTTGCCCCGGCAGTCGCCCTCACACGCATCCAGACGGCGCCGACCGCCGATCTGGGTTTTGCACAGCTCGATCTTTCGCGCGGGGTGCGCCAGGGAGCCGGCGAGGTTGTCTACGGTGCCGGTAAAACCGCCGATCAGATTGCCGCCATTATCAAAGCGCTGCGCGATGCCGGCCAGGAACGTATCCTGGTCACGC
>UQEO01000013.1 GCA_900540095.1 uncultured Collinsella sp.
CGATTTGCTCAAAAGCCCCGAGGAGGCGACGGCCGAGGCCGAGCGCATCGGCTGCCCCGTGCTCATCAAGGCGCGTGCAGGTGGCGGCGGTCGCGGCATTCGCAAGGTCGAGCGCGTGGAAGATGCGGCAAAGGCGTTCATCGAAGCGCGTGCCGAGGGCGAGGCCGTTTTTGGCGACGGCGAGTGCTACATGGAGAAGTTCGTCGCGCCGGCGCACCACGTTGAGGTTCAGATTATGGCCGATAAGCAGGGCCATGTGTTTTCGCTCGGCGAGCGCGAGTGTTCGGTGCAGCGCCGCAACCAAAAGCTGATCGAGGAGAGCCCCGCGCCGTGCCTCGACGGACGCGATGATATTCGCGCGCGCATGCACAAGGCGGCGCGCGACCTGGCTCGTGCCGTTGGCTATGAGGGCGCCGGCACCATTGAGTTTTTGTACTCAGATGACGGCAATTTCTACTTTATGGAAATGAACACGCGCTTGCAGGTGGAGCATCCGGTTACGGAGTTTGTGACCGATACCGACTTGGTCAAGTGGCAGCTGCGCGTAGCAGCCGGCCAGCCTCTGCCCTTTGAGCAGGAGGACATGCCGGTCCGCAACCACGCCATGGAGTGCCGCATCAATGCCGAAACGCCGGACTTTCTGCCGTCATGCGGAACGATCACCGCGTTACGTGTGCCGGGTGGTCCGCGCGTGCGCTGGGATTCCGCCATGTTTGCCGGGGCCGCCGTTCCGCCGTACTACGACTCCATGCTCGGCAAGCTCATCGTGTGTGCGCCCACGCGTGACGGCGCCATTCGCAAGATGCGCTCGGCCCTGGGCGAGCTCGTGATTGAGGGCGTGAGCGAAAACAGCGAGCTTCAGCTCGACGTGCTGGCAAACGACGAGTTCTTGTCGGGCATGTATCACACCGATCTGATGGGGCATCTCTATGCTGATGAATAGAAAAGCGAAGACGGTCAATGTCCTTGAGGGGCCGATGACCGAGTCGTGCGCCGAGTTTCCCGCGCGCCACGTGTTTATCAAGTGCCCGGAGTGCCGCCGCGTGATCGATGAGGCACGCCTGCACGACAACCTCGAGGTCTGCCCTCGTTGCGGCAAACACTTTCGCGTGAGCGGTCGCGCGCGCATGCGCATGACGGTCGACGAGGGCACGTTTGAGGAATGGGATGCCAATCTGGCGTCGGAGGACTTCCTCTCGTTTCCCGGCTATGCCGACAAGCTCAAGAGCGTGAGCGAGCGTTCGGGCGAGCACGATGCCGTTGTGTGCGGCAGGGGCAAAATCTGCGGTTGCGATACCGCGCTCTTCTTTATGGACGCTAACTTTATGATGGGCTCGATGGGCTCCGTGGTGGGCGAGAAGATCTGTCGCGCATTTGAGCGTGCGACCGAGCTGGGATTGCCAGTTGTCGGCTTTACCGTTTCGGGCGGTGCTCGCATGCAAGAGGGCGTGACATCGCTTATGCAGATGGCCAAGATTTCTGCGGCGGTTAGGCGCCACAGCGAGGCGGGCGGCCTGTATATCACGGTGCTCACCGACCCCACGACCGGAGGCGTAACCGCGAGCTTTGCCATGGAGGGTGACATTATCCTGGCCGAGCCCGATGCCCTGACGGCATTTGCCGGCCCGCGCGTGATCGAGCAGAACATGCACAAGCGCCTACCCAAGGGATTCCAGCGCTCCGAGTTTTTGCTGGAGCACGGCTTTTGCGATGCCGTTGTTCCACGTGGCGAGATTGCGCTCACGGTAGGCGAGCTGCTGGCGCTGCACGAAGGGCATGCGCCCGGCCTGGGGGCACCGCATGAGATCGTGCATACGGGTCGCCGCGGCAAAAAGCTGGGGCACTTGTTCAAGCGCTCGACGGCACCAAAAACCGCGCTCGAGATTGTCAAGCAGACCCGCTCGGCAGATCGCGCCACGGCGGGTGAGATGATCTCGCTGGGCCTGGATGGGTTTGTGGAGCTGCACGGCGACCGTTACTTTGGCGACGACGCTGCTGTGGTGGCTGGCATTGGCTGGAAAGACGGACGCCCCGTAACGGTCATCGCCATCGAGCGCGGCACCACGACCAAAGAGCGCATGCGTCGCAACTTTGGTATGGCACATCCCGAGGGCTACCGCAAAGCGCGTCGCCTTATGCGCCAAGCCGAAAAGTTTGGTCGACCGGTTCTGTGCCTGGTCGATACTTCGGGCGCGTTTTGCGGCATCGGTGCCGAGGAGCGCGGCCAGGGCGAGGCGATTGCCCGGAATCTCATGGAGATGAGCGGCCTTAAGACGCCGATTGTCTCGGTGGTGACAGGCGAGGGCGGCTCTGGTGGCGCGCTGGCGCTATCCGTGGCCGACCGCATCCTGATGCTCTCGAGCTCGGCCTATTCGGTCGTGAGCCCCGAGGCCTGTGCGTCGATCCTGTGGAAGGATACCGAGCGCGCGAATGAGGCCGCCGAGGCGCTGAAGCTCACGGCCCCCGATCTGCTGGCGCTCGGCATCATCGACGGCATTGTTGACGATAAGGGCCTGTCGCATGAGGAGATCGCCGGTGCCGTCATGTCCGCGGCATTTGATGCCTTCGATACACTTGGGCGGCTCGACGAGGCGACCCTCACAAACCTCCGCTACGAAAAGTACCGCGCAATCGGTCAGTACCGCACGATGTGACAAAGGGGCAGCCCGCATGTCACATTGGGAAAGGCGTTCCATGTCACAAGTTTCCAACACCACGTTTGCAACGACGGTTTCATCAAACGCCATGGCCGTGGTGGACTATCTGTCCAAAAGCATGATGTCGGCGCTGCCGTTTATTGTCTGCGCGGCGTTGTTCCGCACCGTCGCCGTCATTATGGGCGAGGGCATGCTGGGCCTGTGGTCTGCCGATTCCGAAATCTATCGCCTGTTCTACAGTTGGCTCTATAACGCCGGCTACTACTTTTTGCCCATTTATCTTGGTTGGGCGGCCGCCCGCCAGCTCGGTTGCTCGGAGCAGCTGGGCATGATGCTGGGCGGCGTATTGATTGCACCCGATCTGCTTAAGCTCGTTGATGCCGCCTCGACGACGGGGGCATCGATGACTTCCGTGTATGGCCTGCTTCCCGTGCCGGTCAACGATTACACGACGACTGTTATTCCGGTTCTCATCTCGGTGCCCGTGCTATGGCGAGTGGAGTGTTTCTTTTCGCGCGTTATCCCTAAGGCCGTGGCGTTTTCGTTCGTTCCGTTTGCGACCATGCTTGTCATGGTTCCGGTTTCGCTGTGTATTACGGCGCCGGCGGGCAGCTATCTGGGCATGCTGTTGGGCCAGCTTATGTTTATGCTTGGCAATTCCGGTGGCATCGTGTCGCTGCTCACGCTCATGGGGCTTGCCGCGGGTTGGGAGTTCCTTAAGATCGCGGGTGTCAGCAACGTTGTCCTATCGCTTGCCTATGCGCAGTTTATGAGTGTGGGAACGGATTCGTGCATCCTGATCGCCGCGACGATGGCAACGTTTGCCGTTTGGGGCATGCCCTTTGGCGCGTCGCTCCGCGTTGCGGATAAGGACGAGAAGACGCTCATGCTGGGCTATTCAATCTCGGGTGTTCTTGGCGGCGTAAGCGAGCCGGCGCTGTACGGTTGCGGCTTTAAATATGGCAGGTGCCTGACGTGCATGGCCATTGGCGGCGCCGTCGGAGGCCTTGTTGCGGCCGTGGGCCACGTTACGGCCTATACCATCGGCATGACGAATGTCCTCATGGTCATTGGCTTTGCCACGGGCGGCATCTCGAACCTGCTGTGGTGCTGCGCTGCCGGAGGTGTGGCATTTGCGGTGTCTGCGGCGCTGAGCTACTGCTTTGGCGTGGTGCCAGCGAAGGGGCAGGCGACGGGGGACGAAGCCGATTTGCCCGAAACCTCGAAGAGCGTGGCCGAGGCAAGCGCATAAATCGATCGACAAAGGGGCAGTCCCGTATGTCACATTCCAAGGCCGTGGCCCGTGCGGGCTGCGGCCTTTTGTATCTTGAGGACAAAGTGGCTACACTACAATCCGTTTGAGCAATAGATATATAGGTAGTACCGTGGGGGCGGATGTAGATGGTCGAGTGGATTGTTAAGCGTGCGCAGGGCGACCGTGCGCGCGTGGGCACGTTGACGGGCGTGGTGTGTATTCTCGCCAATGTGGCACTATGCGCTGCGAAGGGCGTAATTGGCGTGCTGTCGGGATCGGTTTCGATCGTGGCGGACGCCATGAACAACCTGTCCGATGCCAGCTCGAATATCGTGAGCGTGCTGGGCTTTAAGCTGGCGAGCAAGCCGGCCGACCCCGAGCATCCTTACGGACACGGTCGCTACGAGTATCTCTCGGGTCTGGTCGTGGCGGCACTCGTGCTGCTGATTGGCGTTGAGCTGGTGAAGTCCTCGGTCGAGCGCGTCATCCACCCCGAACCTGTCGAGTTCTCGCTTGCCCTGGTGGCAGTTCTAGTGCTTTCGATGGTCGTAAAGCTCTGGATGGCGGCCCTCATCCAAAAGCTCGGCGATCGCATTGAGTCCGAGACGCTGCATGCGACCGCGCAGGATTCCAAGAACGATGTCCTTGCCACAGGCGCCGTGCTGGCGTGCGCAATTGTTTCGCAGGTGACGCACATCAATCTTGACGCATGGGTCGGCCTTGCTGTTGGCGCCTATATTGGCTGGAGCGGCTTTGAACTCATCCAGGATACGGTGAGCCCGCTTTTGGGGCAGACGCCCGATCCTAAGCTGGTCAAGTACATTCGAGACAAGATCATGAGCTATCCCGGCGTTTTGGGCGTTCACGATCTGATGGTTCACGACTATGGCCCGGGCAGGAAGTTCGCAAGCGCTCACGCCGAGATGGCAGCCGAGGCCAGCCCGCTGGAAAGTCACGACACGCTCGATAACATCGAGCAGGCGTTTAGGGACGAGGACGGCATGATCGTCACGCTCCATTACGATCCCATCGTGACCGATGACCCCAAGCTGGCGAGCATGCGCCTGCGCATCAACGCTATGGCTCAACAGATCGATAGCCGCCTCTCGATTCACGATCTGCGCTGTGTGCCGGGTCCTACGCACACCAATGTGATCTTTGACTGCGTGCGCCCCTCGGATCTGCAGATGAGTGCCGAAGACGTAAAGCACGCGCTGGCGAAACGTGTCGAATCCGAATATCCCAAGTCGATTGCCAAGATCACGATCGACGAAGACTATGTAGGCCATACCCACGAGTAGAGCCGCGCCGATAAAGCTAGTTATATAGAAGGGGAGAGCATGAAGCGTCTATATCTACTCCGCCACGGCCAGACAGAATTCAACGTTAAAAAGCTCGTCCAGGGTCGCTGCGATTCACCGCTCACCGATCTGGGCCGTCATCAGGCACAGACAGCAGCCGCATGGCTAAAGGCCCACGGCGTTGTCCCCGACAAAGTAGTCTCGTCGCCTTTGGGTCGAGCCATGGACACAGCTCAGCTCGTCGCAACCGAACTCCTCGGCGCAGACGCAGCAGGCGAGCCCTGCAAAGGCATCATCGAGCGCTGCTACGGCACCTTCGAGGAAGGCCCGCACGACGCGCTGCCCACCGACGTCTGGGATCCGGGCGAGGACCTGGTCCCCTTCGGAGGAGAAGGAAGCCGCGCGCTGCAAGAGCGCATGGTAGACACCCTCACCAATCTCATGGGCGCCGAGGGCATAGAAACCCTCCTAGCAGTAAGCCACGGCAGCGCCAGTCGCCAATTCATCAAGGCTGCAGCCCCAGAGGGCTTCGAGCTCCCAGCAAAACTCCCCAACTGCGCCATCATGGTCTTCGATTTTGACGATACGCGAGAAGAGGACGATACGCCCCAATGCAAGTTCACCTTGCAACAAATTGTGGATCCCCAACAAAGTAATTAGCTGAGCGAGCAGAGTTAAGCAGACATCAACGTGTCGTCTCCCGAGCTTGGCAGAGGGGCGGCGAAATATATTAAGTTTGTCGCGAGTTCCGCACGCAAAGGAAAGCACTTAATGTGCTTTCCGTCTTGCGCAGGACTGTAGAGCAGCAAACTTAATATATTTCGCCGCCCCTCTGCCAAGCCCAGGCGACTCCACGCACTTTACCTGCGTAAACAATGTGAGTGAAATATGAATCTCGATGGATACGCCCGCAGCCGTGTATACTAAACAGCTGTGTGAAACCAGGGGAGTATTCTGGCTGGACAAAATGCCTGCTTAATAGGGTTGTCAGGTAGTCCGGACGCAATACAAGGCTGGGGAGCACGTCGTATAAGTAGTGGTCCTCTAGGGGCGTACGCTCGGTGGTGTACGCATTGTCCCAAGACCACGCGAGAGTTGGGATCATATCTTGATCAGCATGATTCTCGGCCGCAAGATTGGCATGACCCAGGTTTGGGACGAGGACGACAACGTCGTTCCCGTCACGGTCATCCAGGCTGGCCCCTGCGCTGTCTCGCAGGTTAAAACTCAGGCAACCGACGGCTATGACGCCGTCCAGATCGGTTTCGGCGACATCAAGGCCAAGAACGTGAACAAGCCCATGGCTGGTCACTTCGCCAAGGCTGGCGTCGAGCCTGTCCGCTTCCTTCGTGAGGTCCGCGTCGAGAACGGCGAGGAGCACAAGGTCGGCGAGGTCGTCACCGTCGCTGATTTCGCTGATGTCGAGAAGGTCGACGTCATCGGTACCTCCAAGGGTAAGGGCTTCCAGGGTCGCATCAAGCGCTGGGGTCAGCGCCGCGGTCCTATGACGCATGGTTCTCACTTCCAGCGTCACCCCGGTTCTATCGGTCAGTGCGCCTATCCTGCGCGCGTCCTCAAGGGCGTCAAGATGGCCGGTCACATGGGTAACGAGCGCGTTACCGTCAAGAACCTTTCCGTTGTCCGCATCGATGCCGAGCAGAACCTCATCTTGGTCAAGGGCGCTGTCCCGGGTGCCAAGAATGGTCTCGTCGCCATCCGTATGGCCTAAGGGCCCAGCCCATTTAGCCCAGCGTCATACCAAGGAGAACACTTAAATGGCAAAGTTTGAAGTAAAGAACAGCGAGGGCAAGAAGGTCGCCGAGGCCGAGCTCGCCGCTGAGGTGTACGGCATCGAGCCGAACATCCACGTTATGCACCACATCGTCAAGTGCCAGATGGCCTCTTGGCGTCAGGGCACCCAGTCCGCTAAGGGCCGCTCTGAGGTTTCCGGTGGCGGCAAGAAGCCTTGGCGTCAGAAGGGCACCGGCCGTGCCCGCCAGGGTTCCATCCGTGCTGCCCAGTGGCGTCACGGTGGCGTTGTCTTCGCCCCCAAGCCCCGTTCCTACGCTAAGCGTATGAACAACAAGGAGGTCAAGCTGGCTATGCGCTCCGCGCTGTCCGCCAAGCTGGCCGATGGCGAGCTCGTGCTCGTCGACGACTACGGCTTCGAGAAGCCTTCCACCAAGGCTGCCGTCGCCATGCTCAAGGCTCTCGGCCTTGAGGGCAAGCGTCTGACCATCATCGTTCGCGATGAGGACGTCAACGCCTACCTGTCGTTCCGCAACATTCCCAAGACGTTCATCATCACCGCTGACGAGGCCAACACCTACGATCTCGTCAACAACAACGCCGTGCTGATGCCCGCCGACATCGCCGCTCACTTCGGGGAGGTGCTTGCATAAATGACCGCCCACGAGATCATCATCCGTCCGATCGTGTCCGAGCGTTCCTTCTCCGGCATGGAGCTGAACAAGTACACGTTCGAGGTCGCCAAGGATGCTAACAAGTATCAGATCAAGGACGCTGTCGAGGAGATCTTCGGCGTCAAGGTCGTTCGCGTGAACACCCTGACGGTCAAGCCCAAGACCAAGCGCGTGCGCTATGTCGCCGGCAAGACCCGTTCTTGGAAGAAGGCCATCGTCACGCTGGCCGAGGGCGACACCATCGAGGTCTTTGGCAACCAGGCCTAAGACTCGCTGCTGTTGAGTGAGCTCATGCCTCCCAAAAAGGGGAGGCGAGAGCTCAAGGTTTTGGGCGTATAAAATGGACACGCCCGGAACCGTGTATACGTCCGGTGTCATCGCACCCGAGGCAGAACCTCGAATCCCTGTCTGCGATGGCTAACGGATTCCTATTGAAAGGGATTGTAATGGCTGTAAAGCACCTTAAGCCGACCTCCGCTGGTAGGCGTTGGCAGACGATCTCCGACTTCTCCGAGATCACCTGCACCAAGCCCGAGAAGTCTCTTCTCGAGCCCCTGCCCAAGAAGGCCGGTCGTAACAACAACGGCCGCATCACCACCCGCCACCAGGGCGGCGGCGTGAAGCGTCGTTACCGCGTGATCGACTTCAAGCGCAACAAGGACGGCGTGCCCGCCAAGGTTGCCACGATCGAGTACGATCCGAACCGTTCCGCTCGCATCGCTCTGCTGCACTACGCTGACGGTGAGAAGCGCTACATCCTGGCCCCCAAGGGCCTCGAGGTCGGTCAGACCATCATGTCCGGTTCTGACGCCGACATCAAGCCGGGCAACGCTCTGCCCCTCGCCGACATCCCCGTCGGTACGCTCATCCACGCCGTCGAGTTCCAGCCGGGCAAGGGCGCTGCTATCGCCCGTTCCGCCGGTAACTCCTGCCAGCTGATGGGTAAGGAGGGCAAGTACGCTATCGTCCGTATGCCTTCCTCCGAGATGCGCCGCATCCTCGTTACCTGCCGCGCCACCGTCGGTGAGGTCGGCAACGCCGATCACTCCAACATCGTCATCGGCAAGGCCGGCCGTAAGCGTCACATGAACGTGCGCCCGACCGTCCGCGGTACCGTCATGAACCCTGTCGACCACCCGCACGGCGGTGGCGAGGGCAAGAACCACACCTCTGGTCGTCCCTCCGTTACCCCCTGGGGTAAGCCGACGAAGGGCCTTCGTACGCGCAAGAAGAAGAAGGTCTCGAACCAGCACATCATTCGTCGCCGTAAGAAGTAATTTCGGATACCGAGTTTTAGGAGAAAGCACTTATGAGCAGAAGTCTCAAAAAGGGCCCGTTCGTGGAGACTCGCCTTCTCTCGCGTATCACCGCGATGAACGAGGCTGGCAAGAAGGACGTCGTGAAGACCTGGTCCCGCGCGTCCACCATCTTCCCCGAGATGGTTGGTCACACCATCGCCGTCCACGACGGCCGCAAGCATGTGCCCGTGTATGTTACCGAGTCCATGGTTGGTCACAAGCTCGGCGAGTTCGCGCCGACTCGTACGTTCCGTGGCCACAAGGCCAAATAGGGGGTTAACCGTAAATGGCAACTAAGTCTATTGAAACTGAGGCCACCGAGGTTCGCGCCGTCGCTAAGTACGTGCGTGTTTCCCCCAGCAAGGCCCGCCTGGTGGTCGATCTGATCCGCCGCAAGCCTGTCGCTCAGGCCTTCGACATCCTCCACTTCTGCGACCGCGCCGTCGCCGTGGATGTCGAGAAGGTTCTCCGTTCCGCCGTTGCGAACGCCGAGAACAACAACGGTCTGCGTGCCGACAACCTGGTTGTCGCCGCTGCCTATGTTGACGAGGGTCCGACGCTTAAGCGCATCCGTCCCCGCGCCAAGGGTTCCGCTTCTCGCATTCTGAAGCGTACTTCCCACATCACCGTCGTCGTTGCTCCTCGAAAGGAGGCGTAAAGCTGTATGGGTCAGAAAGTCTACCCCACCGGCTTCCGTCTTGGCATTACCGAGAACTGGCGCTCCCGCTGGTTCGCAGAGAAGGATTACGCTAAGACCCTCGGTAACGATCTCGAGATCCGCAAGTACCTCGAGAAGCGTCTTTCCCGCGCAGCTGTCTCCCGCGTCGAGATCGAGCGCGCTGGCGACAAGGTGAAGGTCATCATCCTCACCGCTCGCCCCGGCGTTGTCATCGGTAAGAAGGGTGCCGAGATCGATACCCTCCGCACCGAGCTCGAGAAGGTCGCTGGCGTCTCCAAGGGCCAGCTCTCCGTCGACGTTGTCGAGATCAAGCGCCCCGAGCTCGACGCCAACCTCGTTGCTCAGTCTATCGCCGAGCAGCTCGAGGGCCGCGTTGCCTTCCGTCGCGCTATGCGCAAGGCTGTCCAGTCCGCCCGCAAGGCCGGCGCTAAGGGCATCCGTATCCAGTGCTCCGGTCGTCTCGGCGGCGCCGAGATGGGCCGTCGTGAGTGGTACCGCGAGGGTCGCGTGCCTCTGCACACCCTCCGTGCCAAGATCGACTACGGCACGGCTGTCGCCAGCACCACCATGGGCGCTTGCGGCGTGAAGGTCTGGATCTACCTGGGCGAGAAGCTCCCGGGCCAGCCTGTTCCCAACCCTGCACTCGAGGGCTCTTCCCGTCCTCGTCGTCGTAACTCCGAGAGGAGGGGTCAGTAGTGCTTGCCCCTAAGCGTATTCTTCACCGCAAGGTGCAGCGTGGCTCCATGAAGGGCCAGGCCAAGGGTAATACCGAGCTGCATTTCGGCGAGTTTGGTATCCAGGCTCTCGAGGCCCATTGGATCACCAACCGTCAGATCGAGGCCGCTCGTATTGCCATGACCCGCTACATGAAGCGTGGCGGTCGTGTCTACATCACGATCTTCCCCGATAAGCCCATCACCAAGAAGCCTGCCGAGACTCGCATGGGTTCTGGTAAGGGTAACCCCGAGGAGTGGGTGGCCGTCGTCAAGCCCGGCCGCATCATGTTCGAGGTCAAGGGCGTGCCCGAGGAGGTCGCTCGCGAGGCTCTGCGTCTTGCACAGCACAAGCTTCCCATCAAGACCAAGATTGTTGCTGCTAAGAACGCTGAGCAGCGCATCGAGAAGGAGATGGCTGAGGAGGCCGCTCTCGAGGCCAAGTGGGCTGCTGAGGACGCCGCCGCCGCCAAGGAGGAGAACTAATGAAGCCCGCAGAGATTCGTGAGCTCTCGGACGCTCAGCTCGTTGAGAAGCTGAAGGAAATGCGCGCCGAGCTCTTTAACCTTCGTTTCCAGATGGCCACCAGCCAGCTGGACAACACCGCTCGCGTCAACACCGTGAAGAAGGACATCGCTCGCGTCCTCACGGAGCAGCGCGCCCGCGAGATCGCAGCGGAGAAGTCCGCTGTCGCCGAGTAGGACCTAAGGAGAGAACATGACTGATTCGCGTAACTCGCGTAAGGTCCGTACGGGTGTCGTTACCTCCGTCTCCGGTGCCAAGACCATTGTTGTCACCATCACCGAGCGCAAGCGTCACCCCAAGTACGGCAAGATGATGACCAGCTCCAAGAAGCTGCACGCTCACGACGAGGAGTGCACGGCTGGCGTGGGCGATACCGTCCGCGTTATGGAGACCCGTCCTATGTCCAAGATGAAGCGTTGGCGCCTCATCGAGGTCGTCGAGCGCGCTAAATAAGCAGTCGCTCTTACGACTTGTACGTTTCCGAAGATGTGCGTATGCCTGGCTTGCATACCACAGGCCGTATAAAGGCTGCGCACCTCTCTTCGGTTCTTAGTTCGGAGGAACATCTACCATGATTCAGATGCAAACCATGCTGAACGTCGCCGACAACTCCGGCGCTCGCAAGATTCGCTGCATCAAGGTGCTTGGCGGTTCCAAGCGTCGTTATGCAGGCATCGGCGATGTGTTCATCGGTGCTGTCCAGGAGGCTACCCCTGGCGCCAACGTCAAGAAGAAGGACGTTGTCCGTTGCGTCGTCGTTCGCACCGTTAAGGAGATCCGCCGCAAGGATGGCTCCTACATTCGCTTTGATGAGAACGCTTGCGTTGTCATCAACAACGATGGTTCGCCCGTCGGCACCCGTATCTTCGGGCCCGTCGCTCGCGAGCTTCGTGACAAGAAGTACATGAAGATCGTCTCGCTCGCTCCCGAGACCCTGTAGTTAGGGGAGATATATGTATATCAAGAAGGGCGATAAGGTCCAGGTTCTCTCTGGCAAGGATCGCGGCAAGCAGGGCGTTATCCTGCGTGCTCTCCCCGCCGAGAACAAGGTCGTTGTCGAGGGCGTTTCGGTCGTCAAGAAGGCCGTCAAGCCCAACGCTGCCAACCAGCAGGGCGGCATCGTTTCGCAGGAGGCTCCCATCGATGCCTCCAACGTCAATCTCGTTTGCCCCGAGTGCGGTAAGGTTACCCGCGTCGGTCACGAGAAGGACGGTAAGAACAAGCTGCGCGTCTGCAAGAAGTGCGGCCACAAGTTCTAAGCTGCCCGCAACATCAAGTTGCTAGCAAAGGCCCGGATGCCCCACGGCACCCGGGCCTTTTTCTATCCCCACTCATTGGGGATACTCATTGGGGGCTTATAGGACAAAATGTGTGTCTACTTTAGGGGCATCGGCGCAGGTCGATGCCCCTTTTTCAGCCGTTTAAATTCCGTGCCCGCTTTTAACCGCTCGGACAGAATGTGTGTCCGGTTGCCTATCGTTCCCGCAGGTAGATAACCTTTTCCGGAACCGTTAAATACCCTTTCGGAAGAGGTGCCCATGAAGGCCGTTTATTGCCCCTACTGCGGCGGTCGGACCAAGCGCAACGGCAGGACCTCATCGGGGTCCCAGCGGTGGAGGTGCACGGCCTGCGGCGCGTCGACGACGGTGAGGTACGACGACACGGCGGCAAGGCTCGAGGAGTTCCTCGGGTGGCTCCTATCCAAGGACTCCCAGGCGGCGATGCCGGGCGGCGGACGGTCCTTCAGGCGCAGGACGGCCGAGTTCTGGGAGGTCTGGCCGATGCCCGTCCCCGACGGCGAGCTGCACCGCGTGCTCCACGTCGACGGGATCTGGGTCGCGCGCGACCTCGTGGTGCTCATATGCTGCAGCGGCGAGCGGGTGGTCTCCTGGTACATGGCCAGGTCGGAGAACTCGAGGGCGTGGTCGTCCCTCATGGCGCCGATCCCGGCGCCCGAGGTGGTCGTCACCGACGGCGGGAGCGGGTTCGCCAAGGCCGTGCGCGAGACCTGGCCGCGCACCAGGGTCCAGAGGTGCACCTTCCACGCCTTCTCGCAGGTCAAGCGCTACACGACGACGCGGCCGAAGCTCCAGGCGGGGCGCGAGCTCTACCTCATCGCGCGCGACCTCATGGGCATCGAGACGCTGCACCAGGCAGAGCTCTGGGTCGAGCGCTACCTCGACTGGTGCGGGTTCTGGGCCGACTTCCTGGAGGACAGGACCGTGGTGGACGGCAGGAGGGTCTACACCCACGAGAGGCTGAGGCGGGCGCGCTCGTCGCTGTCGTCGCTGGTGTCGGCGGGGACGCTGTTCACCTACCTCGACCCCGCCCTGGCCAAGGCCGGCCCGCTGCCGTCGACCAACAACATGATCGAGGGAGGGGTGAACTCGCAGCTGAGGGCCGTCCTGCGCAACCACCGGGGGCTGGACGTCGGTCAAGCGCGTGAAGGCGGTGTTCTGGTGGTGCCACGCGCACTCGGGGGACGCGAGGACGGCGCGCGAGAAGCTCGCCACGATGCCGACCGACGCGGACATCGACTTCCTGTTCAGCGTCTACTCCGCCTCGCCGTCACGCGAGGACGGAGGGCCGGAGTGGGGCGACAGGGCCGTGTGGGAGGACCTCCACCACAGGGACCCGTACCCGTTCTGGCTGGATTAATGGATGGAAACGGATGTTCTATCGGGACACACATTTTGTCCTATAAGCCTCATTGGGGACAGACTTACATGAGTGATTGTGCTCATTGGGGACAGACTTAAATGAGTAGTCCCGGCAGTTGGGGACAGTCCCCATGTGTCGGCAGTTTGGGACGGTCCATTGATGCCTGATGCCCCTAGAGGGGAAGAGTAAGACAGCCTGCTCTGCCTTTTTGGGCTTTGGTGTTCCGCTTCTTTATTCTTTACAAGGATCCTCGCATGCGCATTATCGCGCATAGCATTGCGTGCTAATGCGTATGACCGCGTAAAAATGTGCAAAATATGGCTAAATATTGACCGATAAACAAATAAACACGCAAATACAAGCAAATGCGCGCGCATTTGTGCGAATATAAGGCTGTTGGAAATGAAGAACTTCCGATGACTCAGGAGGCACATATGGCAGATTCCAAGCAGGCTCCACTCGACTCCGCGGCAGCCGCAAAAGCAGCGTTCGCTTCGGTCCAGGATAAGCCGTTCCCTAACGACATCTTTACGGCTCCCGAGCTTCGCTGGGCTGTGATCGGTTGTGGCGTTATCGCCAACCAAATGGCCCAGTCCCTCGCGCTGGCCGGCCGCAAGCTTGCGGGCGTCGCCAACCGCACGCTGTCCAAGGCCCAGGCTTTTGCTGAGCAGTATGGCATCGAGAAGGTCTATGAAACGGTTGAGGACCTCTATGCCGATCCGGATATCGACGCCGTCTATATCACCACGCCGCACAACACGCATATCACCTATCTGCGTGCCGCGCTGGCCGCCGGCAAGCACGTGCTCTGCGAGAAGGCCATTACCCTCAACTCTGCCGAGCTCGACGAGGCCCGTGCCATCGCCGACGAGCACAACGTGGTCCTTATGGATGCCACCACGGTGCTCCACATGCCCTTGTATCAGGAGCTGCGCCGCCGCATGGATGCCGGCGACTTTGGACGCATGAACCTCGCCCAGCTCAACTTTGGCAGCTACAAGGAGTACGGCGACCTGACCAACCGCTTTTACAATCGCAACCTTGCTGGCGGTGCCATGCTCGATATTGGCGTCTATGCCCTGTCCGTCATGCGCCTCTTTATGGCAAGCCAGCCCGCTGAGGTCGTTTCGCTGGGCAACACCTGCGAGACTGGCGTTGACGTCGCGGGTGGCATCGTCTGCCGAAATGCCGAGCAGCAGCTGGGCGTCGTGAGCCTTACGCTCCACTCCAAGCAGCCCAAGCGCTCGGTCATCAGCTTCGACAAGTGCTACATCGAGGTCAATGAATATCCGCGTGCCGATCACGCGACCATCGTGTGGACTGCGGACGGCCACCGCGAGGAGGTCCACGCTGGCACCGAGGCTTACGCCCTGTGCTATGAGATGGCCGACCTGGAGAAGGCCGTTGCCGGCGACGACTCCAAGCGCGAGCTGCTGGATTATGCTTCTGATGTTATGGAGCTTATGACCAAGCTCCGCGCCGACTGGGGAGTTGTGTACCCCGAGGAGGAGTAAGCGATGCTTGCGGAAGATAGGCTCAACGCGATCGTGTCGATGGTGCAGCAGGCCGGCTCGGTTACCGTGCCGGAGCTTGCCGAAGCCCTAGGCGTGACGGCGTCTACCATTCGGCGCGACCTGCAGACGCTCGACCGAGCTCATCGCATCGCCAAGGTCCACGGTGGAGCGACGAGTCTTGAGCGCGCGCACGTGACGCGCGACCTAACGCTTAATGAGCGCAGCGACCTCCATAACGACGACAAGGAGCGTATCTGCGCCCGTGCGGCGGCGCTTGTGGAGCCCGAGAGCTTTGTATACATCGACTCGGGCTCGACGACGCTGAGGCTCATCGAGCATCTTCCACACCTTGAAGATGTCACCTATGTGACCGATTCCGTGCTCCATGCTCAGCACCTTGCTTTGCGCGGCATGCGTACCGTGGTGTTGGGCGGCGAGCTCAAACCCGAGACCGAGGCGCTCGTTGGCCCCGATGCCTTGGCAACCTTAGACCGCTACAACTTCAACTGTGGCTTTTGGGGCTCTAACGGCATTGCCGCCGAGCAGGGCTTCACGGCGCCCGATATCGAGGAAGCACAGGTCAAGCGTATCTCGATGCGCCATACCGCCAAACGCTTTGTAATCTCGGACGCCAGTAAATTTGGCATGGTGGCGCCCGTCAAGTTCGCGGACTTCCGCGACGCAACGATTATCACTGCGGGCGAGGTCCCCGCCAAGTACCGGGCAATGGACAACGTCATCACTGTCTAACAGCGAGACAAGGCCAAAACCACCACGAAGGTGCCTGTCCCCATTGTGGTGGTTAGTAACGAAAACCGAGTAGTTTTCTCAATAGAAAAGCGGCAACGTCCATCACGGGCGTTGCCGCTTTCGTTGTCTGCCGGTTTGTCTAAGTCTGTAACAACTGGACCGTTAAAAGTGGGCTAGGTGTTACAGATTGAGATTTTCCCTTAAGGGGGATTTGAATGTCTCGATCTGTAACGGATAGACCGGAAAATGGGTTCTAACTGTTACAGATCGAGACGTTTTGGGACCGCGGCTGAGCCATTGCGGCAAAGCCACCACAAAGGTGCCTGCCCTTTTTGGCAGGTTTTAGGGCTCCCAGGGGCAGGGGGCTTCGATGTGGATGTGCTCACCGGTTACGGGATGCGTAAAGGACACGCTGTGGGCATGGAGCATCAGGCCGCAGGGGCGCGGCGTTCCGTACAGGTCGTCGCCAACCAGGGGATGGCGCTCGCTTGCCAGATGCACACGGATTTGGTGCTTGCGGCCGGTGAGCAGCTCGACATCGATATACGAGCGCGTGGGCAGGCCACGACGGCTCTTAAGACGCTTGAGCACCTTCACGCGCGTCTGAGACGGCTTGCCGCTGGCGCCGACGCGCATCTTGCGGCTGTCGTGACGGTCGCGGGCGATGGGCTTGTCGATGAGCTTTTCGTTCCAGTCGATTTTGCCTTCGGCGAGCGCCAGATAGTGCTTTTCGAAAGCGTGGTCGATCACCATCTGGTCAAAGGCGGGCTGCGTCTGCTTGTCGAGCGAGAACAGCACCACGCCGGTGGTGTCACGGTCCAGGCGGTTGAGCGGCTGCATGTCGGTCGCGGCAAAGCCGTCGCCCATCGCCAGCAGCAGGTCGCTGGCGTAGTCGGTGAGCGTGCGCTCGCCGGTGCCGTCGCCGTGGACGATCATGCCGGCGGGCTTGTCGATGGCCATGAGCCAGGCGTCGCAGTAGAGGACTTGAGGTTCTTCGTTCACGTGTAAGCCTTTCGGTTAGCTGATTCCCACAAACATGCAGCCCGAGGTCGCCCCGCGCAGACGGGCGGCGGGCTTACGGCCCGCCTGCGCCGCTTCGACGGCACGACGGACGCGGGCGACGGCACGGCCCACCTCATCCGTCTCGAGCAACGTTCCGTCAACCATGAGACGACGCACACCGGCATCGAGCAGCTGAGGAACCTGCGGCGTGAGGTCGATGGGGTAGGCATCGTACAGGCGAGAGCGGCCGTGGATGTCGGTGCGGACGGGCATGACCTTTCCGTCGATATTCTTGAGCGAGAGCTTGCGGGCACGCAGACGGCAGTTGACACAATCGTGGATGCAGCCGTTGGCAACCTGCAGAATGCAGTGTTCGCTCGTCATAACGCGCGGACGGCCAAAGACGGTGATGCCCAGAGCCGCGGGCGCGGCGGCGCCGAGCGAGGCAATCTCGTCGAGCGTGATCTCGGGCGAGAGCCAAAATGCGCCGGCTCCGCGCTCGGCAAGCGCCTCCATGCAGGGTGCGTTGTGAACCGGCAGGCAAGAGCGAATCTCGGCCGTGGCGCCGGCATGCGCGGCTACAGCGAGCTCGGAGATATTGCCGACGGCGACGGTGGCTCCGGCATTGATCCAGGGATCGACGCGCTCGTGGTCAACGGCACGGCAGACCTCGTCGAGCACGGGCACGATGCCCTGCTCAAACGCATCGGCGGGGGAGAGATCGGCCGCATCGAGCGCGTCGGTGGTCATGTAGATGAGCGTTGCACCCTCCGCTCGCGCTGCCTCGGCGGCCTCGAGCGAGGTGACGGTGGCGCAGATCTGCGGCTCGTCGCGGTAGTGCTCGGGCATGGGCCGCGTACATTTGTCGAGCACCGGCAGCTCGAGCGTGCGGGCACGCTCGTCATACGGTGCCAGAATGGCCTCCTCCAGCGCCTTGCAGGCGGCGGCGCGCACCTTGTGCACAGCGGAGAAGCCCATGCCGCAGCCCTTATCGAGCGCCACATCAAAGCTCGCGGACTCAAAGGGCGAGGAGCCCATGCGGCCCACATGCTCTACCAGATCGGACGCCTCGACGGCGCGAGTCTTGGCGGCCTCGACGGTGAAGCCTGTGGCGGCGGCGGGCGCGGGGTTGTCACAGCAGGTGAGTGTGACGGTAAACGGCTCGCCCAGGCGCGCCACGACGGACACATCAACAGCTCGGCGGCGCAGCACATCGCGCTTGAGCGCGGCGCCGGCGGCGTCGATGGCACGCTGACTGCGAATCACGCGGACGCGGCAGCCCTCGGGCATGCTGCGGGGTACGCGACATTCGATGATGTCGCCCGCGGCGGCATCATCGGCGGCAATGGTGGTCAGGAATTGGTCGAACTCATCGTCGTGGCGAAGCTCCAGCAGGTCGCCCTTGCCCACGGGCTCAAACAGCTCAATACGGGCGATGGCGGCACGGCGACGGCGGTCGTCGGGCTTGAGGCCGCGCACATCGCGGTTGGCCGGGCGGCTGCCCAGCACCGTGCCCACGATCTGGCCGCGGTTGTTGGAACGCTCGTAGCTCATCATCTCGTCGCCCGAGGTGCCGTCCTGATAGGCGTGCGTAAAGTCGCGGTTGAAGCAGCGCTTGAGCTGGCGCTGGCGGCCGGCTTCCTCGTCCTTGGCAACGGCGACCCCTGCCAGCATGTCATCAATTTCGTGACGATACACATCAACGATGGAGTACACGTAATCGGGCGCCTTCATGCGGCCCTCGAGCTTGAGCGATGCGGCACCGGCGTCATACAGACGGCGAACAAGCTGCGAAGTGTTGGTGTCGCGCGGGCATAGCGCACGCTCGCGACCGGCAGGGGAGAGCGCGCGACCGTTCTCGTCGATCAACTCGTAGGGCAGGCGGCAGGGCTGGGCGCACATGCCGCGGTTGGCCGATCGTCCCGCCATGGCAAAGCTCGACAGCAGGCACAGGCCCGAGTAGCAAAAGCAGATGGCGCCATGGCTAAAGACCTCAAGGTCCACATCGGGCGCGGCGTCGTGGATGGCGGCGATCTCGTCGATGGAGAGCTCGCGCGAGAGAGTCACGCGGTCGGCGCCCTGCTCACGGCACCAAAGGGTTCCGCGGTCGTCGTGGATGTTCGCCTGGGTCGAGATATGTGTCTCGATGCCGGGCATGGTGCGCTTGACCTCAAAGAACAGACCCCAGTCCTGGATAATGAAGGCATCGGCGCCCAGCGTGGAGCAGCGATGGATGAGTTGCAGCGCATCGCCCATCTCGGACTGCTTGATGACGATGTTGACCGTGACGTAGACGCGTGACCCGGCTAGATGCGCGGCGCGGCAGGCCTGCTCAAAGGCCTCATCGGTAAAGTTGGTGGCCTTGCGGCGAGCGTTGAAGCTGCCCATGCCGCAGTAGATGGCGTCTGCCCCCGCGGCGAGTGCGGCGGCAAAGGGCTCGGGCCCTCCGGCGGGCGCCAAAAGCTCGGGTCTGCGGTTGGTGGTTCGACTGGCGGTTGCGGTCATATCCTGCCTTTCAAAATGCTCAGATATTCAAAAGTATAGTGGTGCCGTTGCGGCAGGCGATGCCCGTGCTCCAAGCGGGATAAAGTCTTCAGCAGCTTGGGCTGGCTGACCCCGTGGAGAACCGTTCAGCTGCCAACGGGCGCCGTTGGGCGATAAAATATTCTCTCCAGCTGATAATATTCTTGCATCAAACAGAAACCTTGAGTACTATCCCAAATCAAGCGCGGTGTTCAGACCGAATTGTGCCTCCCGGTGCGAACGCCGCGCTCACGCTCTCTATCTGATCGTAAGGAGAAAAACATGAGCAAGACCGTCGTGTCTTCCGATAACGCACCCGCAGCCATCGGACCGTATTCCCCCGGTATCCAGACCGGCAACATGGTGTTCCTGTCCGGCCAGCTGGGCATCGACCCCACAACTGGCAAGATGCCCGAGGGCGTCGAGGCCCAGGCCAAGCAGTCCCTTGCTAACGTCGAGGCCCTGCTGACTGCCGTCGGCGCTACGTTTGCCGATGTCGTCAAGACCACGGTCTACCTGGCCGACATTGCCGACTTCGCTGCCGTGAACGAGATCTACGCCTCCAAGTTCGAGGCCCCGTTCCCCGCGCGCAGCGCTTTCCAGGTTGCCGCCCTTCCGGCTGGCGGTCTGGTCGAGATCGAGGTCGTCGCTGCTCTCTAAGGCGTTGGCAACAACTAAACATGACATGCAAAAAGACCCTGCAGCGCGTGCGAGCTGCAGGGTCTTTTGTCAAGTGACGGATCGCTTGTGGAGCCGCGCTTCATTTTGCTCGTTAGCCCTCCTTGCGAACTTTTTGCAGGTAGCGGTAGACGCTGGGCTCCGAGATGCCCAGCGCGGTGGCGGCGCAGGCCACGGCGCCCTTGAGCATGAACACCCCGTTGCCGTTGAGGTGGCGAATGACGTCCACGCGGTCGCTCTGACCAAGCGACGCTACATCCAGCCCGCGCGCGCTCAGCAACTCGGAAATACTGCGGTCAATGAGCTCCTGTGTAGACTCCGAAAGACTTTCGACTTCGATAGACGCGGGCTCCGCCCGCCTCGGCACAGCGTCGAAGCAGGCCATGAGCTGCTGAGCCATGGCGTTGATGGAGCGCACAGTCGAGAGGTCGGTGTTAACGCAGAGCATACCGACGATCTCGTCATTCTCGCGGATAAAGTACGTCGCTGACTCCAACGTCTTGCCTCCGGCGCCGCGCCCCTCGTAGCCCGTAATAAACGGCAGGTCGCGATACTTGGGATCGTGCATGATCTTGAGTGCCAGATCGGTGGCGGGACCGCCGACCTTGCGGCCGCTCACGATGCCGTTGCGAATATCGACGATGGCGTGGTCGGGATCCGAGAAATCGTGCAGCACGATTTCGCTGTTTTTGCCGAGTATCTGCTCCAGAAAATCGACCATCGGCAAAAAGCGACGTACGGTCTCGTTCACGGGCAACTCCTTTGGGTGAAATCGGAAATGTTCATAACAATTTTTTCTCATGGTAACACGCTGCCCATCATCTCGTATATCCGCAGGTACATTGCGTAATGCAGACGAACGGTAGGAATTTAGCGGTAAACGGTTGACCAAAAGAAATGTTAGATGTTATTTTGACCAGACACTTTCCTGACCTGCGGAAATGCGTAATTTCAGCTGAAGAATAGTCTGATAACAAAAAATTATTATTGAGAATGAGAATCATCTTTAATACGATATGCAATGAAGGCACAACCTCAACCCCGCACTGCGTCACAATAGAGCGTCAGATGCGAAAACAACTACTTCGAGGATTGGTGGTCAAATGACCCAGGAGACGGTTACGAACGGCACTGAAGCCCTGTTCACTCGCGAAGGCATGCCTCCCGTTAAGGAAATGATCCCGTGTGCCCTTCAGCACGTACTGGCATCGTTTGCCGGCATCATTACCCCGGCGGTCATCATGGCCGGCGTCTACGGCTTTAATAGCCAGCAGAGTACCGACATCATCCAGGTCGCGCTCATTCTTTCGGCGATCGACACGGCCCTTCAGGCCTTCGCTCCTTTCCGTCGCATCGGCGGCGGCCTGCCCATCGTCATGGGCGTTTCGTTCGCGTTCCTGCCGGCCCTGCAGGCCATGGGTGCCTCGGGCTTTAGCTTTGGTGCGCTGCTGGGTGGCGAGATCGTCGGCGGCGCCGTCGCGGTCCTCTTTGGTCTGGCCTACAGCAAGATCAAGTGGCTGTTCCCGCCCGTCGTGACCGGTACGGTCATCTTCTCCATCGGCGTTTCGCTGTATCCCACGGCCGTCAAGTATATGGCCGGCGGTATGGGTACGCCGCTGTGGGGCACCCCGCAGGCCTGGTGCGTCGCTCTTATCACCTTCGCCGTGGTCTTTGCGCTCGCCAACTTTGGCAAGGGCACGCTCAAGCTGGGATCCGTGTTCTTTGGCATGATCGTTGGCATGATCGTCTCCATCCCCTTTGGCATGATCGACTTCTCCAGCGTTGCCACCGCTCAGGTCTTCGCCCTTCCCAAGCTCATGCCCTATGCGCTCGAGTTTGATCCCGAGGTCTGCATTACCCTCGCCGTCGTGTTCCCCATGGTTGCCATCCAGGTTATCGGTGACGTCTCCGCCGCCTGCCTGGGCTCCATCGACCGTATGCCCACCGAGCGCGAGCTCTCCGGCGCTATCGTGTCCCAGGGTCTCACCTCTATGGTCGGCGGCCTGCTGGGCGGTCTTCCCACCAGCGCCCTTGGCCAGAACGTGGGCATCATCTGCTCCAACAAGGTCGTCAACAAGTGGGTCTTTGTGATCATCGCGGCCGTCTTTGCCATCGCCGGTCTGTTCCCGCAGCTCTCTGCCGTCCTTTCCGCTATCCCGCAGCCCGTCATCGGCGGCGCGACCGTCGGCGTCTTTGGCACCATCACCATGAACGGCGTGCGCATGTTCACCCGCGAGGGCCTCACGCAGCGCACTACCACCATCGTCGGTACCTCCGTCGTCTTTGGCCTGGGTATTTGGATGGCCAGCGGCTGCCTCGCCGGCGAGGGCATGCCCACCTGGGTGTCCACCGTCATCGGCTCCAACGCCGTGACCCCCACCGCCATCATGGCCATTGTCCTTAACCTGATCCTTCCGCAGACGCCGGTCGTGGCTCAGCACATCGATGCCGCCAAGGATGCCGCTGTGGATCTGGTCCTGCCCGAGAGCAAGAAGTAACCAATTCGGTGCTATTCGCTGGCGGACGCATCGCCTCGTCCGCCGGCGCCATGCGGCGCCAAGCCGCACTTCAAAGGGCTTGTCCCTTTGGTGAAGCGTTGACGGGAGAGGGCCCGTTTCCGGTGTAGGCCGGCGCTTCGCACTTCCGCCATGTCAGAGGTGTCAAACCCCGCCCCTGATGTTGAAGGGAGCATTTATGCTTCTGGTCGCTAACGGTTCCGTCTTTACCCGCAACGCTCAGACTCCGTTTATTCCCAACGGTGCGGTCGCCATTGACGGAGATACGATCGTCGAAGTGGGCCCCGAGCGCGAGCTCAAGGCCAAGTACCCGGATGCCGAGTACGTCGACGCCCAGGGCAACCTCATCATGCCCGGACTTATCAACTGCCACACCCACATCTACTCGGGTCTGGCCCGCGGCCTTGCCATTAAGGGCTGCAACCCCACCAACTTCCTGGAGAATCTTGAGCAGCAGTGGTGGAAGATTGACGACAACCTGACGCTCGACGGCACCAAGGCCAGCGCCTATGCCACGATTCTGGATTCCATCCGCGACGGCGTCACCACGGTCTTCGATCACCACGCGAGCTTCTGCGAGATTCCGGGCAGCCTCTTTACCATTAAGGACGCCGCTCAGGAGCTGGGCATGCGTTCGTGCCTGTGCTACGAGGTTTCCGACCGCCGTGGCCAGGAAAAGTGCGATCAGGCTATTGCCGAGAACGCCGAGTTTGCCCAGTGGGCCGCCAAGGAGCGTCGCGATAACGACAACCACATGATCGCCGCAATGTTTGGCGGTCACGCCACCTTTACGCTGTCGGATGAGACCATGGATAAGATGGCCGAGGCCAACAACGGTCTGACCGGCTTCCACATCCACGTGTGCGAGGGCATGAACGACGTGTGGGATTCCCGCCTCAACCGCGGCGGCATCAGCCCCGTCGAGCGCCTGCTGCAACACAACCTGCTCGGCCCCGACACCATGCTGGGCCACTGCATCCACGTGACGCCCGCCGAGATGGATATCGTCAAGGAGTCCGGCACCTGGCTGGTTAACAACCCCGAATCCAATATGGGCAATGCCGTGGGCTGCGCCCCCGTGCTCGAATTCTTCCGCCGCGGCATCCCCGTGTGCATGGGCACCGACGCCTACACCCACGATATGCTCGAGAGCCTTAAGGTCTTCTTGATCATTCAGCGCCACAACGCCGCCATGCCCAACGTGGGCTGGTGCGAGGCCATGACCATGCTGTTCGAGAATAACGCCAAGATGGCCAGCAAGTACTTCGATCGCAAGCTCGGTGTGCTTGAGCCCGGCGCTGCCGCCGACGTCATCGTTATGGACTACAAGCCCTTTACGCCGCTGAGCGAGGAGAACATCGACGGCCACATGCTCTTTGGCATGATGGGCAAAAACTGCCGTACCACCATCATCAACGGCCGCGTCCTGTACAAGGATCGCGAGTTTGTCGGTATCGATGAGGAAAAGATTAACGCGTGGACCATGGCTGAGTCCAAGAAGCTCTGGAGCGCGCTTAACAATCGCACCTACTAATTCACAAGTAGATTCACGCGCGTCGGATGTTTCGCCGCATCTGACGCGCGTATAGGCGGCCTCCGCGGGGTCGCCGGCGCTGTGCTAGCGCTACACCGTATTTGCGCCCGCCGCGCGGTCTCGCCGGGCGTTACAGAGAGGAGCTCATTATGAGCGACATCATGAGGCCGATCCCGTTTTCGCAGCTGATGAACTGGATCATCGAGGAGCACAAGACTCAGGGCGCCGTCTTTGGCGTGCGCAAGATGGTCACGACCAACCAGGAGGGCGCGCTTCCCATTTTTGACGAGCGCATCGAGACCCCGTTTGGCCCGGCCGCCGGCCCCAACACGCAGCTTGCCCAGAACATCGTGGCATCCTATGTGGCCGGTTCCCGCTTCTTTGAGCTCAAGACCGTTCAGGTTATGGACGGCGAGGAGCTCTCCAAGTGTGTGAACAAGCCCTGCATCGTGGCGCAGGACGAGTGCTACAACTGCGAGTGGTCGACCGAGCTCGAGGTTCCGCAGGCCTTTGCCGAGTACGTGAAGGCATGGTTCGCCTGCCACCTGATCGCTCGCGAGTACGGCCTGGGAAGCCCGGACGGCTTTGTCTTCAACATGTCCGTGGGTTATGACCTGGAGGGCATCAAGAGCCCCAAGGTCGATGCCTACATCGAGGGCATGAAGGATGCCAGCGGCTCCGACGTCTGGAACGAGTGCCGCGCATGGGCGCTCGCCAACCTGGACAAGTTTGAGCATGTCGACGCCGCGTTTGTCGAGTCCATCCCGGCACGCGTCTCCAACTCCATCACCGAGTCCACCCTGCACGGCTGCCCGCCGGCGGAGATCGAGCGCATCGCGACCTACCTCATCACCGAGAAGGGCCTCAATACCTACATCAAGTGCAACCCCACGCTGCTGGGCTATGAGTTTGCACGTCAGCGCCTCAACGAGCTGGGCTTTGACTACATCGTCTTCGACGATACGCACTTCCGCGAGGACCTGCAGTGGGCCGACGCCGTGCCCATGTTCGAGCGCCTGATTGCCCTGTGCGCCGAGCGCGGCCTGGAGTTTGGCGTCAAGCTGACCAACACGTTCCCCGTCGACGTGACGAGGAACGAGCTGCCCTCCACCGAGATGTACATGTCCGGTCGTTCGCTGTTCTCGCTGACCATCGAGGCTGCCCGCCGCATTACCGAGCAGTTCGATGGCAAGCTGCGCATCAGCTACTCCGGTGGCGCCACGGTCTACAACATCCGCGCCCTGTATGACGCCGGTATTTGGCCCGTCACCCTGGCGACCGACGTTCTCAAGCCCGGTGGCTACGAGCGCTTTAGCCAGATGGCCGGTGAGTTTACCGACCTGGACGGCAAGCCGTTTGAGGGCATTTCGCTCGAGGCCGTGACTGCGATCCAGACCGACTCGCTCACCAACCCGCTCTACAAGAAGCCGCTGCGTCCGCTGCCCGACCGCAAGGTCGCCGGCAAGAGCCCGCTTTCCGATTGCTTTACCACGCCGTGCCGCACGAGCTGCCCCATCCAGCAGGATATTCCCGCCTATCTGGCGGCCGTTGACGAGGGCCGCTACGAGGACGCACTCAACATCATCATCGAGCGCAACGCCCTGCCGTTCATTACCGGCACCATCTGCCCGCATCCCTGCGGCCGTGCCTGCGAGCGTGCGTTCTACGAGCCCGAGGGCGCCCAGATTCGCGCCAGCAAGCTCAAGGCCGCCCGCGAGGCCATGACCGCCGTGCTGCCCAAGCTGCGCGCCCAGGCCATCGCCAACGACGGCGAGCGCAACGTTGCCGTTATCGGCGGCGGCCCGGCCGGCCTGGCGACGGCGTTTTTCCTGACGCGCGCCGGCGTGCCCGTCACCATCTTCGAGGCTCGCGATTCGCTCGGCGGCGTGGTCCGTCACGTGATTCCCGAGTTCCGCATTGCGAGCGACGATATCTCCCACGATGCCGAGCTCTGCCTGGCCTTTGGTGCCAAGGTGCAGCTTAACGCTCGCGTGGATTCCATTGACGAGCTCAAGGCCCAGGGCTTTACCGACGTGGTCGTGGCCACCGGTGCCTGGATGCCCGGCTCTGCGGGCCTGGGCGAGGGTGCCGAGCTCGATGTACTGGAGTTCCTCGAGGCCGCCAAGAAGGGCGAGAAGCTCGAGCTGGGCGAGGACGTCGTGGTCATCGGCGCCGGCAACACCGCCATGGATGCTGCCCGCGTGGCCAAGCGCCTGGCTGGTGTGAAGAACGTGCGCCTGGTGTATCGCCGCACCAAGAAGCAGATGCCCGCCGACGAGGAAGAGCTTGATCTTGCTCTTGCCGACGGCGTTGAGTTCTGCGAGCTGCTGGCGCCCAAGGCACTCAACGGCGCCGTGCTGACCTGCGACGTTATGGAGCTTGGCGAGCCGGATGCAAGCGGCCGTCGCAGCCCCGTTGCCACGGGCGAGACCGTCGAGCTTCCCGCCACCACGGTGATCTGCGCCGTGGGCGAGGGCATCGATGCCAGTCTGTACGATGCCGCGGGCGTCGAGCACGACCGTCGCGGCCGCCTTGCCGCCACCTCCACCGGCGTTGAGGGCGTCTGGGCTGCGGGCGACTGCCGCCGCGGTCCTGCCACCGTGGTCGAGGCTATTGCCGACGCCGCCGAGGTCGCCCGTGCCATCGCCGGCGTGGACTTTAACAAGTACGCCGATTGCAACGAGCAGGCTGGCCGCGAGGACACCTGCTACGAGCGCAAGGGGTCGCTGTGCCGCGACAAGCGCAACTGCACCAAGACCCGCTGCCTGGGCTGCGGCTCGGTGTGCGAGGTCTGCTGCGACGTGTGCCCCAACCGCGCCAACGTAGCCATTAAGGTGCCGGGCCTGGCCAAGCATCAGGTCGTCCATGTCGATGGCATGTGCAACGAGTGCGGCAACTGCGCCGTGTTCTGCCCCTACCAGGAGGGCCGTCCCTACAAGGACAAGCTCACCCTGTTCTGGAGCGAGGAGGACATGGAGAACTCCGAGAACGAGGGCTTCCTGGCCGTGGACGAGGACCACTTTAAAGTCCGCGTCGCCGGCACGGTCCGCACCGTCTCGGTCGATGCCGTCAACACCGGTCTTCCCGAGGCCGTCCGCCTGACCATCAAGGCTGTGCGTGACAACTATTCGTACCTTCTTAAGAAATAGGCGAACCTTTTATGGCCAAATCTATTCAACATAACGTGGCCTACGTTGCCTGCGGAAGCGGCTGTGCTTCCGCAGGCGGCGACGCCCGCTGCAGCGAAGGCTGCATTGGCTGTGGCGCCTGCGTCACGGCTTGCCCTCACGGTGCCATCTCACTGGTCGACGGCGTTGCCCGCGTGGACCGCTCCAAGTGCACGGGCTGCGGCCTGTGCGGCATGGCGTGCCCGCAGCGCGTGATTGCCTTCGTTCCCGGCTACCAGAACATCCTGGTGCGCTGTAACAACACCGACAAGGGCGCCATTGCGCGCAAGATCTGCGACACGAGCTGCATCGGTTGCGGCATGTGCGCCAAAAAGTGCCCTGCCGGCGCTATTCGCATCGAGGACAACTGCGCCCATATCGACGGCGCGGACTGCCTGTCGTGCGGCATGTGCGCGGTTGTGTGCCCGCATGGCGCCATTCACGACCGCACCGGAATTGCCGCCGGCGTGTAGAAGGGAATCACCATGGCACAGGAATTCACTTTTACCGTTAACGGCGTGGAGCGCACGACGACGCAGAACAAGCCGCTGCTGCGCTACCTGCGCGACGACCTGCACATCCATTCCGCCAAGGACGGCTGCTCCGAGGGCGCCTGCGGTACCTGCACCATCCACGTGGACGGTGCGGCCGTCAAGGCGTGCGTGCTGACCACCGCTCTTGCCGCCGGCCGCAACATCGTGACCGTCGAGGGCCTGCCCGAGGACGTGCGCGAGGCCTTTGTGTACGCCTTTGGCGTCGTGGGCGCCGTGCAGTGCGGTTTTTGCATCCCCGGCATGGTCATGGCGGGTGCAGCGCTCATCGCCGAGGATCCCGAGCCCACCGAGGAGCAGATCAAGTACGCCATCCGCGGCAACGTCTGCCGTTGCACTGGCTACAAAAAGATCATCGAGGGCATTTCGCTGGCGGCCGCGGTGCTCCGCGGCGAAAAGCAGATCGACGAGGACTTGGAGCGCGGCGACGACTACGGCGTGGGCAAGCGCGCCTTCCGTATCGACGTGCGCAAGAAGGTGCTCGGCGAGGGTAAGTACCCCGACGACATCGACGAACTCGATCAGCCGGGCCTGACCTATGCCAGCGCCGTGCGCTCCAAGTACCCGCGCGCCCGCGTGCTCTCCATCGATACCTCCAAGGCCGAGGCCCTTCCCGGCGTGGTGGGCATCCTGCGCGCCGAGGACGTGCCGGTCAACCAGGTCGGCCACCTTATCCAGGACTGGGATGTCATGATCGCCCAGGGCGATATCACCCGCTGCGTGGGCGACGCCATCGTTTTGGTAGTCGCCGAGGACGAGGCGACGCTCGAGAAGGCCAAGAAGCTCGTCAAGATTGATTACGAGCCTCTGGAGCCCGTGCGCAACATCGCCGAGGCCAGGGCTGCCGACGCCCCGCGCCTGCACGACAGCTTCTTTGCCTTTGGCAACACGGTGGAGCTCAAGGACAACGTATGCCAGAGCCGTCACGTGACGCGCGGCGACGCCGCCAAGGCGCTGGCGGAGAGCGCGTTCACCGTGACCCAGCGCTTTACCACGCCCTTTACCGAGCACGCCTTCTTGGAGCCCGAGTGCGCCGTTGCCTTCCCGTACAAGAACGGCGTCAAGGTGCAATCGACCGACCAGGGTGCCTACGATACGCGCAAAGAGTGCGCCCACATGTTTGGCTGGGACAACGAGCCCGAGCGCGTGGTCGTCGAGACCATGCTCGTGGGTGGCGGCTTTGGCGGCAAGGAGGACGTGTCCATCCAGCACCTGGCCGCGCTCGCCGCATATAAGTTCCAGCGTCCCGTGAAGTGCAAACTCACGCGCGCCGAGTCGCTCGCGTTCCATCCCAAGCGCCACGCCATGGACGGCACCTTTACGCTGGGTTGCGACGCCGAGGGCAACTTTACCGGCCTAGATTGCGAGATCAACTTTGACACCGGCGCCTACGCGTCGCTGTGCGGCCCGGTGCTCGAGCGCGCCTGCACGCATGCCGTCGGCCCCTACAAGTACCAGAACACCGACATTCGCGGTTATGGCTACTACACCAACAACCCGCCCGCCGGCGCGTACCGCGGCTTTGGCGTTTGCCAGTCCGAGTTTGCGCTCGAGAGCCTGATCGACTTGCTGGCAGAGAAGGTCGGCCTGGATCCGTGGGAGATCCGCTACCGTAACGCCATCGAGCCGGGCGAGGTTTTGCCCAACGGCCAGATTGCCGACTGCTCCACGGCGCTTAAAGAGACGCTGCTCGAGGTCAAGGATGCCTACTATGCGCATCCCGGACACGCCGGTATCGCCTGCGCCATGAAGAACGCCGGCGTGGGCGTGGGCCTGCCCGACAAGGGCCGGTGCAAGCTGGCGGTGCGCAATGGGGTGGTGGAGCTC
>UQEO01000014.1 GCA_900540095.1 uncultured Collinsella sp.
TTTGCTAGCACCCCCGTTCTTTCTCGCGGATGCCGGCGGTAAAGGTGATGGTGTCCACGCCCGCCATGGAAGCGATCATGGAACCGGCCTGCTGCATAGCCTTGTAGGCGAACATATCGAAGGCGAGCAGGCAGCGCTCGTCGCCCTCGGAGGCGCGCGTGCGGATGTCGCGGGCGTCGTTGGAGATACCCGAGATGGCAAGCAGACCAGACTGCTTGTTCATCATGTCATCGACTTCCTGATAGCTGTAGCCGCCCTCGCGCTGGAGGTAGCACACGGTGGCCGGGTCAATGGAACCACAGCGGGTGCCCATCATCAGGCCGTCGAGCGGCGTGAGGCCCATCGTGGTATCGCGGCACACGCCGTCCTCGATGGCGGCAAGCGAAGCGCCGTTGCCCAGATGGCACGAAAGCAGACGGTGGCAGCGCGAGCCCAGGATCTCCTTGGCCATCATCCACTCATAGCGGTGGCTCGTGCCGTGGGCACCGTACTTGCGCACGTGGTACTTATCGCACACGTCCTTGGGCAGTGCGTAGGTATAGGCGACCTCGGGCATGGTCATGTGAAACGAGGTATCGAAGACGGCGACGTTGGGCAGCTCCGGATACTTCTCGCGGCAATACTCGATTGCTGCGGCCTCGCCGTAATTGTGCAACGGAGCAAGCGGTGCCACCTCAAGAATCTTGGCCATAACCTCGTCGTCGACAACTGCGGAATCATCGAAGTGCCAGCCGCCCTGAACGATGCGATGCCCAATGCCATCAATCGTAAAGTCGGTCTTCTCAAGCTCCTCGAGCACGCGAGCGATAGCAGAGCGATGATCGGGGAAAGGGACCTCCTCGGTCTGCTTGGCGCCACCGTTCTCGGAGTGGCCAAAAATGCCCATGTCCGAACCGATACGTTCGCAGTTGCCCTTGGCGAAAACCTCTCGGGTATCGGTATCCAAAAGCTGATATTTAAGGCTTGAGCTGCCGGCGTTGACAACAAGTACGTTCATGAGACTCCTTTGCAGTGCAATACGGTCGACGCAGGCCCCTTAAGGCGGCCGCATTTTAATAAGAAGTTATCACAACTTGATAAATAGCTATCAGTCATATCGCCCAACGAGCGCAAAAGAGGGGCCGAACGGCGCTCGGTCGTCCAGCCCCTCCCCTCTTGCAATTACTTGCCGTTGACGATGCGCTCGACGTCGGAGGCGATCATGAACTCCTCGTCCGTGGGGATGACGAAGATCTTGACCTTGGAATCCTTGGCAGACAGGCACCAAGCGCCGTCACCACGCAGGGCGTTGCGGGCATGATCCATCTTGACGCCCATAAAGGCCAGGCGGTCGGCAACGCCGGCGCGGACCGCCGGAGCGTGCTCGCCGATGCCGGCAGTAAAGACCAGGGTGTCCATACCGCACATAGAAGTAGCCATCTCGGCAGCCTTGGCGGCAATCTTGTAGACAAACATGTCGAAGGCGAGCTGAGCCTCGGGGTCGCCGGCAGCGGCGAGCTCCTCGACGTTGCGGCAGTCGTTGGTCTTGCCGCCGGTCACAGCCAAAAGGCCGGACTTCTTGTTCATCATCTCGTCGACCTCGTCGAAGGTATAGCCGCCCTCGCGCTGCAGGTAGCACACGGTAGCCGGGTCGATGGAGCCGCAGCGAGTGCCCATCATGACGCCGTCGAGCGGGGTGAGACCCATGGTGGTGTCCATGCACTTGCCGTCCTCGATGGCGCACAGGGAAGCGCCGGAGCCGATATGGCAAACGACGACCTTGCGGGCCTCGCCGTTGGTCATCTCGGCGACCTTCTTGGAGATGTAACGGTAGCTAGTGCCGTGGGCGCCGTACTTACGGATGTGCAGCTTGTCGCAGACGTCCTTGGGCAGGGCGTAAGTCTTGGCAACCTCGGGCATGTTGAAGTGGAAAGCGGTGTCGTAGACCGTGACGTTGGGCAGGTCGGGATACTGCTCCAGGCAGTACTCGATAACGTTGGCCTCGGGGTTGTTGTGCAGCGGCGCCAGCGGGGCGACCTCGCGGATCTTGGCGAGAACGCCCTCGTCGACGAGGGAGGAGTCGCCAAAGTACCAGCCGCCCTGAACGATACGGTGGCCGATGCCCTCGATCTTGACGCCGTTGGCCTCGAGGTCCTTCAGAACGACCTCGATGGCGACCTTGTGGTCGGGGAACTCGATGTTCTCGGTCACCTTCTTGGAACCGTTGGCAGCGTGGGTGAAGGTACCGCCGGTAAAGCAGACGCGCTCGCAGGAGCCCTTTGCGGACACCTTGTGGGACTTGGTATCGATGACCTGATACTTGAGGGTCGAAGATCCTGCGTTGACGACCAGAACGTTCATGTGTCTCCCTACTAACAGGCGGTGTGGCGCCGCCAGGTTACATACGCTTCAATAATAAACCCAAACGCCCTCGCGCTCGGGTTTATTGCGTTGATATATAAGTTATCGGTGCCTAAATACGCATGGCCTTTGACTTGTAAGACGAAATAGCGCGGGGATATACACCAAAGAAGAAATCCCGAGCGCGACAAGCAATATGACTCGAATGTCCGCGATGCTGCCCAACGCAGCATTGAACAGATAGAAAAGGATGGCACCCACCGCCACCATCTGACTTTGAACCGAAATCAGTGAACAGCGCATCGAAGAATCAGCGGCATTTTGAAAAATTGAGTATTTAATTGGAGCAAATAACGAGTAGGCGACCGTCTGCAACACATAGAACACGGGCAGCAAATAGATCGGAGTAAAGGGAATCAAAAATAGAGCAGTCAGGGAAAGGCGCACGATGCCGCAAATACGCGCAAAACGGCTCTTGTCGACATGAGCAATCACACTGGGCACAATAAGCCCCATGGAGGCCGAGGCAAGGAGCTGGACCGCAATGATCACACCCGAAGCGACGGCATTCATTCCGCGGCCCACAAGCAGCAGTGAGAAAAAGTCTTCCAGGGCGACAAAAGCAAATGCTTGAGAACAGTCCATGATGAACGCTGAACGAAGAATTCCGTTACACGCAATAGCGGCACCGATCATCTTCGGGCTAATTCCACGCTCAGGTGTCCCCGCAGTGCCCCCTCTTCGCATCTCTGGAATGCAGACAACAACAATCAACGTCAACACCATTGCGATGATATCTGCCGAAAGACCAATGAGATATGCACCGGCAGACGAAATGAAACCGCCCACGCAAGCGGAGATGGCATAAGAGGCATAGAAAACAAATCGCTCAACGACATTAAGTCTTACGAGCTGGTCCTGAGAGACGCTGTCAATGTAAATCGCTTCGATGGATCCGCTCACACATGCAACGGGCAAAACCTTTGAGAGCAAACGCGCCGATTAAAAGCAGAGGAGAACGGACGAAAAGCAGGGCGGCGTAGTATCCAAGCATTCCCACGACGCCAACGAGACCGCTTGTCTTTCGTCCAAACCTATCAGCAATATAGCCAGTGGGAACTTCAAGGATGAACTTGCTCACTTGATATGCAATCATCATGCTAGAAATCGCTACCATCGAAAGCCCAACGAACTCAAGGTAGACAGTTAGGAAATACAAGATGGTGCTGAAGTTCGACAGGAAAACGAACGTCATATAAAGCAAAACCGTACGGTTTTTCATGCTCCGCCCTCCAAGAGCCAGCAATCTAAATCAGAATCTTGGAAAAGCATGAGGGCAAAGCTGTCAGCTATGCGTTACAAGGCGTCAATAATCACTTGACGTCTCGAAGCCAATTAATTTCACGAAGCAAGATGACGCAATAGGTGCAGAAAAACCGTCTGGTGTCGATCGGTCCAGGCATTTTGTCGATAGCAAAAATAGATGGGCAAGGCCACGTCATGCGAGGCTTCAATGGAGCACTCACTCACTTCTGATCCATCCGATGCGAGAGAGGACCCAGACAAACTCAATATCAATCCCCCGGCTTGAAGAAACTCAGCCTGAGCCCTGCTTCCGTATTCAACATCACGGAAGCGAAAATTGACGAGCTGGGCTTCAGGGCATTGGTTAATCACATTGAGACAGGGTGACAAATTAATGGGAACAGCGAGCCTGCCGCTCAGTAACTCGCGAATGGTCATGGCGCCCACAGATTGATGACCCGCTGGACACGAAAGAACCTTGAGCTCCTTTTCACCCAAGTATTTCGAAGAAAGGACGCTGTCCCTTGGTTCCTCAAATGAGATGGCCGCGTCCGAAATTCCAAGCATAAGCGACTCAAAGCATGTAGCCGTTGGCTGATGCCACACATCGAGGTGAATATGAGGGTGAGAGCGTTCAAACGAGTCATACCAGTTTTCGGCAAAAAGACGCCCCCGCCCATGAAGGCAGGGGACGTAAAGACGAAAGTGGCCATCGGGCGAGACGCCGTCGTCCCTTGATTGAGCGTACTTTTTGAGATCGTCGACTTGCGCCAGGATCACGCGTGCACGACGCGCAAATTCTCTGCCTGCCGGAGACAAAACAGCCTCCCCCGCCGATCGGTCGAGCAAAACAATCTGATACTCAGATTCCAACTTTTTGATTGCCGACGAAACGGCCTGTGGGCTCACGTGAACGGCGCGAGCCGCTTTGCGCACGCCGCCGTAGTTCGCTACCGCTTGAAGGTATTCGAGTTGAGAAAGCTGCATAGGTTACTCCAAAGGCAGCCAAGGCGACGGGCTGTGCGCCCTCAGATGAGGTTCTCGCCCAGGTTCTTGCCGCCGAGGACGTGCATGTGGAAGTGCATGACGGTCTGACCGGCGTTGACGCCCTTGTTGGAGATGACGCGGAAACCGTCCTCCAGACCCTTGGCCTTGGCGACCTCCTGGATGGCGTGAGCCATGGCGCCCATGGTCTCGGCAGGCACGTTGTCGGCGATGTCGCTGTAGTGCTTCTTGGGGATCACGAGCGTGTGAACCGGCGCCTGGGGGTTGAGGTCGTCGAACGCGATGACCTGGTCGTCCTCATAGACAACGGTCGAGGGGATCTCGTGGTTGGCAATTTTGCAGAAGATGCAATCACACATAGCTGGTTCCTTTCTTACAGACCAGGGTAATTAAATTTGGTCGGGATGGTTAGAACGAGAGGTTGTCGTCGGTGTTGGCGGCCTCGCCGTCGGCGAGCACGTCGTTGCCGTCGACGTCCTTCAGGAGCACCGAAACCTTCTGCTCGGCATCGGACAAGCGGGTACGCAGGCTCTTGAGGAGCTCGACGCCGCGGGTGTAGCTCTCGAGCGACTCCTCGAGCTCCATATCGCCCGACTCCAGGCTGCGGATGATGAGCTCCAGCTCCTGCGAGGCCTGCTTGTACGTAAGCTGCTCGACCGGGGTCTTCTCTGCCATATCTGTTTCCTTTCCTAAAGGTTTATCGCTATGAAACGCGGCTTACTCGACCGTATCGACCGTTGCCGCCACGTTGCCGTCTGCCATGCGCACGCGAATGGCGTCGCCGGGCTTAAAGGTCTTGGCACTCGTAGCCACACCGTCCTCGCTGTACGCGATGGAGTAACCGCGGGCAAGCACCTTGAGCGGCGACAAGGCATCGAGCGACGCGGCAGCTCGGCCCAGGTCGGACGCGGGCTTGCTGAGCATCGTGCGCCCCTGATGCTCCAGACGGGAGCTCGCAAGCGTGAGCGCATGGCGCTTGCCATCGAGCCCCGAGGTGCTTGCGATCAAGCGCTCGGGCAGACGCTCGAAGTTGGAGCGGAAGGCCCCAACCGAACGCGTTATGGCGCCGGACAGACGATCGGCCGTCAAGGCAAGCTCAGACTCGCGACGCTCGACCATAAACGTTGGATCGTTGAGGCACGGGCGGCACGCGGCCGCATCGAGCGCGTCGCCCAGACGAGCCGTATAGGTGCCCCAGGCACGACGACCGCGCTGGTCGAGCATTTCCAGATCGACCTGATCCGACCCAATCATCGATGCCATCGCAGCACCCAGACGCTGATGGCGTGTCTCGAGCACATCGGCCAGCTCCGTCATAGCCGGCGCCACCGATTCTGCCGCTGCCGTTGGCGTGGAGGCGCGACGGTCGCTCACCATATCGCAGATCGAGGTATCGGGCTCATGCCCAATGCCCGTCACCACGGGCACGGGACAGGCTGCCACCGCACGGGCAAGCTCCTCGTCGTTAAAGGTCATGAGGTCCTCGAAGGAACCGCCGCCACGCACGAGCAAAATGCAATCGGGCGCCGGCGTAATGGCAGCGGCGCGGTGTAAGCCTTCAATAAGCTCTGCCGGCGCACCCTCGCCCTGGACCTTTGCGCCCACGCAGACAAGCTCGACGAGCGGGTTGCGACGGCGCAGCGTACGCTTGACGTCGTCGATTACGGCGCCCGAAAGCGAGGTAACGACCGCCACACGTGAGCAAAACACCGGAATGCGACGTTTGCGCGCCTCGTCCATCAGGCCCTCGCGGCGTAGCTTATCGGCCAACTGAGCCACCTGCTGACGCAGCAAGCCCTCCCCCGCCAGCGAGAACGAGCGGGCGACGAAGCTCATGCGACCCGTAGGCTTGTAGAGATTGAAGCTGCCCTTAAAGCTCACCTGCATGCCATCACGCAGATCGAAGGTACGCTTAAGGTAGGCGCCCTTCCAGATGATGCAGTCGACGGCCGCCGAGTCGTCCTTAATTTGGAAGTAGCAGTGGCCGCTTCGGGCGTTAGGACCACGAAAACCCGTGACCTCACCCAAAACGCTCAGCTGCGGAATGGCATCGAGCGCGCCGGCGGCAATCTCCACCGCTTGGCTCACGCTGAGCTCTTTGCGCTCCTGCTCATCCGAACCGTCGAACTCGGCGGAAACGGTATTGCCGGTCAGATTCCAGCCTGCCACGCAGCCCCCTTTCGTCATCGTGCACATGGGCTCCGGCCCTGCGCAAATTCAAGTCCAACACATAGTACAGCGCCGCGAGGACACGAATCCCCACGGCGCCTGTCAAGCCTATTTGTTATCGGTTGGAGTTTCTGTTGTAGCGGGCCATCAGGTAGAGCAGCTGAATAATCGAGGTGAGCGCCGCCGCCACGTAGGTGAGCGCGGCTGCCGTCAGCACCTTCTTGGCACCGTTGACCTGCTTGGAACTCATGCCCGACTGCTCGATATACGCCACGGCGCGGCGACTGGCATCGATCTCGACCGGCAGCGTAACCAGCTGGAACAGCACGCTAAACGAGAAGAAGACCAGCGCGAGGGTCGTGAGACCCGCGATGTTCATGAACAGGCCCATGAGCAGCACGATCGTCCAGGTGTTCTGGGTAAGGTTGACGACGGGGACCAGGGCGGTGCGCACTTTCATCATGGCGTAACCGCTTTGGCGCTGGGCAGCATGGCCCGCCTCATGGCAGGCCACGGCAACGCTTGCGACCGACCCGCCCGAACGGTTAGCATCCGACAGATACAGGTTGTTATCCTGCGGGTTGTAATGATCGGTGAGCTCGCCGGCAACGCCCTTGATGCCCACGGCGCTACAACCGTTGGCATCGAGCATGCGGCGAGCGACCGTGGCACCCGTATCGCCGTCCGAGCGCACCTTAGACCACGTCTTGTACGTCGAGTTGATATAGCTCTGCGCGGCAAGGCCGAGCACCGTGCAGACAAGAACAACCAGCAGGTACAGCGGGTCAATGCCAAAGCCGTATCCATAGTAATAAGGCATGCGAATTCCTCCGAATCGAGTTACACGTTGGAGGCATTCTACCCACTCAGCCGGCTAGGCTTCCCTATAACAACTCAATCTTTCCGTCCTTCACGGTGAGCCCCATATTGCCGGAAAGCAGATCGTCCAGGCGCGAGCCCACGAGCTCAAAGCGCCAGCCTTCGCGCAGGGGGCTCTGCTCGGGATGCTCAATATAGTCGGCCAGGTCATCGCGCGAGGCAATGACCGAGGTCGCCACGCCCGAGCGCTCGGCAACCAGACGAATAAGCGCGTACATGAGATCCGTCACGCTCTCCAACTCCGGCGAAATCTGACGGTGCCCGCGCACCATGAGCGGCAGGCGATCGTGTGGGCAGCTCGCACCGCGCTTAATGGCCATGAGTGCGCCGTCCACGTCGCGCTCACCCAGCTGATCGGTGCCGCGGATGCTGCGGAACTCCTCAACGCGCACAGGATTGCGCTTGACGAGCGCCAGCAGCGTATCGTCGGACATGACCCACTTGCGCGGGATGTTGCGGCGCTCGGCGCGGTCCTCGCGCCAAGCGGCAAGCTCACGCGCGATGCCCAACTGGTGGCGGCTACAGGAGTTGATGCGCTTGACCTTGCGGAATGCCTCGTGACGATCGGCGCGGTAGTGCGACTCGTCGGCCAGCGGGCGCAGCTCGTCGAGCACCCAGTCCACCCGGCCCAGCTCGCGCAGGCGACTCATCATCTCGGTATAGGCGACAATCAGGTACTTGACGTCATCGATCGCGTACTCGATCTGCTTATCGGTCAACGGGCGGCGCGACCAGTCGGTCAGTGACTCGGTCTTGGGCAATGAGACGCCGCAAAACGTCTGCACGAGCGCGCCGTAGGAAATCTGCTGGCGCTCGCCCAAAAAGGCGGCGGCCACCTGCGTGTCAAAAATGGGACGCGGCAGCACGCCCACGGTATGGAGCATAACCTCCATATCCTGCGAGCAAGCGTGAAACACCTTGGTCACGCTCTCATCGCCCATAAGCTCGGCCAGCGGCGACAGGTCGTCGATCACCAGAGGATCGACCGCGACGCTCTCGGCAGGGGTGGCAATCTGGACCAAGCACAGGCGCGGGTGGAACGTGCGCTCGCGCAAAAACTCGGTATCGACGGCAATCGCGTCGAACTCGCGGGCGCGTTGGCAAAAGTCGAGTAGAGCCTGATGTGTGGAAATGTACATATCAACCCATCGAATAAGGTTAGGCCCGAAAAACACGGGTAGGATATCGGCATTGCCCTACAACTATACTCGGTTAGTCACAGAACGGGAACGTAAGTATGCGCTGCCTTATCATCCACAACCCGGCATCGGGCCCCAGCTCAGATGAAATCTACGCGTTCACGCACGCCCTCGCGCAGGGCGGCGACGAGGTCGTGATGCGTTTTATCGGCGATGGCATGGAACCCGAGGACGCCGTGGCAGACGTGCGCGAGTTTGATCGCGTGGTGATTTCGGGCGGCGACGGCACCGTCTCCAACGTGCTCGACCAAATGCGCGGATGCGGCGTCCCCACGCTCGTCTTCCCCTCCGGCACGGCCTGCCTGTTCTTCAACAACATTGGCAACGCCCCCGAGGCCGCGGCGCTCGCCAAGGCCTGCCGCGTCGGCCGTACCGTCAAGGCGGACATGGGCGAGCTCTTTTGGCTCGACGAGAACGGCAACGAGAAGCGCCACGGCTTTATCATCATCGCCGGCTCGGGCTTCGACGCCGAGATCATGATGAAGGCCGCCCCCACCAAAAACGACATCGGCGAAATCGCCTATTTCCTGTCGGCGCTCGCCACACCCAACCCCACGGTGGCGCACTTTACGATTGAGCATGACGGCATTGTCGAGGAACTCGATGGCATCTGCTGCATGGCCGGCAACACCTCGATCATTCAAAACGACATCAACCTGTTCCCCGACTGCCGCATGAACGACGGCATGGTCGACATCGCGGTCATCGAGCCCGTAAAAACCGTCCAGCTCCTGCCCACTGTGATCACCGCCGCGCTCGACCCCGCCGGCAAGGTGCTCGGCCGTCCGCAGTTCAAGATCATCCAGACCAAGGAAGCCAAAATCACCTGCACGCCGTCGCTGGGCATGCAGTTCGATGGCGAGATCATCTCCAGCAACTCGGACGTCTTTGGTGCCCGCGCGCTTCCGCAATGCCTCGATCTCATCGTCGACGAATTCTCCCCGCTCGGAAAATAGGAGGACCCCATGAACGACAACCCCCTGATTGGCTTTATCGTCATCGTCTTGGCCATGCTCGTCGGCTATGCGATTAACGTGATCCACCGCCGGAAGAAGTAATTCCACATTGGTATGATATTCATCCAATTATCGTCTCCCCCGTTGTTTATGCATTTGCCAGACAGCGGGGGATTTTTCTTTGTGCCCCGTGCAAGGCGCTTTATTCAGATACAGTAATTGCAGGGCGTCTTTATTTAACTAAAGCTAGATAATGAGTATTCTTGTCCGTTCATCGCATATTTTAGGACGCTCATCGAGTATTTCATCGAAATAGATGAATACTATTTAGACTTCCGATAGGCTAATAGATGTATTTATTAGCTGAAATCCTGCACGGTTCCGCGGGGTTTCAACGGTTGGGAGGGATCATGAGGTTTACTCATCCTGTCAACACGCTCAAAAAGCTCGGCTGCGGCCTTGCGTTTGGAGCAGCGGCCATCATGGCCATGCCGACTTCGGCGCTCGCCTGCACCCAGATCTACATGGGCAGCAAGCTTACGGCAGACGGCAACACGTACTACGGCCGTTCCGAGGACTTCGGTCCGCGCTATGTCAAGCACTTTGGCATTGAGCCCGCACACAAGGACGGCAACAAGTACACCTCGGTCGAGTCCGGTTTTGAGTACAAGTCCAAGGGCGCAACCTACCGCTACACCTTCGTTCGCGACAACCCCTCTCAGTGGGAAGATCGCTACGACGCATATTCCGAGGCTGGCATCAACGAGAAGGGCGTTTCCTGCTCTGCCACGCTGAGCACCTCCTATAACGAGAAGGCCGAAGAGGCCGATCCCATCACCGAGGAGACTGGCATTGGCGAGTACAGCTATGCCAGCGTCATCCTGGGCGAGAGTGCCACGGCCCGCGAGGGCGTCGAGCTCATCGGCAGCCTGATCGACGAGCAGGGCGTCTGCTCCAACGACCAGATCATCATCGCCGACAGCACCGAGACCTGGCTGTTCGCCGCGCTTTCCGGCCATCAGTGGATTGCTATGAAGCTCGCCGATGACATCGCCTCGCTCAACCCCAACATCGGCAACCTCACCTATAACGTAGACCTCGATGACACCGAGAACTGTCTCCATTCCGAGGGCATCGAGTCCATGCCCAAGGAGAAGGGCTTTGCCGAGTACACCGACGGCAAGTTCGACGTCGCCAAAACCTACGGCGAGGAGATCGGCGAGGCCGGTATGCACCAGTGGTCGCGCTATATCCAGGGTCGCGATTACTTCATGGCCCCGCTGGCTGAAGGCACTGACTACGAGATCGTGAAGGACGAGCGTGAAGATGCTCGCGCCACGACCGGCGCCCTGGTCCACGAGATGCAGCCGCTGTTCTTCCAGCCCGGCAAGTCCGACTGGAACACCTTCGAGATGATCCGTTCCTTCGCCGCCCGCGGCGAGAATGTCGCCGGCCTCAACGCCAACACCGACGGCGCCTATGCCATCGGCTCCAACCGCAACACCGAGATCCACACCTTCCAGATTCGTCACGGCATGGATCCCGAGATCGCGACCATCCAGTGGGAGATGCTCTCCAACGCCGAGTTCTCCGTCGCTATCCCCCTCTACTCTGCACTGCTCACCGAGGTCAGCCCCTACTTTAGCGATCAGGATGTCTCCTTCGATCACTGCGAAGAGGAAGACGTCGTGAACAACGAGGAGCCCAAGAACTCCATCAACTACGTCCTCATGGACATCAACACGCTCGCCTATGAGAACCGCGACCACTGCGCTACCGGCGTCCGCGCCTACCTCGATGCGCTGCAGAAGGAACTCATCGAGCAGAACCTGACCGTCGACGAGGCCATGCAGGCCGCCGAGAACACCGAGGCCCGCACCGCCCTGGCCAACAAGGCCGGCAAGGCTGCCACCAAAAACACCTACATCAAGTGCAAGGCCATGCTCGAGGAGATGCGCGACTACCTCAAGGAGGAGGATTTCTCCGAGGAGTTCGTCCCGAGCGACTACGATGCCGACAACGACTGCCTGGTCAAGTCCATCGCCTACGCCGACGAGGCCCTCTCCGATGAGGACGTAGCCGAGCCCGAGGTCGAGAAGGAAGAGGCCACCGAAGAGAAGTCCGAGGGCAACAACATGGCCGCCATGGCCGTTGGCGCCGTCGTCATCATCGGCGTCTGCGGCTTCGTGCTCTATCGTCGCAAGAAGGCCTAAGAACCCCCACCTTAAGGCGCGGGCGGGATGGCCAAGGTCGCCCGCCCGCCCAGCCACCCATTCGACCGGCGGGAAACATCGCCGAAATCTTTTCAAAAAAGATTCCCTGCACACACTTCGCTGTGCTATAGTGCAGCGCAACAGCAACTAGGTGCGACCGCGCCACGGCATCACGAAAGGAGCCACCAACATGAAGAACACGATGAAGTCTCTCAACAACTGGTGGTGGCGTGATGCGAATACGATCGGTCGACGGTGAGTCCCTCACGCCTGTTTTTGCGCTCTAGGTGATTAGAAGGCCTCCGGTTTCGACCGGGGGCCTTTTTCTATCTCGAGCCCGATCGCATTCGCATCGCGCGCCTCCGCTTTCTTCTCTTTCACTTCCCCTCCGAAAGGATTTTCACCATGTCTCAGAACACCACCACCGCCCAGCCCCGCACCGTCCAGACCGCCGACCGCGGCAAACTCGACGTCCGTGCCCTTGTCTTGCTCGCCATCCTGCTTGCCGCTGGCTTCATCCTCAACTTCACCGTCGGCAAGGCTATCTCCGGCATCTCGGGCGGTATGATCAGCCCCGAGTTCATTATCTCGGCCTTCTGCCTCACTATCCTGGTCGTACGCCCCAACATCGGTCAGGCACTCGTCATCGGCCTGATCTCGGCCGCCGTGATCCAGATCACCACCACCTCGCCGTTTGTCGATTTTGCCGCCGAGGGCATCGCTGCCATGCTCATGGCCGTCATTGTCAACGCTGCCGCCAAGGACGGCCAGGTTAAGCCCGCCGTCGCCATCGTCGCAGCCTTCGTGACCACCTTTGTCTCGGGCGTCATCTTCATGGTCATCAAGATGGCCATGCTCGGCGTGGTGAGCGAGCTCGCCGCTGCCATGCTGCCCGTCGTCGCCATGACCGCCGTCTTTAACGCCATCCTGGTCGGCGCTCTCTACCTGCCCATCCAGAAGTCCCTTAAGCTCAACTAACCTGCCCGGCTTTACGAGCCACCCCATCTTGGCGTTCATTCGTCGCTCGCGTACCCAAGTACGCTTCGTTCCTCTTTCGCGCCAACCTGGGGCACCTCGTAAAGCCGCCTCCGTACTTCACCACCAAAGACTGTCCCAAACAACGAGCTTTTGGGGACGTTCTTAAACGACTAGTCATGTAAGAACGTCCCCAATGACTATGAAAGGTATCCATGGAAACGATCATCAACGTCGACGATGTCTCGTTCTCCTATGGCACGCAGACCGAGCAGGCGCTTAAGCATATCTCGCTCGGCGTGAACAGGGGAGATTTTATCGGCATTATCGGGCCTTCGGGCGCCGGTAAGTCCACACTTGCCGCCTGTCTGTCGGGCGCCGTACCTCACCACTACACCGGCGCCTTTTATGGCTCCGTGTTAGTTGACGGCCACGACACCTGCGAGGTCTCGCTCACCGACATATCGCAGATCGTCGGCAGCGTGTTGCAGGACATCGATACCCAGATGGTCGCTTCGGTCGTTGAGGACGAAATGCTCTTTGGCCTCGAGAACTTTGGCGTTCCGCACGACCAGATCGAGCAGCGCTTGAGCGAGACGCTTAAGACCGTCGGTATCAGCGACCTGCGCGACCGCGAGATCCCCACGCTTTCGGGCGGCCAAAAGCAAAAGGTTGCCATCGCCGCCATCCTCGCCATGCGTCCGCGCGTGCTCGTGCTCGACGAACCCACCGCGGCGCTCGACCCCGCCAGCTCCACGCTGGTCTTCGAGACCCTGCGTGAGGCCAACCGTGCACTCGGCATCACCATCGTTGTCGTTGAGCAAAAAGTCGCCCTGCTTTCGGAGTATTGCAACCGCGTGCTCGTGCTCAATCATGGCGAAATCGCGCTACAGGGCAAGCCGCACGAGGTCTTCGCGCACACCGATGAGCTCCGCGCCATCGGCGTCGATTGCCCGCGTGTCACGCGCATTTTCAACAGCCTCGAGGCCGATGGCCTGGCCAGCGGCACTCCCTGTTTGGATGTTGATGAGGCCGAGCGCCTGATTACGGGCATCGTCGACCCCGCACACGCAAACAGCGACACTCAGGCACCCGCCGGCTCACCGCACGCACCGTCGTTGCGCCCGCACGCCAAGGACGCCGAGCCCGTGCTCGCCTTCGATCACGTTGAGTTTGCCTATCCCAATGGCGGCGCCGCCGTCCACGACCTCAACCTGACCCTCTATCCCGGCGAGCTCGTGGGCATCGTCGGCCAAAACGGCGCCGGCAAGACCACACTTACCAAGCTGCTCACAGGCCTGCTTAAGCCCGCCTCGGGCAGCGTGCGCGTCACGGGACTGGATACCGCAGCCGTCCCCACGAGCCGCATCCCCCCCCAGCTCGTGGGCCTCTTCCAAAACCCCGACCGCCAGATCTGCAAGGACACCGTGCTCGACGAGGTCGCCTTTGGCCTGGAGCTTGCCGGCATCGACCGTGCCGAGGCGCTGCGTCGCGCCCAGCTCGTCATCGACCGCTTTGGCTTGCCGGCCGACGAGGCGCCCTTCTCGCTCTCGCGTGGTCAGCGCCAGATGGTGGCACTCGCCTCCGTCGTGGTCGTAGAGCCCAAAATCGTGGTGCTCGACGAGCCCACGAGCGGCCTTGATTACCGCGAGTGCATGACCGTCATGGAAACCGTGCGCACCATGGCCGAGCGCGGCTGCGCTGTAATCATGGTCTGCCACGACATGGAAGTCGTCTCCGACTTTGCCGAGCGCATCGTAGTCATGGCCGACGGCCGCATCCTCGAGCGCGGCCGCACGCACGAGCTGTTCTCGAACATCGAGCTCATGCAGCGAGCCTACGTTGAGCCACCCCAGGTCATAGAGCTTTCTCGTCGCCTGACATCCTCCGTCTCTCCCGCCTTTGCACAGGTGAGCGAGGTCACCGATATCGTTCGCATTACCGAGGAGATGGTCAACCGTGGTTAACGTCATCGACTACATGCCGGGCGACACACTGCTGCACCGCTTGAACCCGGTCGTCAAACTGGGTCTTGCCGCCGCCATCATCATCGGCATCTTCTTGTCTGACACCTACATGGCACTGTTGGGCTTTTTGGCGCTCACCCTTGCACTGGGCGCCTACGCCGGCGTCGCCGACCGTCTGCTCGCACTGCTCAAGCTGCTGATTCCGCTCGCGCTCATCATGCTGGTGCTTCAGCTGGCCTTTATGCGCGACGGCAACATGGCGTGGGGCTTTATCACCGACACGGGCCTCATTACCGGATCGAAGGCCTGCCTACGCCTGTTGGGCGTGGCGCTGCCACTCATCCTCATGCTTATGGTGACCAAGCTCAACGACCTCGCCAACGCCTGCGTCGAGGTGCTGCACGTGCCATATCGTTATGCCTTCACCTTTACCACGGCACTGCGCTTTGTGCCGGTATTTGGCCAGGAAATGAACGCCATCATGGAGGCACAGACTGCACGCGGCGTCGAATACGACACTAGGAATCCCGTCAAGAAACTCAAGCTCATGCTGCCGCTGTGCGTGCCACTGCTTATCTCGAGCGTGGGCAAGACCGATGCCACCGCGCTTGCCGCCGAGCAACGCGGCTTCTACCTGCGCACGCGTGCGAGTTCGTATAAGCGCTACCCCATCAAAGGCCTGGATATCGCCGTACTTATCGTCAGCATCGCCCTTATCGCCATCGGTTTCCTGTTCTAGCAATCGCTGACAGCAACCGACAAACGCAAAAGGCCCCGGCTCGCATCAAACGAGCCGGGGCCTTTACTGTTTCACCAGATAAAACCTACCAAAATAAACCTGTCCCTTTTTGGCAGGTCGAGGGTTACAGACGGTAGGGGACGCCGCTGCGAATGATGGACTCGCGTACCAGGACATCCATCGCATCGAGGGTGATCTCGGGCATCTCGCGATACTTCTGCAACACCGAAAGCTCCGTGCAGGCCAGGATGACGCGGTCGCAGCCGCTACGGGCGAACTCCCACATCACGCGGTCGAACTTATCCATATCGGGCTCGCGCCCGGCCTTCACATCGTCGTAGATGAGCGACATCACGTCGGCCTGACGCTTTTCACTGGGATAGACGACCTCAACGCCCGCGGTCTCACATTCGCGCCCATAGACGTCTGCGCCCACGGTACCGTCGGTGCCCATGATGCCAATCTTGTGCACCGGCTCGGCCGGCATACTCAGGTTGGGGTCGAACTCGCACTCCCCCATCACCGCGCCGGCCAGAGCATAGCGCACCGACTCGCGCGGCATGTGAATAATCGGCACCTTCGTAAACGACTGGATCTGGTCGTAGAAGTAGTGCGACGTGTTGCAGGGAATGGCAATGTGCGCGCAGCCCAGCGACTCGAGTGCCTGGGCGCACTCCTTCATGGTCGCCAGCAGCTCGGTATGCTCACCGGTCTTGATGGCCAGCGTGCGGTCGGGCATGGTCGACTTGGAAAGCACCACCATGTCGATATGCTCCTGGTCGCACGTAGCCGCCGTATGACGTACCACCTGGTCGTAGTAATACGACGTGGCCTCGGCGCCCATGCCGCCGATAACTCCCAGCTTTTCCATTGCCGCCTCCTTGGTGACGCCCCGCAATTGCGCGTATCATACCCGCGCCCGCCCGATACATACCGGACGGGCGCCACGCTCGTCTACTTGTAATACGTCTTGAACAGCTTAAAGTGACGCAGCTTGGTGTGCCACATGCGCAACCAGCGGTTAAAGACAAAATCACCCTTCATAAACGAAGGATCGGCGGCCTTGCCCTCCTTGGCCAGACGATGTGCCTTCGCACGCAGCTCGGGGTCCTTGACATACTTGTCAACGACGCCCATAGGAACAACCATCCACAGAGCCTCATCCTGCGCCGTCACAAACTCCGGCTCAAACGGGCGGTTATAGACGTACTCATCCACCACGTATTTAGCAACGTTAAAGCCACTATTGGTGACATAGTAATTACTGCGGCCCTGACGCGTGTTGAAGTCGAAGAACTTAAACGAGCCATCGCGCTCGTCGTACTTGACGTCGAAGTTGGAGAAGCCCGTAAACTTAAGGTCCTCAAGCAGCTTGCGCACGCCACCCATAAGCTCATCATTGGGCTCAGTGATGATGCAGGCATGGTTGCCTACACCATGGGGCTGATGTTCCTCGAGTAGCACGTGACCCAGGCACATCATGCGAACCTTGCCGTTGCGGTCGGAATAACTGGTAAGCACGCGCATGTACTCGTCGTTGCCGGGCACGCGGTCCTGCAAGATGAGGTCATCGGTGTAGCCACTGGCGTACACATCGCGAATGACCTGTTCCAGCTCGGCGCGATCGGCAATCTCGTAGGCCTTCTTCTGACCCTCGAACTCGTGCTCCCACCACATGATGCCGTCAGAGGGCTTCAGAATCATCGGGTAGGGGAAGTCAATCTGGTCGAGCGCCTCGGCGGGAGCCTCGCCCCGTGCGTTGAGCATCGCCATGGTGAAGGTGAACGTGTGCGGATAGGGCACACCGTGCTTCTCGCACAGCTCGTAGAAGATTTCCTTCTTCTGGCACTGCTCGAGCATGCTGTAGGGGGCGTAGGGTGCGATGACGTTCGAGGCAAGCTGACCGGCGTCCTGAGCCTGTGCGGCAAGCGCGACGTAGTTGTCGCCGCAGCCCATGAGAATAATCTTCTTATCAGGATTGGCCTGTGCGACGCCGTTAACGGTCTCAATCATGACCGGCATGGTGTCGATATCCACGTTAGGCGTGTAGTCGATAATCTGGCTGCGATACGCAGGACCGGTCTGATACTTGCCAAAGACCAGGCTCTTAACCTGATACTCCTCGTAGAAAGCGCGCGCCACCGAATACGCGTTGATGTCGCCGCCGAGCAGCACGGGGATAAACTCGCGCTCTGTAAACTGCAATGCCATGGAAACTTCCTATCTAGAACTGCCCACACGACGGGCGGTCTTTGTGCAACTGATTTATTCTAGCGTGCCGAGCCGCCGGCACCCAAAGCTCCACCGTATCTATGGCAATCGGCGTAATTATCCAGCACGAAAGCGGCTATCACCGGCGTACGACAACGGGCAATGAACCCACCGTTGTTGTAGGATTCAACATGTTGCCCGCCCCGTCGAAAGGTGCACCGTGCCCCAGGCTCATCCGATCAACAACCCCATCATTGACGCCGCAAAGCGCGAACTTGCGGATCGTGCCCAGTCGGCAGCTCCCCTACGCACCGCAAACGATGCTTACAACGGGCCTGCCCGCATCGTCTCGGTCAACACGTCGGAGCATAAAGGCACGCGTAAGTCACCCGTCGCCGACGGGCACGACACCGTCATCGAGCAGTTTGGCCTCGCTTCCGATGCGCACGCCGGGCATTGGCACCGCCAGGTTTCCTTTTTAGCTGCAGAGTCTATCCAGACGGCGCAGGCGCGCGGGCTCGATGTGCACGATGGCGACTTTGGCGAGAACTTCACAACCCAGGGCATCAACCTGCTCTCACTCCCCTTGGGCACGCAGCTCAAACTCGGCAGCGAAGTACTCGTCGAAATCAGCCAGATCGGCAAAGTCTGCCACACACGCTGTGCCATCTACTATCTCGCCGGCGACTGCATCTTCCCCCACGAGGGCATTTTTGGCGTCGTGCTGCAGGGCGGAGAAGTCCATGTCGGTGACGACGTCCAGGTAATCAAGCTCGGCGACGGCACCTGTTCCTTCACCCCCGCCGAGGCACTCAAAGAGGTGGAACGGGCTCGTCGCGAAGGAACCCTGTAGTTGCAAAACCCCACATTGAGGTAGCTTTTGCAGCCAAAAACCCTCACGAACAGGGTTCCGTAACGTTAAAGTTGAACTCTATGGTTTCTCAACAATTCGGTATAACTGCAGGTCAAGGCCAAAGCCTCAAGTTCAACTTGACCCTTTAGAACCTTTAAGGTTCAAGTTGAGGTCGAAAGCAGTAGTAGAATACACCTCGACCAATAACCTACGATTGATTGCAGAGGGACTGGATGCAGCATTCGAACCATCGCACCGCAGCGCTCATCGCGTCGAAGCCGGCTCGTATCATCACGAGCGCCGCGCTCGCCGTCGCGCTGACGGCCACGCCGATGCTCTCCCCCCGTCGCGGCCTATGCCGCCTCGCAGGCAACGCAGGATCAGCTTTCCGCCGCCCAGAAAAAAATCGAGGACGCCACGAGCGCCTACAACGACGCCCGAACCAAGCTCGAGGATCTGCAAAAGCAGATCGACTCCAATGAGGCGAACATCGATAAGATTGAGGCCGAGTTACCCGAGCAGCAGGCCAAGGCAAGCTCCGCCATGCGCGATCTGTATAAGTACCAGAAGGGCACCAGCCCCATCGTGAGCTTCCTGGTGAACACGCAGAGCTTGGGCGACTTTATCACCACCTGCAAATACACCAACCAGATTACGAGCTCGAGCGTCGACGAGATCGAAGAGCTTAACAAGATGCAGACCGAGCTCGAGCAGAACAAAACCGAGCTCGAGCAGGCCAAGTCTCAACTCGAGGGCGAGCAGAAAAATGCCGAGGATGCACTGGCGCAGGCTCAGCAGCTCCGCAGCGAGGCGCAGGCAAAGGCCGAACAGGAAAATGCTGCCGAGCTGGCAAAGCTCGAGGCCGACAAGGCCGCTGCCGCCGAGAAGATCTCGGGCGAGGGCGTAAGCGGCAACAACTCCAACAGCCAGGCCAACAACGCCAACACCACCATCGACACCACGGTGAACAGCTCGAATAGCGGTAACTCCGATTACGACTCGTTCATTAACGAGTGGACGAGCCGCATCGATAACTACCTTGCCGGCTCCCCTATGGCAGGCCAGGGCTACAACTTTGCCGTCGCCGCCTGGAACACCGGCGTCGATCCCCGTTGGTCCCCCGCCATCGCCTGCATCGAGAGCAGCAAGGGCCTCTATTGCGCCGGCTCCTATAACGCCTGGGGCTGGAGTGCCCGCGGCGGTGGTTGGCGTAGCTTTGGTAGCTGGAGCGAGGGTGTCTCCGCGCACGTTGCCTACCTGGGCGCCAACTATGGTTCCACGCTTACCCCGGCAGCCGCCAAGAAGTACTGCCCGCCCACGTGGCAGGACTGGTACAACAAGGTCGCCAATCAAATGAACCGTATTTAAGTGCAACTGCAAAGGGGCCCCAAACGGGGCCCCTTTTCGATTATCTAAGAGACGACACCGGTCGCGTTGCCGATAACAACGACGACGCACATGACGGCAAACATAAACCCGAGTGCCTTGAACCATAGTTCGACAAAAGCACTCCCCCGATACCGATCGAGAACGGGAAAACGACGTCGAAGCCTACGCCGGTCGAGCATTCCGAATGTAATGAGCAGCACCAGGCCATCGACCATAAAGAAATACTCAAGTGCCAAAAACCACGTTGGATAGTTTCGGTTTTCGCTCGTCGGCGTAAATACCGCAAAATGGCTGCCCATCAGCAGCAACAATGTTGTCGCATAGACGCATCCATTCCATATGCGCCCCACGGGCTCGGGGATACGCGAGAGCAGACGCGCACATTTGGACGTCACGAGAGAGACGATCGAACGCCGTCTTGCAGAAGACGGAAGCGTGAAGGCAACCGGCTGCTGTACCCGTTGCACCTGTGGCACCGCGGCCCGGGGCACGCTGGCAGCAGAAAAGGTCACGGGCGACGGTGCAGGGAGACATAGCTCATATGCCGCACGCGCAGCATGCCCCAGTGCCTTTGCGCTCGCAAAGCGCTTGCCGGGATCGAGTGCCATCGCCATGCAAATCACATCCGCCAGCGGAACGGGAATGTCATGCGCCTCGCATTGCTCACGTATGTCCCGCCCCGGTTTAGGGTCAGTTCCCGTCAGGCAAAAGAACAGCAGCGCGCCAAGCGCGTAAATATCACTGCGGACGCTCGTCTGCCCAAACCCAAACTGCTCGGGCGGCGCATAGGAACGCGTGCCAAACTTGACGGTGTCGGCGTCGGCGCCATCGCGCCAAACGCGCGCGATTCCCAGGTCAATAATCACCAGCGACGAGAAGGTCATGCCGGCATCGGCCGCATACCTCACGCCCGATACGATGATGTTCGAGGGTTTAAGGTCGCGGTGGATTACCGGCACCCCCGGCTCCCCCGCAGCTGCAAAACCAGCATGCAGCTCGCCCACCGCTTCACACAGAACGGGATACAGCCCGCGGGCATAATCGGGCGTCGCCCCCAGGCGTCCCACCAACGCCTCGAGTGTCTCGCCTTCGACATACTCCATCACCACGTCAAGCTCGTCGCCCACACGGCGACAATCGACGATTCGGGGTAAGTGCTCAAAACGACGACCGGCGCGCTGGGCCGCAAACAGGCGCTCATATGCTCCGCCAATCTGCACCGAAGCATCAATGCGCTTGCGGACAAAGGGACCGAGAGACCCGCCGCCAGAGCCCTCAAAATAGACGAGTTCGGTCGTCTCGACATCCGAGCACTTGAGCACGCGCTCCACACGATAGCTGTCATCGCGGTCGAGCGACGCCAAATGCTCGACAAGTGAAGCAGTCAGCTCGTCATCGGAATATGTTGGGCTCTGAATATCCATGGCGTCCATCATAACGCAGGGTGCGGACACCCCATGGTGTCCGCACCCCGTTCGTTTGCATGGTGTTCCGGTGACACCACCGGCTCAGCCATCGGCCACTAACTCACCGTTTCCTCGCCAAAGCGATACAGCTCTTCATTGACCTTTTGGAGGCTACAGCCACGGTCGATGCAAAAGATAATGATTGCATCGCGACGGTCCTTACAGTTGAGGACGCTCACTCCGGCAGCCGTCAGGGCGCGGTTGGTCTCCTTGAGCGTCAACGCCATTGCAAAGGCAATCTGCAGCACCTTGTTGCGGCTCGGATGCCGCGCACCGGTAAAAATCTGATAACCAAAAGTCTCATTGAGGTCGGCCATGCGCACCACACGCGAGCGCTCTAAGCCCTTTTCCTGCAGCAGTTGCCTAAGGTAGTCCGAAAGCGACGGGGCGGCAAAGTCGTGTTCTTTGATATATCCATCGATGTTTGGCGCGTCGAGGAGCTCATTGAGCAACTCGTCCGTCAGCTTTTTATCGGGCATACGACCTCACCTCCCATACGGCGCAACGGTAGCGACATGTTAGGCCAGCACCCAGCTTGCAGCAGCAGACTTATCAAACACGTTGGCAAAATAGAGAGCCTTCTTGATGTCACCATCAAAGTAGATATTGCCCGCCACGGAGCCACCGGCGGCAAGGGTACCAGACTGCAGTTCATCGGAGCCCTCACTGTAATAACCCTGGTTCTGCTGAGCACCGTTGGCATCCTCGCCCTTCCAGTCGTAGACATTGTAGTCCGCGCCCTCATCGCCATTGTTGACGTACGTGACGTGAATGCCCGTCATGGTCGAACCGTCAAAATTTGTGAGACCGGGCTGGACGGAATCGACGACGACAGAAAGACCGGCAGCCGTGGTCACCGTCGTGCCAACAGCCAGGTCAGTCGTAGGCTGCTCTTCCTTCTTCGCCTCTTCCTTCTTGTCACCATCGTCGGCGTCCTCGGTGACGGTCGCCTTATCGCTACCACAACCGGCAAGAAGACTGGCAGTCCCCAAGGCGACGGTGGCGAATGCGCCAAGTGCAGCGCGACGGCTCAGCAGCACTTCGTTTTCGAGCTTATTCATCATGCATCCTTCCTACGATCCGGCTACCGCGCCGGCACACAGCACATCGTAGGAAGGATTAAACTTGAATTCATTAGCTGAGAGCTAAGGTTGCTATATAGAAGAGCATGAAGCGCGTGTCCACCGCCGATGACACCTCGAGGCTTGCCAACATCGTTCTTAATTTTATAAACTGGAATTGTTACACTTAAAAAAGTGGAATTTCACCGTCATAGTTCTCTGCTTTTTCCAATAGCGGTCCTTTAGCCCCCATCGTAAACGCGATGTCGCTACTGCGGATAGAGAGCAGCTCCATTCCGGGTCTCACCTTCAAAAAGTCCATCATTTTCTTCGTAAGAAGAATTTGCCCCTCCTGTGAAATCTCTATCCAGCAGTAGGAACGCCCCTTGTATTTAATAAATTCGCCAGAACCTGCTGAGTAGTCAAGCAACGGTGGAGTATCGTCCAAAATGTGACCAAGCTTTGACGGATGCAAAAGGCCTTTCCGGGTGACGCAGAAGCCACCGGTAATCTTACTTCCGGTAAAAAGATATACTTTTCCTTCATCTGCAATGCGATATTCTTCCATTGCCTGCGGCGGAATCCGCAATGTTCCATCCGTCCGAATGAGTGATTTCCCGAAAATAAATTTTCCTCCCTTATTCATTTGTGGCATAAAAACACCTCCTGAAATTCCGATTTTCCAACAATACAAGCAGGAAATTATTTACCATCTGTATTTTTTTCTTTTTCTCATGAGTCGAACCCAAGCAAAGAAATGAAGAGCCAAGACATAACCATGCTATAGCCATAGAACTTTCATTTCCACTCGTAAAGCCAATAGCTGACGCTATGAAAAACAGAACTGATGAAATGTAAAAAATCGAGCGAGCCTACAAACTCGAGCAGGAAATGACCCTGGTCAGGCGCGACGTTGACGCGCTTTTGCGATGAGGTGGCATGGGGGCTGACGATTGCGGCCCGCATCCCCGTGTTGCTGTCGGCGGCACCCTCACGCCAAACGCTTGCACATTCGGATTGCTACACAACGAATGAAACATATTGACGTGGAGCGCTGTTCATTCAGAGTCCACCCCCTCGCCTCATCCTCAAGAGGTTCATCGAAGCCTACCCCACCGTGACGGATTCCCCGGTAAAGGTGCTGATCATTAACAGGATAAAGAAGGCCAAATAACTGATGCTCAATAGGTAGGCGACGACCAAAAAGATAGTCCAGCCAACATTGGTTTTACCGTCGGCACGGCGTTGCTCGCGATTGCGGCAGAGCCAAATCGTCACGCCAATAGCCACAATCAACAGCACGAGTGCCGCTGCTGCCAACCCGGCAAGCGCAAACATAACGCCAATGCTCACAGCAATAACTGGAAGCAGTAGCAAGCCGCATCCACACCCACCGGGACTATAAACGGCAGATTGTCGACGTCGCCCCATCGTCACTCCAACCTCAACATCTTTGAACACTACAATGCGATAGCCTGCTGAACAGGAACGATCTTATCCAGTTCCGGTTCGATGCGCCTCTTCTCCGCCTCAAGATCAAACGCTATCTGGGCGCGCAGCCAATAACCATCCGTCAGGCCAAAGTAGCGGCAAAGGCGAAGATCGGTGTCAGCCGTAACACGACGCCTTCCCAAAATAATCTGCCCAATACGCTGTGCCGGAATCCCGGTCTCCTTAGCAAGGCGATATTGAGAAATGCCCATAGGAACAAGAAATTCCTCTTTGAGAAGTTCACCAGGAGTCACCGGCGACAGCAAATCGGGCGCGGTCTCATCGCTTGTGATAATCGACGATTTCGACATTCCAAGCCATCCCCTGTCTCCACTCAAAACAGACCCGATAGCGCTCATTACGATGCAATCATAGTATCGCCTTACGTTAATAACGTCAAACGTTTCTATAGACTTACATCTCTATTATACCGTACATCTGTTCGTATTTTCTAGAACAGGTATTCTTCGCCACTTAAGCAAGCAAAAGCAATCGTTTGTAGACATCGAGGCCTTTGAGCAGAATTTCCTCGTCAAAGAGCATGGTATCGGTATGCAGAGCACTCGTGGCATAGGCGGGACAGCCATCCGAATCGTGCGGGTTTTCTTGACCCTCCGGCACGCCCGTGCCCAGCAAGAAGAACACGCCCGGCAGATGGCGCTGATAGAAGGCGAAGTCCTCGGCAATCAACAAAGGCTCATCTACGAGCTGTAGTTCGGGCAAAGCCGGTGCAATGCAGGCAAATAACTCGGGGTCGTTATCGACTGGCGGATAGCCCTCGGCAAAGTCGAGATCGTACGTACAGCCTGTTGCGGCGCAGGCCTCGTCCAACACGCGGCGCACGCCCTCGCGCGCACGGTCGAACATACCGTCCGTAAACACACGCAGACTGCCGGCAACATGGGCCTCCCCCGCCACCGCGTTGCAGACGGTACCGGCCTGCAGCAGGCCGAACTTACCAATGCAGGGCTCGTCGGCACCCAACTCGTCAATCAATTCACGCTCGGCAACCAAGAACTTGGCAGCCGCCAGCGCCGCATCGTGCGATTCGTTTACGGGAACGCCGTAGGTCTTGGCGATATGGATGCTTGTCCCGTGAATGTGCACGTGCGTCTCACTCGAGCGCGCCAGCAATGGACCGGAGCAGCTCGCCAACGTGTTCGCAGGCAGATCGGGCCACACGTGAAACCCGAAGATGCGGTCCGCCCCGTAGCGCTCAAACACCCCGCTCTCACAAACTGTCTTGGCGCCACCGGTCGTCTCCTCGGCAGGCTGGAACACAAAGAGCACGTTGCGCTTGATGGTACCCGGCTGCTCACGAATCGTGCGATCGACAAAGGTTGCCGCCGCAAGTGCCATGGCCATGTGTCCATCGTGTCCGCAAGCGTGCATCTTTCCGGGATGCGCCGAGGCAAAGGCCGCACCCGTCGCCTCCGCGATGGGCAGGGCGTCCATGTCGGCGCGAATCGCCGTGGCACGCGTAGCGCCCACACCGGCATCGAAGAAGGCACAAACGCAGCTCGGACACGGATGGGTCACCTCACAGGCGAGCGGCGCCAACACGCCCTCAATATAGGCGATCGTCTGCGGAAGATCGAAGTCGAGCTCCGGGATCCTGTGCAAGTCGCGCCGATAGCGACGGAGTTCTTGGAGCTCGGTCATAAAGGGTCCTTTCATAGGTGCGCGCCAGTTGCCATCTTATTGTGCCGCAAGATTGCCGCACCCTTATTTCCAGCATATCCCTGCATTTTTTAAACGTTATATACGAATACTCTTGTTTGGTAAAGTGCAACGTGGTAGGGTCGTTACCACTTGATAGAGGCGCGGGCACGAAGAACCGCGGGCGAGCCGGCAGGCTTTGACCCCGTGGGGAGGCGAAACCCGCCGAACTGGGTTTTTCGGGCACGAACAACCTGGTGGGCCTGCGGGAAACACCCGCAGGACTGTCTGCAGCAATGCGGGAGCGCTATCCGGACATGGGGTCCACGCTATGCGGATTCGATGCGCAGATGGCGCCGTCTGGATAGCGAGGTTTACGGGACATGGCATTGACCCCCAACGAAGCGTATGCGGCCAAGCAGCCGTTTGTGGACAAGGAGACGCTCGAGCATATCGTCGAGCAGTTCCCCACGCCGTTTCATCTATACGACGAGGCGGGCATCCGCCGCAACATGCAAGAGGTGCGCGACGCCTTTGCGTGGAACCCGGGCTTTAAGGAATACTTTGCCGTCAAGGCTAATCCCAACCCGGCGCTCATCTCCATTCTCAACGAATACGGCTGCGGCTGCGATTGCTCGAGTTATACCGAGCTCATGATTGCCCGCTCACTGGGTATCACCGGCCACGACATCATGTTCTCGTCCAACGACACGCCGGCGGCGGATTTTGAGCTCGCCGACAAGCTGGGCGCCATCGTCAACTTTGACGACATCAGCCATATCGAGTTCTTTGAGCGCGTCGCGGGCCCCATCCCCAAGACAGTCAGCTGCCGTTTTAACCCGGGCGGCCTGTTCCAGCTCTCTAACGGCATTATGGACAACCCCGGCGACTCCAAGTACGGCATGACCACCGAGCAGCTCTTTGAGGCTTTCCGCATGCTCAAGGCCAAGGGCGCCGAGAATTTTGGCATCCACGCCTTCCTTGCCAGTAACACCGTCGCCAACGACTACTACCCCAAGCTCGCACGCATCCTCTTTGAACTTGCCGTGCGCCTGGAGCGCGAGACCGGCGCACATGTCGCCTTTATCAATCTGTCCGGCGGTGTGGGTATCCCCTATCTGCCCGAGCAGCAGGCCAACGACATTCACGCCATCGGCGAGGGAGTGCACGCGGCCTACGACGAGATCCTGGTTCCTGCCGGCATGGGCGATGTGGCCATCTGCACCGAGATGGGCCGCTTTATGATGGGCCCCTACGGCTGCCTGATCACCAAGGCCATCCACGAGAAGCAGATTTACAAGGACTATATCGGCGTGGACGCAAGCGCCGTCGACCTCATTCGTCCCGCTATGTATGGTGCCTACCACCACATTACGGTGATGGGCCAGCCGGGTGGCGCCGACAAGATCACAGCGCCCGTTACGGACACCTACGACATCACGGGTAACTTGTGCGAGAACAACGATAAGTTTGCCATCGACCGCGAGCTGCCGCAGATCGACATGGGCGACCTGCTTGTAATCCACGACACCGGCGCGCATGGCTACTCCATGGGCTACAACTACAACGGACGGCTGCGCTCCGCCGAGGTCCTGCTGCGCCCCGATGGCTCGGCCGAGCTCATTCGTCGCGCCGAGCGCCCGGGCGATTATTTTGCCACGCTCGACGTGCTGCCGTGCGGCCGTGAGCTGCTGGCAAAGTCGCGCACCGAAAGTGCCCGCCGTCGGGCCCAAGACGAGCGCCTGGCTGTCGCCGCCCAATGGAACAAACGCATCCAGATCGCGGAAGCGAAGGAGAAGAACATGGATATCCGCAACCTCGAGGGCTCAATCGTCGCCCTTGTTACGCCGTTTAAAAAGGACGGCAGCGTCGACTTTGATGCGCTCGAGCGCCTTATCGATTTCCACCTGCAAAACGGCACCGACGCCATCCTCACCCTGGGCACCACCGGCGAGAGCGCCACGATGACCGATGACGAGGACAACTCCGTCGTCGCCGCCGTGGTCAAGCATGTTGCAGGACGCGTCCCCGTCATCGCCGGCTCGGGCTCCAACTCCACGCAGACGATGCTCACCAAGTCGCTCACCTACCAGGGCTTGGGAGCCGACGGCCTGCTGCTCATCACCCCCTACTACAACAAGTCCAATGAAGAGGGTATCTATCAGCACTTTAAGACCGTCGCCGATGCTGTGGACATCCCCTGCATCCTGTACAACATCCCCGGCCGCTGCGGCTGCGGCATCAGCGAGCGCAACGTAGAGCGCTTGGCCGCGCACCCCAACATCATGGGTATTAAGGAAGCCTCGGGCAACGTCGCCTACGCGGCCAAGATTGCCCACCTGCTGTCCGACGACTTCCGCATGTACTCGGGCGAGGACGCGCTCACCGTGCCGCTCATGAGCCTGGGCGCCTCGGGCACCATCAGCGTGTGGGCCGACGTTCAGCCGCAGCTCGTGCATGACATGTGCCGCGCCTATCTGGACGGTGACGTGGCACGTGCCCGCGATATCCAGATTGCCGGTCAGCCGCTCATCAACGCCCTCTTTAGTGAGGTCAATCCCATCCCCGTTAAGGAAGCGCTCGCTCAGATGGGTATGATCGAGGCAAACTACCGCATGCCTCTATGCCCCATGGCAGACGACACGCGCGCTGCACTTACCGATGCTCTGAAGGGAGCTGGTCTGCTTGATTAAGACTGTCATTATGGGAACGGGCCGCATGGGCTCGCTCATCCGCACCACCGCCGAGGGCGTTGTCGACGCCGCCGGTCAGCCCGTTTTTGATATCGTCGCCCAGATCGGTTTTGATCTGTCCGAGCTCGAGAGCGCCCCGGCAGCCGACGTCATCATCGACTTCTCGAACGTCGTTACCTTCGATGCCGTCGTCGCCTATGTCGAGCGCACGGGCGCCGCGTTGGTCTCGGGCACCACGGGCTACACACCCGATCAGATGGACCGCCTGCGCGAGCTGGGTCAGAACGCCCGCGTCATGCACTCGGGCAACTACTCTATCGGCATCGCCGCCCTGCGCCATCTGGTTGCCCAGGCCACGCGCGAACTGCCCGGCTTTGACTGCGAAATCGTCGAGACGCACCATAACCAAAAGGTCGATGCCCCCAGCGGCACAGCCAAGTTGCTGCTCGATGCCGTCGTCGAAGCCGAGCCCGAGGCAGGCTACCGCCCCGTCTATGGCCGCGAGGGCATGTGCGGAGCGCGCGACCCCAAGGAGATCGGCATGCACTCGCTGCGCGGTGGCACTGTCGCCGGCGTGCACGAAGTGAGTTTCTTTGGCCAGGACGAGGAAGTCACGCTCACGCATCGCGCCACGAGCCGTCAGATCTTCGTCAACGGCGCCCTGGCAGCCGCGCAGAAGCTCGTCACCCGTGAGCACGGCTTCTATACGTTTGATCAGGTCATGTTTGCCTAACCAGGTATCAACCGAATCCACCCAAAGGAGAGATAGCAAATGAGCAGCGCAGCCGAGATGGATGCACAGGAGATTATCAACTACATCGCCACCGCGCCCAAAAAGACGCCCGTCAAGCTGTACGTGCGTGAAAAGCCCGGCATGAAGGTCCAGTGGGGCAATGCGCACGTCTACGGCGGTCGTCGCGGCAAGACCGTCTTTGGCGACTGGGATGAGCTCAAAGCCATCCTCGATGCCAATG
>UQEO01000015.1 GCA_900540095.1 uncultured Collinsella sp.
ACGCCGGGCCGACTCGCTTCGGATGGGGCTCTACACCAACTTTCTCGACACTACCCCCGTCCTCCTGCAGAACTCCGCGAGGTTGCATGCCTGCGGGTCGAACCCGTCGCCCTCCTCCGCGGCCATCTCCCGGAGCGCCGCGTCTATAATCTCCTGTAGGTCATCGTGTCTCTCGTTCACCTCAATGGTCCTCCTAACGCCGGCGTGTTGGCACCACCAGCGTAGTGGCGGCGGGGAGGCACGGTGGCCATTATTCGGTGACCGGGATTGGTCAAAATAGTTTGACTATTAGCGGCTAAAATCGCCCGGCGCTAACATCCTTTCTAGTGCTGCCTTTATTTAATGATCGAGATATGCTCGGCGACTGCGGTGTTCTGCCCCTTAGGTTACAGACGGTTGTTTCTATTGAGCTTCCAGAGGAAATACATGGGGTTCTCTTTTGCCTTGGCTTCTCGCAAGAAATCTGCGGATTGAGATGCAACGGCCCCTATGCCGGCAGCCCCGAGGAAGGCCATGGCATCAGAAGGTGATGCGATTCCGTATTGCCCCAATGTAAAGCTCGCAATTCCGATAGCGGCTTCAATGCCTGCGGAGGTGACTAATCGGGATCGCTCGTTTTTCATCACTAAAGATATCTTGTGAAGCTCGGGCTCTATTAGGTCGTTCTTCAGGTCAGCTAATGTCGAGGTGTCGATGGGCCTTTCGCTCAGGCCTTTGGACAAGGTATCCCTAAACACAAGAAACGACTCTTCGTTTCTAATGCGGCAATCAAGGATGCTACGCAACGTTGCATTTTCAGCAATGGGGAGGGGGCAAGATAACCGGCGAATGGGTATGGTCTGATCTTTTCGAGGATAAAGGGTGGAAGTTGCGGACTCGAGGAACTCAATCTGAGCTGGACGAGTGGTTAAATACGAGCTATTCGAAAAATAGGGATTGACGAGGGCTTGAAAGCAATCGTCCAACAAAGGCAGTAGGATAGTCGAGATGCCGCCTTTCTCCAGCATGTCTCTATCCAATCGCGTTTCGCCTTGGCTTGCATAGAGCGATTCGTATTCAGACGGGATTACCAGGAAATCGACATCCATCTCATCATGGGACCCATATGCATCCATTCCCTCAATCGCTACACACAGATTCCCATCTGGTGCTTGTTTTAAAGTGCACGAGGTAGAGGAACAGAATTGTCGTACGAGTTCATCCCAATAACTCGATATCAATCCTTTTGCTTTTGATTCTCTTTCGATTTGTCGCGCTAGGCAATCTTTGCAAAGAGGAATGTAATTGCTCGAAAATCCGAGTATTCCAGCTTTGACTATGTCTTCGACTCGCATGGTCAAATAGATCCCGAATGCAAGTTCATCGACTGAGGCATAATCATCGTGCCCCATTTCGAATGCCGATTCTATAGGGCAATGAATCAGTGTTTTATCTGCATACAATGCTGAGAACTTTGCCAAATGGTAAATGTTTTGCTCTCGACAGGCATAGTCAGTGCAGGGGAATTTGCCTCCTTCAAGGGTGGAGTCAACAGAAAAATTGAACAGGGATTGATTTTCGATTTTTTCGATTGGGATAAGGGGTGCAAGGCCCCTAATAAAGGCGTCGAACCTCCTTTGCCCCAGTTCTTCTAGGTACGCAATTATTTCGGCAAGAGAGCTGTTCTTGAATGCGGCTAGATAAGAATAAAGGTCATCGTATGCATGAGTCGCCATTTCGCTCACCTACACTTTCGGAAAGAGTTTTGCGTCGTTATTTCCGAGGCGTCGTTGGGCTCGCAATCGACTCTAGTGTGCAGCTGCTTCTCGACGTACTCCCTCATGTTCTGCCTCCACATGTAACTAATTGATTTGCTATGTGCCATTATGAATGGTATATAGCAAATCAATTAGTTACATTTAATGGAGCATTGCGAGCGTGGCGCGCGCAAAGAAGAGTCGTTGTATGGAGGCTTCCGGCAACGGCCTTTTGTACGTCCGTGACTGTTGGGTGCTATCGCGGATGACGTCATTGTTGCCTGTACTCTCGATCCAAGGATGTAATTACGGAAGTGCGGGGAAAATCGAGAACCTTCGAGCACAACGCGATTTTTAGCACCAAAACCGCAGTTCGCGGAAGCGAAAACTGGGGCCTGGTTAGCATTTCTTCGATTTTCCCCGCACCTCCGAATTTGACCCCTTGCCGCACCTTGATCACGTCTTCAAGTGGCTGGTTCATCGCTAATGGAGTTTTCTGCGGTGCTTGAATTGCGGTGTTGTGATTAGGGCAAAAGGCTCTTGGCTCCGGGGAGGCTCATCGCACGAAAATTCAAGTTGCTGCTGAAGTAGGGCTTGCTTCGGCAGCGCTAACAATAAGGGCGGCTCTGCTAGTCTCGGGAGACCGCGGCATTCGGCGGGCCTGCCGAATGCCGCGGTCAGTAGCGGTCAGTAGCGGTCAGTAGCGGTCAGTATATTCTTCGGAGCCGTTTCTCTGGGCTTCGGCGGACTTGCCAACTCGCGCTTGGGCACTACTCAGTAGATTACTCAGCAGTGCCCAGTAGATTACTCAGTAGTGCCCAGCAGGGGGAGGGCAGCAAACGCAATGGGCCTGTTTCCCGGCTAGGACCTGCAGCCTCAAACTTCGCTTGGCATCCTGTAGAACTGGTGCGGGTCTTTCGGGCTTTTCCCTACCCATTCCAACAGGCCTCGACCGGCAAGGTCTTTCAGAGTCTTCGAGGCCGTTTTCCTACCGACATTGGACTCCCGCGCGAGGTCGGAGGTCGTGATTTTCCCCTGAGCGGCGGCAATTGCCATCGCTGCTCGTTCGCGCTCGCTGAGGAGCGGTCGGTTGTCGGCCGCGGTTCTCCTGAAGGCCGCTTTCTGCAACCCAGGACGCTCGAAGACGACGACGGTGCTGTTGACGGTCTGCTCGAAGCGGAACCTCACGCCGGCTGCCTCGCAGGCCTCCTTGATGCGCGGTATGCCCGTGCCGTACTGCTCGATGACGCCGGCGCGGAACAGGGTGCGCGCGATCGCGGGGTTTCGGAGGCCGAACTCGCTCGCGGTACCGTCTAGGTGCTCTTGCGGCGAGTCGCCCTCGGGGAACAGGCCCGGGCTCACGATCTGGACGGTGTCCATGAACACGTTGACCTCGACGGCGGTGCCGGTGGTGTAGTCGCGGTGGCACAGCGCGTTGGCAACCGCCTCGCGGATGGCCTCGGCCGGGATCTCGGGGATCTCCTTGCGGTACATGCCCGTCTCGCCGATGACGAACTCGCGCCTGATGTTCGACGTCACGAAGTACTCGGCGAAGTCGAGCAGCTTGAGCATGGTGCCGCTCTCGCGGCGCAGGTCGAGGATCTTGGCCTTGGTGTTGCCGCCCAGAAGCCCCAGCTTCATCCTGGGGTAGGTGTCGGATCCCTCGCAGAACAGCTCCACCGCGGCGTTTCTTAGGCTGCCGTCGGGCGCGACGAGGTCGAGCCTTGCCAAGGTGTCCTCCACGCCGGCGAACCCGCCGCCCACGCGTCCGGCCCTGCCGCCGCGCGCGACGAAGTCACGCACCGCCTGCTCGTCGGCGTCGGAGACGGGCCTGCCAGACGGCAGCGAGTCCCACGGGCTACGGGCGCGCTCACGCTTGACGACCATGGCGCTCAGCTCCGAGGCCGACAGCGCTTTGTTCGAAGTCCCCACGCGGGTGAAGTAGCGTCCGTCGGCGGAGTAGGGGGCGTCGGCACCTGAGAAGGCAATTTTGATGTATCGCAGCCCATCATCGGCGTCGAGGCACTCGACCGTCGGGAACACCGCGGGCTCGATCTTGTCGGACACCCACGACGTCACCTGGCGCAGCGTTGCGTCGCTGACATCCTGGCCGATGACATCGCCGTTGTCCTTCACGCCGAAGTAGAGCTCGCCGCGGCCGTGCTTGTTCAGCATGGCGCTGATGGCTTGCAGTGCTTCTTTATGCTCGCCAGTGGACTTCTTGAACTCGACGGTCTCGCTCTCGCTGCCCAGGTTCATCCGCGCTGCCTTTCCCGTTCGTTGCTTGTCTCGTTGGATTATACCGTGGTCACCATGGGCGAAAACGTGGAAGCGCGCTTGCTTGCCTCTACCATGTTCTCATGCGCCTTAATGCCCTTTGTGAAGAATCATCCCATTGGGAAACGGGTCCCTATGGAACGATTTTGGTATCAGGCATAGGGGGGCGCTATCGTGGATGTCGTCACCATTGCCTGCGCCCTCGATCCAGAGATGTAATTACAGAAGTGCGGGGAAAAATCGAAAACCTTCGAGCACAACGCGGTTTTTTTGTATCAAAACCGCAGGTCGCGGAAGCCTAAAACGGGGGTCTGGTCAGCATTCCTTTGGTTTTCCCCGCACTTCCGAATTTGGCCTCTCGCCACATCCCGATTACGTCTTAAAGTGGCGCAAAAAGCCGTGTGCTCTGCTTGATTTTGCTCAGGAATTATGCCTGAGGGGTAGTGGATTCGCCTTTCTCCGCCGTGCAGCGGCACGTGTAGGGCTCTCTGGCTCAGGCGCGAGTCGCTTCCCGTCTGAAAAAGTTCTTAAAACAGCTTTAAAGTTGCCTTTGGCCTACATTGACAGCGTACAATATGCATGTTTACCATGGCAAAAGCTAAATTTGGGGAGGGGGAGCGCACGGTGGAAGTGCTGGTTGTTGGCAATACCGTGTATGTCGATGACGACTTTTGTGCCAAGGCGTTTCCCGGTGACCATGTTCAGGTCGTGGCGGCCAACGAGGCGCGCCGCGACGGGTCGTCGCTCCATGCGTCTTGGAAAGAGCTGCTGCAGCACCTGGACCAGGCTTACGAATTCGACCGTGTGGTCTACCTCTCTACCTATCTCACGCCGCATACCGAGGCCGTTGGCGACATCGAGCTGCTGCGCTCCGTCTTTCGAGCTTGCATGGGTCGCCAGATTCAGCTGCTGTTTGTGACTGGTCCCATGGGAGCGGACGGTGCGGTGGACGCTGCGGGGCAAAACGGCAAGGGCATCATTGCCCGTGCGGCCAACGACCTGTGCCGCTACTATGCGGTCCGCGACGGCATTCAGGCCAAGATCTTGCGCGTGCCGTATCTGTACACCGCCTCGCCCACGCTGGAAGACCCGATTTTGACCCCGCTGTTCGAGGCGTGCTCGCAAGGCTCTGCTGTCATGAGGGCTGGGGCGGACTCACCGCTCGGTGCCCTCTGCGCCGAGGAGCTGGCCGTTCTGGTGCGTCGCATCTTCGACAGCTGGGATGCCACATTCGAGGAACTCGAGGTTCCGGATAGCTTTGCCCACACCGTGGGAGACCTGGGCGAGGCGCTCAAGGGCTTGTTCCCGGGGCTCGACATTACCTACGACGGGGACGCCGTCGTCTCCATTGCTCCGAGCGATACCGTCCGCACGCGCTACGGGTGGTTCCAGCGCTATGACGTGCTGCGCGATCTTTCGACCATACACGCCCGCTGGGAGCAGACCCTCGCGGGCAAGCGCCATCCGCTGCGTGCCGCCATCGACCGCATGCGCGGGCGGACACTGCCCATCAAATGCCTGGAGACCGCGCTGGCCTGGGTGCTCTTTGAGGGCCTGGAGCTGGTGTTTTCGCAGTCTGCTCAGCTCAACGTGCTCGATTATCGCCTGCTCTACGTGGTGCTGATCGGCACTCTGTATGGCTTGGACTTTGGCCTGGTTGCGGCGCTGCTGGCGTCGGTGGGTTTGGCCGCGAGCTACTTTACTCAGTACGGCTATACCTTCCAGGGCCTGTTCTACGAGCCGTCCAACTGGCTGCCGTTTATTGCGTACTTTGTGGTGGGTGCCGTGTGCGGCTATGTGCAGCTGCGCAACAGCGAAGCCATTAGGGCGGAGCGAGATCAAAACGAGCTCGTGCGCAACCGCAATACGTTCCTTACGCAGCTCTACCACGACGCGATCGAGGACAAGCGCGCGTACAGGCGCCAGATCGTGGGTCGCCACGACAGCTTTGGCAAGATCTTTGCCGTGACGCAGGAGCTCGATGTGCTCAACCCTCGCGACATCTATCGCAAGTGCTGCGAGCTTCTGGGCGAGATTCTCGAGAACGATTCGGTGGCGATCTACCATGTTTCGGGCGGGGCATTTGCACGCCTGGTGGCAGCAAGTCCCGCGATTGCCGAAGATGCCGCACGCTCGCTCACGCTTGAGCAGCTTGCACCTCTTTTGGGCGACGGGGGTCGTTCGAACCTGTGGGTGAACCGCGAGCTGACGCCGGGACTTCCCATGTTTGGATACACGATCGAGCGCGACGGGGCGCCCGCCGTGTTGATCTTTGTGCGTAGTGCGGCCGAAAACCAAATGACCCTCTATTATCAAAACCTGTTCCGCATCTTGTGCGGGTTGGTCGAAAGCGCGCTGGGCCGTGCCTTTGACTATGAGGCGGTGGCGCAGGATAAACGCTGCGTTGACGGCACTTGCGTGCTCAAGCAGGCTGCCTTTGGCCAAGAGCTCGCGGCGGAGCAGGCGCTGGCAGATAGCAAGATGGGGAGTTTTTTGCTCCTGCGCGTGGTACCGGGCGTGGAGCCTGTCGGCGAGCTGGTGGGCGCAATTGGGTCGGCAATCCGCGAGAGCGACGCGGCGGGCTTGGTCGACGGCGACGTGCTCTACCTGCTTATGCGCCAGGCAAAGGCGTGCGATCTGCCCATTATCCGCGAGCGCCTGAGCGCCAAGCAGATTGCGGTGGAGCCCGTCGACGGCGAGGACATCGTGGCGCTGCTGCAGCACATCTCTTACACCGGTGACGGCGAGGGGAGTGTCGCTTGATCTCGCTTGTCGTTGCTGCCGTCTTGTTGCTGATTCATGCGCTGGTTTGCCTGATGCTGTGGACGCTCATGAAGTTGGGCTTGCTGCCGGTGCGCGGGCACATGCTGGCTGTGATAGTGCTGGTACCGCTGTGGGGCCCGTTGCTGGTGGTTCTGCTATCGGTCCGCAGCGCGGTGTTTGGCGAGGGGCTGAAAGAGTCTGCGCTGGAGTCGCTGCGCTTCAACGACGAGCTCCATCGCAGTATGTCGGTACCGAGTGGTGAGGACGATGCAGGCGTAGTGCCGCTCGAGGAGGCGCTCATCGTCAACGACCCGGCATACCGGCGCCGCCTAATGCTCTCCATGCTCACCGAGGAGCCCGACGCGTACCTGGCGCAGCTGCAGGCGGCTAAGCTTAACGACGACGTTGAGGTGGCGCACTATGCCGCGACGGCGGTGGCGCAGATTTCCAAGGAGTCCGACCTTAAACTGCAGCAGCTGGAGCGTGCCTTTAAGACGGACCCGAGTGCGCAAAACCTCAACGAATACTGCGATTTTCTTGGTGAATACTTGGGCTCGGGCTTGGCTGAGGGGCGCGTGGCTCAGATTCAGCGCCAACAGTACGCGCGCCTGCTTGCGCGTCGCTGCGAGCGCGAGGATACCCTTGAGCTGCGCATTCGATATGCGACGGCTCTGGCCGATGTCGGACAGATCGACGAGGCGCAGGCCGTGACCGACCAGCTGGTGCTCGACGTGCCCGAGGAGCAGGAGGTTTGGATGCTTTGCCTGCGCCTTGCCGTGATGCGCCGCGATGGTGACGAGGTTAACCGTGTGATCGATGCGATTGACAAACAGCATGTGTATTTGAGCGCCGACAATCGCGAAAAGTTGGCGTTTTGGCGCGACGGGGAGGAGGCCGGATGAGTGTGGCGCAACATATCCGCGACCGTGCAGGCCGCTTTCGTTGGATGGGACTCCTCGTGGTGTGGGCGGTCTTTATTGCCATGGCCGCCGTGCTGCTGGTGGAGCGTGCCGGCGTGCAGTACAGTGCGGGCCAGCATAAGCTGGGGATGCTTGCCGCCAACGATGCGGTGCCTGCCTCCTCGGCAATCTTTGGCCATAAGCCCACGTGCCTGGTCATTACCGATTCCGATCAAGCTGGCGTCGAGGACGTAAAGGAACAGTTCGACCAGATCCTGCTCGACATGAAGATCGCCCATCGCGATGTTGATATTGCCACCGACGGTGCGGACGCGATCCCATCGCTCACGTCGTTTGATCGCGTGATTGTGCTTATGCCCTCGCTTGACGGACTGGGTACGCATCTGACCGATCTGATGAGTTGGGTGAGTGCGGGCGGCTCACTCATGCTGGGCATGACGCCAGATAACTCGAACTGCCTGCAGGCTATTGCTTCCAAGCTTGGGATCGAATCGGCCGGATATGACTATGCGACAGCCGAAAGTATCGTTCCGAGCGAGGACTTTATGTTGGGCGGAGGAGAGCGCTACGAGTTCTCGGACCCCTTCGATTCTTCGCTTTCGGTTTCATTGCGCGAAACGGCGCACGTCTGGGCAAGGACCGGTGACGCGGGCACGCCGCTCATTTGGTCTAACGATTGCGGCAGTGGTCACACCGTGGTGTGCAACATTGGCATCTACGACAAGGTCATGCGTGGGTTCTATGCTTCGGCCATAAGCTTGCTGGGTGATGCCACGGCCTATCCGGTCATCAACAGCGCCGTGTTCTATTTGGACGACTTTCCTAGCCCCGTGCCCTCGGGCGATGGTACTTATATCAAGCGTGACTACGGCCTTTCCATTGCGGATTTTTACACCAAGGTCTGGTGGCCCGATCTGCAAAAGCTCGCGCAAAAATACGGCATTCGCTATACCGGCGTGATGATCGAAAACTACGAGGACGCGGTCAACCAGACCGAGCCCGCGCGCCAACCCGATACCACGCAGTTCCGCTATTTTGGCGGCATGCTGCTGCAGATGGGCGGAGAGCTGGGCTTTCACGGCTACAACCATCAGCCTCTGGCGCTCTGGGACACCGATTACGGCACGCTGTACGACTACAAGACGTGGAAGAACAAGGAGACGCTCGTCGCATCGCTTAACGAGCTTATTGCCTTTCAGGACGAGGTGCTGCCCAACGCGCACGGCTCGGTCTACGTGCCGCCGTCAAATATCCTTTCGGTCCGTGCGCGCAAGCTTATCGGTACCGATGTTCCGCGCATTAAGACCATCGCCAGTACGTATTTTGAGGATGGCACCGACCTGCCGTACGTGCAGGAGTTTGGCGTGGCGAGCGATGGCATTGTGGAGCAGCCGCGCATTGTCTCGGGCGGCATGGTCGACGATTCCTATATGCGCCTGGCAGCCGTGTCCGAGCTCAACATGCACTACGTGAGCACGCACTTTATGCACCCGGACGACCTTTTGGACCCCGATCGCGGAGCCAAGGAGGGCTGGGAGATCTACAAGGGCGGCCTGGTCGACTACCTGGAGTGGCTTACCAAATCCGCGCCCGACCTGCGTCGCCAGACCGGCTCGGAATGCTCGGGTGCCATCCAGCGCTTTTCTTCGGTGACGGTGAGCGTGGATACCAGCGCGGATGCCTGGACGCTCAGCCTGGGCAATTTCCACGACGAGGCGTGGCTCATGTTCCGCGCCAATAATGGCGAGCCGGGTGCGGTGACGGATGGCGAACTAACGCACCTTACGGGCAATCTGTATCTGCTCAAGGCAAATGATAAGACCCTGACGATCGAGCGCAAGGAGGGTGGCGACAGATGAGAATCTGCTTGGTACTCGAGGGTTGCTACCCCTATGTGCACGGCGGCGTATCTACCTGGATGCATGGCTATATCCAGGCCATGCCCGAGCACGAGTTCGTGCTGTGGGTGATTGGCGCGCATGCTGCCGACCGCGGCAAATTTGTCTACGAGCTGCCCAGCAACGTGGTCGAGGTGCACGAGGTGTTCCTGGACGATGCCCTGCGGCTTTCGGGCGAGCAACACGAAGCCAGTTTTAACGACCGCGAGCGCGAGGCGCTACGCCGCCTGGTGTCGCTCTCCAATCCGGACTGGGACGTGCTGTTCGATATCTTCCAGCGCCGTCGCGTGCATCCGCTCTCGTTTTTGCAGAGCCGAACGTTTATGGACATCTTCCGCGACGTGTGCCTGACAGAGTACCCCTACACGCCCTTTGCCGACGCATTCCATACCATGCGCTCTATGCTGCTGCCCGTGCTCTATCTGTTGGGCAGCGAGGTACCGGTGGCCGATGTGTACCATGCCATCTCGACCGGCTACGGTGGCCTGCTCGCCTGCCTGGGCTCAAGCGTTTACCATGCGCCAGTGCTGTTGACCGAGCATGGCATCTATACCCGCGAACGCGAGGAAGAGATCATTCGCGCCGACTGGGTTGTGCCGTCGTTTAAGGACCGCTGGATCCGCTTTTTCTACCTGCTTTCGGAGGAGATCTACCGTCGCGCCTTTCGCGTGACGAGCCTGTTTCACAACGCCCGCAAGACGCAGATCGATATGGGCTGCGATGCGGACAAATGCCTGGTTATTCCCAACGGCATCCAGTTCGACCGCTTTAAGGACATTCCCTTAAAGCCCGATGACGGCTGGGTAGACATTGGCGCGGTGGTGCGCCTGGCGCCCATCAAGGACGTCAAGACTATGATTTATGCCTTCTTTGAGCTGCACGAGCGCCTGCCCAAGGTGCGCCTGCACATCATGGGCGGTGTGGACGACGAGGAGTACGGCGCCGAGTGCCACGCGCTGGTCGAAACCCTGGGCGTGCGCGACCTGATCTTTACCGGCCGCGTCAACGTGGTCGAGTACATGGAAAAGCTCGACTTTACCATTTTGACGAGCATCTCCGAGGGCCAGCCGCTCAGCGTGCTGGAGTCGCTCGCTGCGCGCCGTCCCTGCGTGACGACCGAGGTGGGCTGCTGTCGCGAGCTGCTCGAAGGCGCTCCGGGCGACGACTTTGGCGTGGCGGGTTTTGTGACGCCGCCCATGTATCGCAAGGGCTTGGCCGATGCCATGGAACGCATGTGCGTGAGCCGCGCCCGTCGCATTGAGATGGGGGAGCGCGGGCAGCGTCGCGTTGCCACGTACTTTTTGCACGAGCAGATGCTCGCCAACTATCGCGCGCTGTACGACGAGACGGCGCAAGCGTTTGACCTGCCCAGAGAGGGGGAGTAACCGGTGGCCGGAATTGGTTTTGAGCTCAAGCGCCTGTTTAGGCGCAAGGGCCTGTTTGCCACGATGCGCGCTTACGGCTACGCCGGCATTGTGTGCACGGGCCCCATGCTGCTGGGTGTGCTGCTCCAGGTGGGTATCTTGGTGCTGTGCGGTCTGTGGGGCGTGGGGCGCGCCAACCAGGACTTGCTGGTGTGCATGGTGACCTATACGCTGCTGGCGTCGCTCACGCTCACGAGCTTTTTCTCCATGCCGGTCACGCGCTTTTTGGCTGATATGTTGTTTGCCGAGCGCGAGGATGAGATACTGCCTTCGTTTTGGGGCTCCAACGCCATCATGCTCGTTGCGGGCACGGTGCTCTACGGCGTCTTTTTGCTGTTCTCGGGCGCCACGCTGCTGCAGGGGCTGCTGTGCCTGTGGCTGTTCAACATTATGATCGTCAACTGGAACGGCATGAGTTACCTCACGGCCATCAAGGATTACCGCGGCATCCTGTGCAGCTTTGCGGCTGCCATTGGCGTGGCGTGCCTGTGCGCCCTGGCCGCGCTGGCGCTGGGACTGCCGCCGGTCGAGGGCCTGTTGGCGTCAATTGCTCTGGGCTACGGCGTCATGCTCGCCTGGGACGTGGTGCTGCTGTACCGGTATTTTCCTCAGAGCGACCGCAGCCCCTGGCCCTTTTTGCGGTGGCTCGATCAGTTTATGCCGCTGGCGCTCACGGGTCTGTTAACCAATCTGGGACTCTTTGCGCACCTGGTGATTATTTGGGCCGGTCCCATTGGCGTGCAGGTCAAGGGCTTCTTTTATGGTGCGCCCTACTACGATGTGCCGGCGCTCATCGCGTTTTTGACCATCCTGGTCACGACCGTCAACTTTGTGGTCTCGGTCGAGGTCAACTTCTATCCGCGCTACCGCGACTACTACAGCCTGTTTAACGACGGCGGCGTGGTGGGCGACATCGTGGTGGCCGAGGAGGAAATGCTCGCCACGCTCAACCGGGAGCTGCGGTTTTGCGCGCTCAAGCAGCTGTTTGTGACGGCAGCGGTCATCTCGCTCGAGACCACGGTGCTCTCGGCCCTGCCACTGGGCTTCAACAATCTGATGCACGGGTATTTCCGCACGCTGTGCGTGGGCTATGGCCTGTATGCCGTGGGCAATACGGTGATGCTCATCTTGCTGTACTTTACCGACTACAAAGGCGCCGTGCTTGCCTCCGGGCTGTTCGCGGGTGTGGCGGGGCTGGCGACCATCGTCTCGCTGTTCTTTCCGCAGCAGTTTTATGGCTTTGGCTTTTTGCTCGGAGCGGCGGTGTTTTTTGTTGTGGCGCTCATGCGGCTCGATACTTATACCGCCAACTTGCCGTATCGTATCCTGAGTCAGCAGCCCATTGTGGCGACCGACAAGACGGGTCGCTTTACACAGCTGGGCCGCTTGCTCGACCGTGCCGAGCAGCGCTACGAGGAACTGCGTCTAGAGGGCGAGCCGCATGGTGTGTTTGAGCGCACGGTGGTTCGCGTGTATCGCAATCGTTGGGGAGGTCCTGATGACCGATAGGATGATATCGCGTCGCCGCTTGATTGGGGCGGCTGCCGGCACATTGCTGCTTTCGGGCTGCTCTTCGCAGGACGAATCCTCGACAAAAGACAGGGAGCAGGACAAGATTAAAAAGGCCGATGCGTCTAGCGAGACCAAGCACCTTCGCGACAAGGATGAGCTGTACGAGGTCTACGATGACTCGGGCATCGTATGCATGTACCTGACGGTCTCTCGCGGCAACAGCTCCGAGAATACCGATCATAGCTGGGTCGAGATCAATACCTACTCGGTCTACGACTATGCCGACATGGGCGTGACGCGCTATCAGGTTATGGGCCTGCTGCAGCCTGGCGATGATAAGGGCCCCGTTGCTGGCGAGGTCGGCTATGGCGAGGAGGCACCCAACGCCACGGTGCAGGTGCGCGGTCAGACGTCGAGTACCTATACGCAAAAGAACTATAAGGTGGAGCTCAAAAAGGGCAAGGGCACGTGGCGCCAGCAGCGCGCGATTGCGCTCAACAAGCACATGGGCGAGGGCATGCGCTTTCGTAACAAGATGGCCTACGATCTGATCCGCGGCATTCCCCAGATGATGGGCCTGCGCACGCAATTTGTGCACTTATGGGTGTGCGACCAGACCGAAAAATCTAACGACACCTTTGAGGACTACGGACTGTTTACGCAGGTCGAGCAGCTCAACAAGACGGCGCTCAAGGCCCACGGTCTGGATAAGAGCGGGCATCTGTATAAGGTGAACAACTTCGATTTCCATCGCTTCGAAGACACCATCAAGCTGGCGGATGACCCCGACTATAACCAGACGGCGTTTGAGGGCATGCTCGAGATTAAGGGCGATTCGGACCATACCAAGTTGATCGAGATGCTCGATGCGCTCAACGACGATACGCAAAAGATCGACGATGTGCTCGACACCTACTTTGATACCGAGAACCTGGTCTATTGGATGGCGTTTCAGATTCTGACGGGCAACTGCGATACGCAGAACCGTAACTGTTATCTGTACAGCCCGCTTAACTCCAAGGTTTGGTACATCCTGGATTGGGATAACGACGGCATGCTGCGCAAGCTCGAGTTGAGCTTGACGGGGTTCTCGGATTATGCGAGCTGGGAGCGCGGCGTGAGCAACTACTGGGGCAACGTTCTGTTTAACCGCGCGTTGCGCAGCAAGTCGTTCCGCAGAGAACTCGATAGCGCCGTCAAGGACCTGCGCTCGTATTTAACCGAAGAGCGTCTGAGCAAGATGGTCGAGCATTATCACGAGGTCACGGAGCCGCTCGTCTTTGCTGCGCCCGACATGGAGCATCTGCCCGTGACGAAGGACGAATACGAGCAGATTGCCGCGGCGATTCCTTCCGAGATCAAGGAGAATTACCAGAGTTTCCGCGAGAGCTATAAGAAGCCCATGCCGTTCTACATTGGTGTGCCGCAGATTGAAAACGGCAAACTGCGCGTGAACTGGGATGCCGCGTACGACTTTGAGGCGCGCGATATTCGCTATACCGTGGAGCTGGCGCGGGATTATGCCATTACTGACGTAATCTTTAAGGCCGAGGACGTGCTGCTGCCCGAGGTGACCTGCGATGCGCCCGATACCGGCCAGTATTTTGTGCGCGTGCGTGCCACCAACTCCGACGGCTTTACGCAAGATGCGTTTGACTACTATGTGACTGACGACGGCAAGCACTACGGCATGAAGTGTTTTTACGTGCAAGACGGCGGTAAGGTCGTGGAGGACACGTATGAGGAGGACTAGCGCGCTGCTTGAGCGCTTGGCGGCTCCGCCTGTGCGTACCACGCAGGAGCGTTACCGCCACGAGCTCAAATATCTCATTAACGAGGGCGAGCACGCCGCGCTTGCCTGTCGCATGGCGCCGGTATTTAAACTGGACAAGCATGCGCGGGCGGGCGGTTACACCATTCGCAGCCTGTACTTTGACGACTACTGCAACTCGGCCTACGAGGAAAAAGACGCCGGCATTCTCATGCGCAAAAAGTTTCGCGTTCGCATCTATAACGGCAGCGACAAGGTGATTAAGCTCGAGCGCAAAAAGAAGTACGGTAGCTGGATCTATAAGGAGGACGCGCCGCTCACACGTGGCGAGTTTGAGCAGATTCTGGCTGGCGACTACGGCTTTTTGCTGAGGAGCCCCTATCCGATCTGTCGCGAGTTCTACATCGAGTGCATCTGCAACATGATGCGCCCGCGGACCATCGTGGACTACGAGCGCGAGCCGTGGGTGATGGATGAGGGCACCGTGCGCATTACGTTTGACATGAACGTGCGTGCCGCGGTGGGAAGCTTCGATATCTTTGACGCGACGCTGCCCGCGCTGCCGGTCCTGGAGCCCGGCAAGCTGGTGATGGAGGTCAAGTTTACGGAGTTTTGCCCGCAGCTCGTGCGCGATATGGTGCCGCCGGGCGCGGCCGAGCTTACGGCGGTCTCCAAGTACTGCCTGTGTTACGAAAAGACCGCCTACCTGCGCGGTTTTAACTACTGGGAATCGGATTTTGAGAACCGAGGGGATATTTAGACCATGAGCACCAGGGACTTTTTTAAGAACTCCGTCTTGGAGGCGTTTGGCCAGGTCGACCCTGCCAAGATCGGCCTTTCGCTGCTCGTGGCGCTCGCCATGGGCATCCTGATCTATTACGTGTACAAGCGCTTTTTTACCGGCGTGGTGTATTCGCGTAGCTTTGCCGTGACGCTCGTGGGCATGTGCGTGCTTACCTGCATGGTCACGCTCGCGATCTCGACGAACGTGGTCATCTCGCTCGGTATGGTCGGTGCTCTGTCCATCGTCCGCTACCGTACGGCGGTCAAGGACCCGCTCGACCTGCTGTATCTGTTTTGGGCCATTACCACGGGCATTACGGCCGGCGCCGGCATGTATGCGCTCGTGGGGCTCACGGCGGTGGTGATCGTGGTGATGATCGCCGGCTTTGCGAGCCACCAGGACAAGTCGCGCGTGTACATGATGGTCATTCACTACACGGGCCAGACCACCGGCGACGATATCGTGCGTGCATTTGGGCGCACCAAGTTCACCGTTAAGTCCAAGACTATGCGCGGCGACAAAGTCGAGATGGCCGTGGAGGTATTCTCGGACGGCGTGGACATGCCCTATGCCGACGCGATTCGCACGCTCGATGGCGTTGAGGACCTGACCCTCATCCAGTACAACGGCGAGTATCATGGATAACTATGTTCCGGCGTTCTAACGAACGCCGGACCGCTCGACGCTGCGCGGGCATCTGCCGGGCGATCTGCCGCTCAAACCGTCGCTCGCGTACATGAAGTACGCTTCGCTCCTCTTTCGCGGCACCCCGCCACGGCAGCCGGCCGACTAGATCGCCGCGCATCGCCCCCTCGCCGGGCCCTTCCCCCGCTCGCTGACGTTTGCTCGACCTGGGTGATATTGATTTATCCGAAGCGCCGTCACGGGTATCATGGTGAAAGCGATTTCAATGACAGGGGTGCTCGTGGTAAAGATGAAAGATGTGGCCGAGTTGGCTGGCGTTTCGAGCGCCGCGGTCTCGCGCTACCTCAACGGTGGATATATCTCGGCGGACAAGGCCGAGCGCATTAAGCAGGCGATTGAGCTGACCGGATACGTGCGATCTAGTCAGGCTCGCGCGCTGCGCACCGGTTCCACCAAGCTCATCGGCGTCATCGTGCCTAAGATTAACTCGGAATCCGTGAGCCGCATTACCGCCGGTATTGGCCAGGGGCTCGGTCTCCGTGGCTACCAGATGCTGCTCGCGAATACTGATAACGTGGCCGAGCGTGAGCTCGAGTATCTCGACCTGTTCCAGAACCACCCGGTCGATGGCATCGTGCTCGTGGCGACCATGATCACCGACGAACATCGTGCGGCCATTGTGTCTTGCCGTGTGCCCATTGTGCTGATCGGTCAAAACGTCGAGGGCGCGGCTTGCGTCTACCATGACGATTACGAGGCCGCCTTTGAGCTGGGCCAGGCGCTCGCGAAGCATGTTGAGGGCAAGATTGCCTATATCGGTGTTACCGAGGAAGACCGTGCCGCCGGTTACGACCGTCGTCGTGGTTTTGAAGCGGGCTTACGCGCCGCGGGTGTTGCGCTCGATCCCGAGCTGATTCGCCGCGGGTCCTTTACCCTCGATTCCGGCTATCGTGCGTCGCGCGAGCTGCTGGGCGAAGTGCCCGATGTTTCGTTTATCGCCTGCGCGACCGACACCATGGCGGCGGGCGCCTTGCGCGCGCTTGACGAGGTGCGCGGTATGGGCGAGGGCGTGCACCGCGTGAGCGGTTTTGGCGACAACGCATTTTTGAGCGCGCTGACGGGCGGCATTCCCACCGTGCATTACGGCTACCTGACCAGCGGCGTCGAGGCGACCAATATGCTGCTCGACGCACTCGATGGCGAGGAGGGGGAGAGCGGTCTCAAGACGCTCAAACTTGGGCATCAGCTCATGAATGTCTAGGCCTTGGACGCGTCTGCCTGCCTTTGAGCCCCTGTTTTTTGTCCTAAAACTACCATTCGCCGGCTTATTTCTACCGTTCACCCTACTGTGAAAACGATTACAGACATATGAGACTGAAAACGATTACAGTGTAAGTGTCAAAGATGCCGGGTGCAGATGCGCCCGTTGGAGGAAAGGGAAGTCATGGACTACCGCAAATCAGCCCAAGAGGTGCTCGACAACATCGGTGGCGCCGGCAACGTTGTTTCGGCCGCACACTGCGCCACGCGTCTGCGCCTTGTGATTGCCGATAACGCCAAGGTCGACAAGGAGGCCCTCGAGAATATCGACGGCGCCAAGGGCGTCTTTGAGGCCCAGGGCCAGCTCCAGATTATTTTTGGCACTGGCACCGTCAACAAGGTCTACGACGAGTTCATTGCGCTCAGCGGCGTCGAGGCTGCCACCAAGGCCGAGGTCAAGGAGGCAGCGGCGCAGCAGCAGAACATCTTTATGCGTGCCATTAAGGTGCTCGGCGACGTCTTTGTCCCCATCATCCCCGCCATCGTGGCTTCGGGCCTGCTGCTGGGCATTATGAGCGCCCTCAACTTTATGGCCTCCAACGGCTTTATCGCGCTCGACACCAATAACTTTATTTATAAGATTGCCGACCTGGTCTCGGGCACGTCCTTTGGCATTCTGCAGATCCTGATCGGTTACTCCGCGGCTAAGGCCTTTGGCGCCAACCCGTACCTGGGCGCCGTCGTCGGTGGTGCATTCATCAACTCCTCGCTGCAGAGCGCCTATACGGTTGCCTCCGAGGGCGTGCAGACCATGGTCAACGTCATCCCCGGCGTGTACAGCTTTGAGTGGGTCGGCTATCAGGGTCATGTGATCCCCATCGTCATCGCCTGTGCCATTCTCGCCTTCCTCGAGAAGCGCCTGCACAAGATCGTTCCCGAGATGTTCGATCTCTTTGTGACTCCGCTTGTCTCGGTGTTCGTGACCGTGCTCGTGACTCTTGTTGCCGTCGGCCCCATCTTTGTCTGGGCCGAGAACGCCATCCTCGGTCTGATCCAGACCCTGCTGACCCTGCCCTTCGGCATCGGTTCCTTTATCGTCGGCCTGTTCTATGCCCCCACGGTCGTTACCGGTATCCACCAGATGTACACCGCCATCGACCTGGGCCAGCTCGCCCAGTACGGCGTGACCTATTGGCTGCCCATCGCCAGCGCTGCCAATATCGCCCAGGGTGGCGCCGCACTTGCCGTTGCCTTTAAGACCCGCGATGCCAAGATCAAGGGCCTGGCGCTTCCTTCCGCTCTGTCCGCCTTCATGGGCATTACCGAGCCGGCCATCTTTGGTGTGAACCTGCGCTTCTTTAAGCCTTTCATCGCCGGCTGCATCGGCGGCGGTTGCGGTGCCCTGGTCTGCGCTCTCACCTCGCTTGCCGCTTCCGGCACCGGCGTTACCGGCATCTTCGGTATCCTGCTGTGCCTGGCACAGCCCGTGCAGTACGCGATCATGTTTGCGGTCGCCGCGGTCGTGTCCTTTGCCATCTCGTTTGTCCTGTACAAGGATGAGCCCAAGGCTTCCGAGCAGGCCTAAGAGTTTTTGATTGAGGGGTGCCCGCGGGTTGTATGCTCGCGGGCGTTTCCCGTATCTGGTGCCGATCTCTGGCGCCTTGTAACTTTCGATCCGTTAGGACTTTGATATGTCTAATGCACTTGGCCGCGACCTTGCAAAGTTGGTTGCCGCTGTTGACGCCGCCGCCTCTGAGTGCGGTCATGGCGTGTATGGCCAGCGCTTCCATATTATGCCGCCGGCTGGCTGGCTCAACGACCCCAACGGTCTTTGCCAGGCGGGCGGCGTGTTCCATGCCTATTTTCAGTATGCGCCGTTTGATGTCGAGGGTGGCGTTAAGGCTTGGGGTCATGCGACGAGTCGCGACCTTATGACGTGGGACTACGTTGGCGCTCCACTGCTGCCCGACGAGCCGTTCGATTGCCATGGCGTGTATTCGGGCTCCGCGCTTGCCGAAGACGGTCGCATTCGCGTACTTTATACGGGCAACGTTAAGCTTTCCGATTCGGACGGGACGTACGACTACGTCAATACCGGCCGCCGCGCCGATACTGTTTATGTCGAGAGCGTTGATGGCCTTGCCGGTCGGGAGTTCAGCCAAAAGCGCGTGGTGCTGGCTTCCGAGGAATATCCCGAGGATTTGACCTGCCACGTGCGTGACCCCAAGGTGTGGCGCGATGATGATGGGCGTTACCACATGGTGCTGGGCGCGCGTCGTCGCGTGGATGGGCCGCATGTCGATAGTCGATTTTGCGTCATGCACGGCGAGGGTGCCGGGCGCGATGTGGGCGAGATCCTGGTGTATGTCTCGGCCGATATGCTGAGTTGGGAGCTCGAGAGCCGCGTGTCTACGCCCGAGCGTTTTGGCTTTATGTGGGAGTGCCCGGGATACCTTGAGCTCGAGGCGGATGGCGGTGTACCGGCAAGGTTTCTGTCTTTCTCTCCCCAGGGGCTCGAGGGCGGTCGTTGGAACCGCGGCAACGTATACGCTGCTGGCTACATGCCTGTAACGGGCGACATCACCGGTGGTGACGGTGCCTATGAACTGGGCGAATTCCGCCTGTGGGACGCTGGTTTTGACTTCTATGCTCCGCAGGAGTTCACGGCCGAGGACGGTCGCCATATTCTAATCGGCTGGATGGGCATGCCCGATGAGCCGACCTATGGCAACGCGCCTACCGTGGCGTGCGGCTGGCAGCACTGCATGACGGTGCCGCGTGAGCTTACAGCCGGTGCCGGCGGCGTAGTGCTGCAGCAGCCGGCGCGCGAGATCGAGCGCCATTATGCCTCGGTTCGTGTGGGGGCGGGCTCGTTGGAGGTTGACGGCGATACCTGCTTTGACGTTGTTATTGACGGTGTCGACGACGCGTTTACCGCGACCGTTGATGGCGAGCTGAAGCTGGCGTTTGTGCCCGCCAATGGCGAGCTGCCCGCGCGCTTTGAGATGCGATTTACCGATGAGGGTCGCGCTTCTGCCGGCTGCGGTCGTACCGTGCGCTGGGAGCCCGTCGACGAGGTTCGTAACGTGCGCATTGTTGGCGATGCCTCTTCGGTCGAGGTGTTTGTGAACGATGGCGCGCTCGTGTTCTCGACGCGCATCTATCCCGAGGCCTATGGCGTGACCGTTGACGCTCCGGGTGCGTGCGTGACCTATCACACGCTCATCATCTAGGTGATTCGTCGCATATCGGCGCTATACTGCAGCCGTTGCCCACGATGCGGGGAACACCCGCATCGTGGGTTTTTGTTTATGAAGGGACGGTGCCGTGTGGATGTACAGCACCTAGAAGAGGCCTGGGCTGCAAGGGCCGGCGCGCGTGAGGCGCGTCTTGTTGCTGCCTCGCATGTGCCGGCGGCTCTGTCGCTGCTGGGTATTGTGCGCCCCGGCGACCGTTTGGTAGCGTTTGCGGATGACTTTACCGAAGCGTTTGCACGCGGCTTTGATGGCTGCGATGTTGCGCTGGTGGGCTCGCCGTCCGCCGAGGCGTTTGCCCCCGCGTCTGAGGATTTTGATGCTTCGTTTGATGCCGAGGTGCCGCACCTGTGGTGGTTCGTCAACTCCATCGGCGGGTTTGGTCTGCGTGTGCCCGATCTGCGCGCTCTGGGCCGCGCTGCTCGTGAGGCCCACGCGCTGTTTGTGGTGGATAACACGGTGGCGTCGGCTTTTGGCTGCGATTCGCTGCGGCTGGGTGCCGCGCTGTCGCTCGAGGCGCTCGATCGTGTATGCGCCGGTGATGCTCCGCGCAAGTTGGTTGCCGTATCGGCCGCGCGCTCGCAGCTCAAGCGCCATCGCGTGGATGCCGCGGCTGAGTGCGCGCATGCCCTGCTCGAGGGCTGTGGCTTGGCCAAGCTTGATATGCCTGCTGACGAGGCCGGTGTGCTGGAGCGCGGGTTCGACTCGCTCGACGCTCGCATGCAGGCTCACTTTGACCGCGCACGTGCGCTGGCCGAGTATCTGGCCGCCAACGAGATGGTGTACAACGTGCGCTATCCCGGGCTGAGCTCGCATCCCGACCATGAGGTTGCAACGGGAATTCTCGAGCATGGTTTTGGCCCGGCAGTTGAATTTCACCTTATCGAGCGTAGCGCGGGAGAGCTGTTCAACGCTTTGCCGGGGGAGTTTCGCACATCGCCTGCCGGCGGCCCAACAACACGCCTCTCTGCCCCGCGCGGCAAACAGGGGAGTACCATCCGCCTCTTCGCCGGCACCGATGACCCTTTGGTTGTAGCGTCCGCCCTAGACAACGCCCTAAGATGATTTAATAAGTTGCGGTGAAATATGGATTGATTTACGGCTTTAACAGCATAAACAGTCCCTATTTCACCGCAACTTATGAGAAGGGGTTGTGTAGCTAAAAAGCCCCGTCCCAAATTAGCTACTTTGGTTGATGCTGGCGATGAGGTCGTTAGCTTTGGTGGCGATGACGTTGTTGATGTCGGCCTGCAGCTCCTCGTAGACCGCTATGGCTCGCTTGCCGGCGGGGGTGAGCGTGGATCCGCGGGCTCCGTCGCGCTCGATGAGTTTGCAGCCCAGCTGGCCTTCGGCCTCGTTCACGATGCGCCAGGCCTTGGAATACGCCATGCCCATGCTCTTGGCGGCGCGATTGAGCGAGTGCTCGCGGGCAATACCCTGCAGCAGCAGGACGCAGCCATGACCAAACACGCCCGGCAGATCTTTGTCACACGCTTGAATGACCAACTTTGCCGTCGTCTTGTACTTCATACGCTCCACGTCTCCCCGCTAAAGTGTTTGCTGGGCAAACGCAAAGCCTGCGTCAAACCCTCGTGTGCTCTTCTTAAATCATGCATTGTAGCAGTCAAAGTGCGTTAAGATACTTCCCCAGTATTGGGCGCCCAAGGTTGGGCTGGGTCCTACGAGGCCTGCAGCCGACCGGTCGCATGGAAAAAGGAGAAACATGGCTACGTTCTTTCCCGGTGAGTCCCACACGTTTTCGGAGTATCTGCTGGTCCCTGGTTATTCGTCCTCGCAGTGCATCCCCAACAACGTCTCTCTTAAGACGCCGCTGACCCGCTTTAAGCGCGGTGAGAAGCCGGCAATCACCCTGAACATTCCCATGATTTCCGCCATCATGCAGTCCGTCTCGGGTGTCGACATGGGTGTCGCGCTCGCTACCGAGGGTGGCCTGTCCTTCATTTACGGTTCCCAGAGCGCCGAGTCCGAGGCCGCTATGGTCAAGGCCGTCAAGGATCACAAGGCCGGTTTCGTTCAGTCCGATTCTACGCTGACCCCCGACATGACCATGGAGCAGGTCATCGAGCTCAAGGAGAAGACCGGTCACTCCACCATGCCGGTTACCGACGACGGCACTCCTAAGGGTAAGCTCCTGGGCATCGTCACCAGCCGTGACTATCGTCCCAGTCGCGATGACCACCAGACGAAGGTCTCCGAGTTCATGACCCCGCGTGAGCAGCTCATCGTGGGCGACAAGAACATCAGCCTCAAGGTTGCTAACGACGTCATTTGGGACAACAAGCTCAACGCACTGCCCATCGTCGACGACAACGATCACCTCATGGGGATTGTCTTCCGTAAGGACTACGACAGCCACAAGACTAACCCCAACGAGCTGCTCGATAACGACAAGCGCTACATGGTCGGCGCCGGTATCAACACCCGCGACTATGCCGAGCGCGTGCCGCTGCTCATCGAGGCCGGTGCCGACGTTCTGTGCATCGACTCCTCCGAGGGCTTCAGCGAGTGGCAGAAGCGCACTATCGAGTGGATCCGCGCCAACTACGGCGAGGACGTCAAGGTCGGTGCCGGTAACGTCGTCGATGCCGAGGGCTTCCGCTTCCTGGCCGATTGCGGCGCCGACTTCATCAAGGTCGGTATCGGCGGCGGTTCCATCTGCATTACCCGCGAAACCAAGGGTATCGGTCGTGGCCAGGCCACCGCGTTGATCGATGTCTGCCGCGCCCGCGATGAGTACTACGAGGAGACCGGCGTCTACGTGCCCGTGTGCTCCGACGGCGGTATCGTCTACGACTACCACATGACGCTCGCCCTTGCCATGGGTGCCGACTTTATGATGCTGGGTCGCTACTTCGCCCGCTTCGACGAGAGCCCGACCGAGCGCGTCAACGTCAACGGCCAGTACATGAAGGAGTACTGGGGCGAGGGTTCTGCGCGTGCTCGCAATTGGCAGCGCTACGACCTGGGCGGCGCCGCGAAGCTCAGCTTCGTCGAGGGCGTCGACTCCTACGTCCCGTACGCCGGATCCCTCAAGGACGGCGTGGGCGGCACGCTCTACAAAGTTAAGTCCACGATGTGCAACTGCGGTGCCCTCTCGATTCCCGAGCTCCAGGAAAAGGCACGCCTAACGCTGGTCAGCTCCACCTCCATCGTCGAAGGCGGCGCCCACGACGTAGTCGTGAAGGATTCTCAGCAGAGCGTTTCCTATCGATAAGGTAAGAGCTGCATATCAAAGGTTGATTCTCAGCCACGTTATTTAGATAAAGCGAGATGCCTGCAAGTTGCAGGCATCTCGCTTGTTGTATTTGCTATCATCAGTCAAGTTAACCTTAGGGTCGGTCGGCTTGGCTTTGTTCGCTACAAGTTCCGCACGCAAAGAAGAGCACTTAATGTGCTCTTCGTCTTGCGCAGGACTGTCCGCAGTAGCGAATAAAGCCAAGCCGACCGACCCCAGCTAAGATTAAAGGAGCTGATATGTGCGATTGCACAGATCATAAGGACGAGATCCCTGCCTACGACGCGCAGGCCATTGAGTCCCGGTGGATGAAGGCCTGGGAGGACTCCAACCTCTTTGCCGTCGACACCGACGACAGCAAGCCCAAAAAGTATGTGCTCGAGATGTTCCCGTATCCGTCGGGCGACCTGCACATGGGCCACGCGCGCAACTATACTATCGGCGATGCCATGGCCCGTCAGGCCCGCATGCGCGGCTTTGACGTGCTGCATCCCATCGGCTTTGACGCCTTTGGCCTGCCCGCCGAGAACGCCGCCATCAAGCACAATACGCAGGCTGCCGCCTGGACGTATAAGAACATGGATCAGGCGCTCGCCACGATGAAGCGTATGGGCTTCTCCTACGATCTGGATCGCATGGTCAAGACCTGCAGCCCCGACTACTACCGCTGGGGTCAGTGGATCTTTGAGAAGATGTGGGAAAAGGGCCTGGTCTACCGCAAGAAGAACCCGGTCAACTGGTGTCCCACCTGCAAGACCGTTCTGGCCAACGAGCAGGTGACCGAGGGTAAGTGCTGGCGCTGCGGCACCGAGCCCGAGAAGCGCGACCTTGAGCAGTGGTACTACAAGATCACCGAGTACTCTCAGGAGCTGCTCGACGATCTGGAGAAGCTCCCCGGCTGGCCCGAGCGCGTCAAGCAGATGCAGGCTAACTGGATCGGTCGCTCCGAGGGCGCCGAGGTCGACTTTACCCTTTGCGACCAGGATGGCGAGCCCATCGAGGGCGACGAGGGCAAGATCACCGTCTTCACCACGCGTGCCGATACGCTCTTTGGTGTTTCCTTCTTTGTCCTGGCTCCCGAGTACGCCGGCCTGCACGAGCTCGTCGAGGGCACGGAGTACGAGGAGGCCGTCACCAAGATCGTCGAGGACTCCAAGCATATCTCTGCCGTCGAGCGTGCCCAGGGCACCCTCGAGAAGCACGGTGCCTTTACGGGCCGCTACGTGGTGAACCCCGTCAACGGCGAGAAGGTTCCCGTGTGGGTTGCCGATTATGTCGTTGCCGACTACGGCACCGGCGCCGTCATGGCCGTTCCCTGTGGCGACCAGCGCGATTTTGAGTTCGCCCGCAAGTACGACCTGCCGATCGTACCGATCATCCTGGACGATGACGATCGCGCTGCCGTCGAGGCCAGCGGCGAGACCATCGATACCTTCCATGCCGAGACCGTCGACTGGGATTGCGCCCACGCTGCCGAGGGCACGCTCGTCCAGTCCGGCAAGTACACCGGCATGCGCGGCGGTAAGCACTCCGAGGGCGAGGCTGCGATCGTGGCCGACCTCGAGGCCATGGGCTGCGGTCGTCGCAAGGTCGAGTTCCGTCTGCGCGACTGGCTCATTTCCCGTCAGCGCTATTGGGGCAACCCCATCCCGGCCATCCACTGCGAGCACTGCGGTATCGTGCCCGTGCCCGAGGATCAGCTGCCGGTGACGCTGCCCGAGAACCTGGACCTGGGCGCCGGCGAAACCCTTGCCGAGTGCAAGGACTTCTACGAGACCACCTGCCCGGTCTGCGGCCGCCCGGCCAAGCGCGAGACCGATACCATGGACACCTTCACCTGCTCCAGCTGGTATTACCTGCGCTATACCGATCCGCACAACACCGAGCTGCCCTTCTCCCGCGAGGCCGCCGACCGTTGGATGCCCGTCGATAACTACATCGGCGGCATCGAGCACGCCATTCTGCACCTGCTCTACAGCCGCTTCTTTACCAAGGCACTGCGCGACCTGGGCCTGCTGAGCGTGGACGAGCCCTTCACTAACCTGCTGTGCCAGGGCATGGTCAAGGACGAGAACGGCGACACCATGTCCAAGTCCAAGGGTAACGTCGTGCCCCCGAGCTCGGTCATCGAACCTTACGGCGCCGACACCATGCGTTTGGCGATCCTGTTTATCGCCCCGCCCGAGAAGGACTTCGACTGGGATCCCAAGGCCGTCGAGGGCGCCAACCGCTTTATCAAGCGCGCCTGGCGTATCGTTTGGCAGCTCGTCCAGTCCGGCGATGCCAACGTGGCCTTCGACAAGTCCGCGCTCGATGAGGTTGCGATGAAGCTCTATCGCGAGCGTCACCGCACCATCGCCAAGTGCACCGAGGACTTCGATCGCGGCCAGTTCAACACCGCCATCTCGGCCGTCATGGAGCTCGTCAACGCGGCGAGCGCCTACCTCAACGCCACCGAGGGTACCGCCCGCGACAAGGCGCTGTGCTACGGCGTGGCCAAGGACATCGTGAGCGTCCTTGCCCCCATCTGCCCGTTCTGGGCCGACGAGCTGTGGCACGAGGCGCTCGGCTGCGAGGGCAACGCCTATACCGCCGCCTGGCCCGAGTTCGATCTGGCCGAGTCCGTTGAGGACACGGTGCAGATCGTGGTCCAGGTGCTCGGCAAGGTCCGCGGCCGCGTCGACGTTGCCCGCGATGCCTCTAATGAGGATATGCAGGCTGGCCGAGGCCGCCGTCGCCAAGTGGCTCGAGGGCAAGACGGTCGTCAAGGCCATCTGCGTGCCCGGTAAGCTGGTCAACCTGGTGGTCAAGTAAGCACTGCGCGCTTAGCTGACGTGCTATAGGCGAGGGGCGATCCGGCTAGGTCGCCCCTCGTTTTTCATGTACCTGTCCTGGTGCCTGCGGTCAATTGTTCTATTCTTGTGGAGAACCTGTGCTCCCGCTGACCTGCAGGTTCGTACTGTGCTTGCACGTTTCCGCAGCTATTGGTATAGTTTGCTTGCAAATGAAGTTGTAATTGAAAGAAGTGGGGTTTCGGCCCCGCTTCTTTTTTGTATGGATGGAGGTGCCGCAATGGTCAAGACCAAGACCGAGCAGGCGATCATCGACGCGCTCGAGGCCGTCGCTCCCCAGCACGATATCGATATCGTCGACGTCGAGCTCGTGGGTGCCACCAAGGCCCCCTGCGTGCGTGTGCGTATCGAGGGTGCCGAGGGTCAGAGCCTGTCGCTCAACGACGTCACGGCCAACACAAAGTGGGTCGGCGATGTGATTGAGGAGCTCGATCCCATCTCTTCGAGCTATACGCTCGAGGTGTCGAGCCCGGGCATGGCGCGCCCGCTGCGCCGCCCGTGCGACTTTGCCCGCTTTGTGGGCGAGAATTGTGAGCTCACCTCCACCGCCACCGAGGGCCGTCGCAAGTACGCCGGCAAGATTGCCGCCGCCACCGAGACGAACGTGACCCTCGAGCTCGAGGACGGCGAGTCCGTTACCCTCGATTTCTCTGATGTTAAAAAGTGCAAGTTGAAGCCCACCTACGACTTCAAGCCCGCGAAGGAAGGAAAGTAAGATGGCAGCATCCGACATGATGTCCGCCCTGATGGAGCTTTGCCAGGAGAAGCACATCGACCAGCTCTACTTGATCGACCGCCTGGAGCAGTCGCTCGCCAAGAGCTATGCCGAGATCCTGCATCTTGAGTGGGGCGCCAAGGTGACCATCGACCGCACCACCGGCAAGATCTACGTCTACCGCCTGGAGCCGATCGACGATTCCATGGACGAGGAGGGCAACTTCACCGAGTTCGAGGAGATCGACGTCACCCCCAAGAATACGAGCCGCATCGCTGCCCAGCACGCCAAGGCCGAGATCAACGCCATCGTGCGTAACTCCGCCCGCGAGCAGATCTACGAGGAGTTCTCCGGCCGCATCGGTGACCTCATCAGCGGTACCGTGCTGCAGTCCACGCCCGACTTCACGATCGTCAAGATTCGCGAGGGCGTCGAGGCCGAGCTGCCGCACTTCGACCAGCGCCGTTACGAGAACGAGCGCAACGAGCGTCCGATGGGCGAGCGCTACCTGCACAACCAGCACATCAAGGCCGTGATCATCGACGTTCGCGACCCCAACTCCAACCTGCAGCCGGTTCGTGGCGAGCACAGCCGTCCGCCGATTGTCATCTCCCGTACCCACCCCGAGCTCATGCGTCGTCTGTTTGAGCAGGAGGTGCCCGAGATCTATGAGGGCACCGTCCAAATCAAGTCGATCGCCCGCGAGCCCGGCCAGCGCTCCAAGGTTGCCGTCCACTCGCTCGACGACCGTCTGGATCCCGTGGGCGCCTGCGTCGGCCCCAAGGGCAGCCGTGTTCGCGCTGTCGTGGGCGAGCTCCGTGGCGAGCGCGTCGACGTCATCCTGTGGGATGCCGATCCTGCCGTCTACGTCGCCAACGCCCTGTCGCCCGCCAAGGTCACCCGCGTCCTCATCGACGAGGAGAAGGCCTACGCCGGCGTCATCGTGCCCGACGACCAGCTGTCCCTCGCCATCGGCAAGGAGGGCCAGAACGCCCGTCTCGCCGCGCGCCTGACCGGCTGGCACATCGACATTAAGTCCGAGACGCTTGCCGCCGACATCCTCAAGAACGTTCCCGTTCACGAGGAACCCGCCGCCGACCTGATCGGTGACGAGGAGGACGAGGACGTCCGCCGCTGCGAGTATGTGTCCGAGGACGGCATCCAGTGCCGAAACCAGGCTCGTCCCGGCTCCCGTTTCTGCGGTGTCCACGACACCGACGCCTTCGATGATGCGGAGGACCTGATCTAGCGCGCGGTTGCGCCGGGCGGGTCCCGGCGCGTCTCCCACGCTCGTTCAGTCTCTAGGCACCCAAGGTGCCAGAAAGGGTAGGTGAAGTCATATGGCAAAAGTCCGTGTGTCCACCCTGGCCAAAGAGTTCGGCATGACCTCCAAGGAACTGATGGGTCATCTCGCCGATATGAAGATTCCCGCTAAGTCCGCTTCCTCCACCTTGGAGGACGCTTATGTCGCCATGGTCCGCAAGCAGCTCGCCTCGGTGATCGAGGCCCGCGCCCAGGAAGTCGAGGCCGCCAAGCAGGCCGAGGAGCAGGCAGCTGCCGCCGAGGAGGCCGCACGCGCTGCCGAGGCCGAGCGCGAGCGCATCGCCGCCGAGAAGGCCCGCGAGGAGGAGCGTCGCCAGTTTGCCGCAGCCCAGGCTGCCGAGGAGGCTGCCCGCGCCGAGGCCGAGGCCAAGAAGAAGGCCGAGCAGGAGCGCCTTGCCCGCGAGAAGGAGGAGGCTGCCCGCGAGGCCCAGCGCCGCGCCGTTCCCGCTTCCGACTCCGGTTCGCGTTTCCGTTCGCTGCTCGACCAGATCGCCGCACAGGAGACCGTGCTCAAGGAGAAGAAGGACGCCGAGGACAAGGCCAAGGCCGAGCGCGCCGCCGAGCGCGGTAACCGTCGTGGCGGCAA
>UQEO01000016.1 GCA_900540095.1 uncultured Collinsella sp.
CCCTACCTACGCGCCCCCCGCCCCCCCCCCCGCCAGCGCACCAACCGGGCAGATCGCCACAACGCCCGTCACGCGCCCCGGCTCCCCTGAGCATTCGTACACGTAATACGCTGCACCCGGGTCCTTGAGCATCAGGCCATCGGCAAGGGCTCCGCGCAGAGCATCGTTGCCGCTCAGGATGCTGCCCATTGCAGGCAGCGCTTCGAGCACGCGGTCCTGAGCTGGGCGGATGCAGGGAAACGGAAGTGCTTTCATGGGCGGTCCTAACGCACGAGTCGGTTTGTTCGCGGCTTATTATGCCCCAACTTGGCCGCTCGCGTCCCAGAGCACGTTATCGGCGAGCGCGATTAGCACCTGCTGACAACGAACGATATCGGCGTGGGATACATATTCGTTGGGCTTGTGCGCGAGCGCGAGCGACCCGGGACCGTAGCTCATGCAATTGCGGTTACCTGTCTTGCCGGCAATGACGGCGGTGTCGGTGTAGCCGGTAAAGAAGCCGACGGTCGTGTCCGCCCCCGTCACGTCATCGGCGACACGCTTGAGCGCGGCTAGAAGAGGAGAGCTTGGATCGCGCTCGATGGCGGGGCGGTCGCCCGTCACGGTGTAGCTGCCATGGCAACTGGGAACGGCGGCTTCGGCGACGGCGATGGCCTGCTCTACCATGCGCGTTGCGGCGGCCGTATCGGTCGGCGGGGTCAGGCGCATGTCGACCCAGACTTTGGCGCGGTCGGGTACGACGTAGGGGCGATATCCGCCCTCGATTTGGCCAAACGTGATGGTCGAAGGCCCCAGCTCATCGTGCACGGGCAGCGCCACAAACGCGCGACGGAGCGAACACACGACCTCGGCCATGGCGGCGACGGCATCCGCGCCCTTCCAGGGCTGGCTCGCATGCGCCGTCACGCCGGCCATCTCGATCTCGAACCACGTGCGTCCCTTGTGCGCCACCTGAATCTGTCCGTCGGTGGGCTCGGTGTCCAGCGCCCATTCACGCGAGCCGACCCAGCCGGCATCGATCGCGGCCTCTGAGCCGCGCATAAAGTCCTCCTCGTCGACCGAGCAGATGAGTGAGAAGCCACGGCGGGGCGGCTCGCCTTCTGCCGCCATGCGCTCGAGCGTATGGACCAGTGCGGCAATGGCGCAGGCCAGGCCACCCTTCATATCGCAGGCACCGCGGCCATAGAGTTTATCGTTGCTCACGATCGCTCCGAGCGGCGGAATGTCCGCGTCCCAGCCATCGCCCAGCGTAACGGTATCCATATGGCAGATATAGACGAGTCGCGGCTCGTCGCTTTGGCCCGGCACGGTGACCATAAGGTTGCGGCGCCCGGGGAGTACTTCGAGCTCTGCAATCTGCACGGCATCGAGTACCGGATGGCTCAGCTGCGCCAACTGTTCCTCAACCAATGCTTTGATATAGCGTTCAATCTCGCCCTCATACGCACCTGGGTCGGAACTGTCGATCCGCACGAGTCCTTGCGTAAGCCGCCAAGCAAAATCTGTATCAACCATAGGCACCTCACAGATAGTTAGGTCAACATACAGATTGTATGCCAAGAAGCGGCTCGGTGCATTTAATGGAGTGCTCACAGAAACGGGGGCGCCTCTCATGCGAAAGGCGCCCCCGCGGGCATTCAATGTCAGTGACGGGCAGGCCACATGGGGAACTGCCCGTCAGGTCAGCCGGCGCTATTTGATCACGCGCACGCGATACATCGACGGAATCTGCTTGAGCGCCTCGATGGTGCTGCTGTCCAGGTGCTCGTCGGTGTCGAACATGGTGTAGGCGTTCTCGCCGGCGGACTCGTTGGTCATACGCTGCACGTTGGCGTTGTCCTTGGCCAAGATGGCTGTGATCTGGCCGATCATGTTGGGCACGTTGGCGTGCAGGCAGGCGATGCGGCTCGCGGCGCGCGCCTTGCCCATGCTGCAGGCGGGGTAGTTGACGCTGTGCGCGATGTTGCCGTTCTCCAGGTAATCCTTGAGCTCGCTGATGGCCATATCGGCGCAGTTGGCCTCGGCCTCGCCGGTGCCGGCGCCCGAGTGCGTGGTGATAAACGTGTTGGGCATCTTGACGGTTTTGGGCGTGGCAAAGTCGCAGCTAAACCAGCTCAGCTTGCCCTCGCGCAGGGCAGCGTCGACGGCGTCCTCGTCAATGATGGTTTCGCGTGCGTAGTTGATGAGCACGGCGTCGGGTGCCAGCAGGTTAATCTGCTCGGTGCTGATCATGCCGATGGTGTCGGCCTTGCTGGGCACGTGTACGGTGAGGTAGTCGCAGCCGCGGCAGAGATCCTCGAGCGTGCCCACACGCTGCACCTCGCGGCTCAGCACCCACGCGTGCTCAACGGAAATGAACGGGTCGTAGCCGTAAACGTCCATGCCCAGGTCGACGCAGGCGTTGGCGACCTTGGAGCCCACGTTGCCCAGGCCGATGACGCCGATGCGCTTGCCCTTGAGCTCGCGGCCCACAAAGGCCTTCTTGGCCTTTTCGGCATCGACCTGAATCTCGGGGTCGTCGGCGTTGTCGCGCACCCAGTTCATCGATTGCACCACGCCGCGGCTCGAGAGCACCAGCATGCCTAGGACGAGCTCCTTAACGGCGTTGCTGTTAGCGCCGGGGGAGTTAAAGACGACGACGCCCTTCTTGGCGTACTCCTCGACGGGGATGTTGTTGACGCCGGCGCCGCAGCGGGCGATAGCGCGGATGCCCTCGGGCAGCTCGTAGCCGTGCAGGTCGGTCGAGCGCATCAGAATGGCGTCGGCATCTTCGGCGGTGCTCACAAACTCGTAGCCCTCACCAAACTCGACCTTGCCGTCCTTGGTAATGTCATCGATGGTTTTAATCTTGCGCATGGAAAACTCCTTAGCAGGTTTTGATCTATACAGGGTGGTCTGAGATGGCTGATCGGCCCGCGCGTTGCGGGCTAGTTAGATCGCGGGCTCAAACTAAGCTGCGCTTCGAAGTCCTTCATGTACGAGGCCAGTGCCTGCACATCTTCCATGGTTACGGCGTTGTAGACGCTCGCGCGCATGCCGCCCACCAGGCGATGGCCCTTGACGTTTTGAATCTGGTGCTCGGCCGCGCCTGCGACAAAGGCCGCATCGAGCTCGGCGTCGCCGGTACGGAAGGTGACGTTGGCGATGGAGCGGCTGTCTGTCTGTGTGGTGCCATGGAACAGCTCGCTTTGCTCGAGCAGGTTGTAGAGCAGGTTGGCCTTGGCCCAGTTGCGCTCGGCCATGGCGGCAAGTCCGCCGGTCTCCTCGACCCACCGGAACACCTTGCCGCACACGTAGATGCCAAAGGTGTTGGGCGTGTTGAGCATGGAGCCCTTGGCGGCCTGGGTCTTAAGGTCCATGTACTGCGGTGTCTGCGCAAAGGCGGGGCCGTCGGCGATGAGGTCGTCGCGCACGATGACCACGGTCACGCCCGCGGCACCGGCGTTTTTCTGCGCGCCGGCGTAGATGAGCCCGTAGCGCTCAATGTCGAGCGGTTGCGACAGGAAGCAGCTCGAGACATCGGCGACCAGCGGCACATCGCCGCAAGCGGGCAGCTCGTGGTACATGGTGCCAAAGATGGTGTTGTTCTGGCAGATGTAGACGTAGTCGAGCCCGTCGCCTGCGGCCTCGGCGGCAATGCGCGCGTTGATGTCGGCCATGGTGGGTATGCGGTCGAAATTGGTGTCCTCGGAGCTCGCGAGCTGCACGGCCTCGCCGTACTTGGCGGCCTCCTTGTATGCCTTGTTAGCAAAGTTGCCGGTCACGACGTAGCCGGCGCGGCCGCGGCGCATGAGGTTCATCGGGATGCCCGCAAACTGCAGCGTGGCGCCGCCCTGCAAAAACAGGACATGGTAGTTGTCCGGGATGCTCAGCAGACGGCGCAGGGTTGCCTCGGCGTCATCGATGATCTGCTGGTACATGCTAGATCGATGGCTCATCTCGAGCACGGACATGCCGCAACCGCGGTAGTCCATCATCTCGTCGGCAATCTCGGCGAGCACGCTTGCGGGCAGCGCGGCCGGGCCAGCTGAGAAGTTGTGCACACGTGCCATCTTCTAGTTCCCCCTCGTAGTCGTTTGAACGTTCGGGATACTTTAGCACAGTGGAGCGCCAGGCGCGACCGTATCACGGTAAAACTCGACTGCGCCGCTATGATTTACAGGATGGTTACATGGGGGAGGGGTGACCTTACTCCTCAGGCAAATACAAATCTGCGAGCGAAGACATGAGGTTCTCTAGGCGCTTGATCTCTTCGTCCTAAATTAGCTACCTCCTAGTCACTACGATGCTAGCGTGGCGATGACGACTTCGTCGCCGGCGTATATTAGGGTGTTGCCGTCGGGGATGATCGTTTGGCCTTCGCGCTTGAGCATCACCACAATAAACGGATGCTTGCCTTGTGGCACATCGCGCAGGCGCTGGCCGGCCAGGCGACCGTGGGGCGTCACGGTGACCTCGCGCAGCGTAACCTCGGCACGCTCTTCGAACGTTGGGGCGGCCATCACCAGCAGATCGCCTTCCTGGATCACGGTATCGCCGTTGGGCAGCACCGGATGGGCGCCGTCACGCAGCACCAAGACCACCAGCATGTCCGTTGCGCTGCCAATGTCGGCGAGCGAGCGTCCGGCAAACGGATGTCCAGCGCCTACTTTGAGCTTAACGAACGACATGCCGTCCTCGTCGCGGTAATCGTTAAACGTACGGCGTACGTCGCCTTCCGCGTCGATCATGTCGAGCTTCTTTGCCACCGCCGGTAGCAGCGAGCCCTGTACCACAATACTCGACACGGCAATCACAAACACCAGGTCAAACAGGTCGTGGCCACCGGGAACGCCGGCTACCACGGCAAAGAGACTAAAGACGACCGAGGCCGCGCCGCGCAGGCCCGCCCAGCTTACGAGCGCGACCTGGCGAGGGTTTGTCTTAAAGGGCGCCAGGAGCACGCCGACGGCGATGGGACGGCTCACGAAGAGCATAAACGCCATGAGCGCCAGGCCCGGCAGCAGCATCTGCGGCAGGCGTGCGGGCGTTACGAGCAGGCCGAGCAAGAAGAAGATCGTCATCTCGGCCATCTCGGTGAGGGTATCGAAGAAGTGCGCCATCTCGACCTTGCCGGTGATGTCGCTCGCACCCAGCACAATGCCGGCCAGGTACACGGCCAAAAATCCGTTGCCGCCCAGGTAGCTCGGCAGCGCGTAGGCGACGATGGCCACGGCGAACAAAAAGATGGTCTGCGCGCCCTCGGCCGTTGCGTGCGCGCGTTCAATCAGGCGGCCCGCCGCCCAGCCGATGGCGAGGCCCAGGCCCACGCCCAAGATAATCTGCTTGGCCAGCAGTGCGGGAATGTTGATGTCGCCGCCGGCCGCGAGTGTGGCGAGCACAGCGGTGAGCATGTAGGCGACGGGGTCGTTGGAGCCCGATTCGACCTCGAGCAGCGAGTCGGTGCCACCTCTCAGCGACAGGCTGTGCTCACGCAGCACGCTAAAGACGCTGGCCGCATCGGTCGACGCCACGACCGATCCCAGCAGCAGGCCGCCGATCCAGTCGAAGCCCAGCGCGAAGCGGGCGAACACGCCGGTGATGCCGGCAGTGATGACGACGCCGAGCGTGCTCAGCAGCACCGCCGGCACAGCGACGGGTTTGGCACGGTCGATATTGGTGTTAAAGCCGCCGTAGAACATGATGAACAGCAGCGCCGTGCTGCAGACGGTTTCGGTGAGCGCATAGTCGCTAAAGTCGATATGCGCCGGGCCGTTGACGCCCAACAGCATGCCGAGCGCGATAAAGATGAGCAGGGTGGGGAAGGGGAGTTTTTTGCCGACGGGTTTGATGGTCAGGCACAAAATGATGACGAGGCCGATAAAGAGAAGGATCTGGTTCATAGATGGTGTCCGCTCCTGGGTGGTTGGCGTGGCACGGTCAGTTGCCTGCGGTTATTTGTACCCAAAGATGGTGGGTTTATGGGGTTGGATTGCGGGCGTGCGCGATATCGTCATAGACGGCTGCCGTCTTTGCCTCTGCTCGGAAACCCTTTCCAGCTTTATTGCAACGGAGTACAATGGGTAACGTTTAAGTTCAACTTGAAGTTTTAGTTGCGGCGCCTGGCTTCGGCCGCAATGCAAGGAGAGGCGTACCATGGCGATCTATGTGACATCTGATGCTCACGGGCACGTGCGTGCGCTTGACAAGGCCCTGTCTAAGATCTCGTTGACGTCCGACGACACGCTGTACGTGCTGGGCGACATGATCGATCGCGGGCCCGATCCGGTCGGCGTTATTAAGCTCGTGCGCTCGCTGCCCAACGCTCGCGTGCTCAAGGGTAATCACGAGCAGATCATGCTCGATGCCATCATTGGCCAGGATCCGCTCGATGCCGAGACCTGGGATATCAACGGTGGCTGGACGACGCGCGAGCAGCTCAACGACATGGAATTTGAGGCATACGAGGAGCTCGTGCGATGGATGGCCGCGCTGCCGCTCTACGCGGTGGTCGAGACTGCCGAGCGGCCGTACCTGCTGGTACATGCTGGAATCGAGATGAAGGCGGCGCGCGCGTTTTTGCTTGAGCATGGCGTCGATTGTGCCGATGGCGTTGGAGCGATAGGTGCCGATCGTGAGCTGCTGCAGCAGATGCTCGCGGTGCAGTCGTCCGATGACCTGCTGTGGATTCGTCACGGCTATTGGGATGTGCCGACCGGGCTGCTTTCTGCCGAGGGCAGGGGTCCGGTCGTGGTGAGCGGCCACACGCCAACGGTGTCGCTCGGGCGTTATTGCGAGGTGGGCGGCCTGGCGGGACTCGACGAGGAGTCGGGACGAGGGCAGATCGTGCGCTTGGGCGGCGAGGACACTGCCGGCGTGCCCGATCGCATCGATATCGATTGCGCCGCCGCCACCGGCTCCGAGTTCGGTCGCGTGGGCATCCTGCGCCTGGACGACGGGGCGGAGTTCTACGCGAACATCAACCCGGGCGAATAATCGGTGCAAGTGGTAGCTAATTTGGGACGGGGCTTTTTTGACTACTTTTGCCCTTCTGCCCGCTAATTGATTTCTCTGGGACGGGGATTAAATAATCATTTGGCTGCCCGCTGGCTAAGTGAGTAGACTTTTTTGGAAATGCCGAGCACCCAACATATTTGCCTCAATAAAACCGCAGGTCACAGGCTTGTGCTTTGTTGGCGTGGTCAAGGATTCGATAAAAGTCTACTCACTTAGTTTTGCGTGATGCATATTGTTTGCAACGAGACCCCAGCCGTGGTGATTCCATTGCAAATTCTGGTGACCGGGGGCAGCTAATTAGGCGCCGTAGGGGTTGCGGTCGCGCTCGATGCGTTGGCGGATGCGGCGGTACTCGATAATCAACAGCACCAGCAGTAGGGCCATGATGGCTAGGTAGCTCACGACGGCGCCCATCAGGCCGAGCAGATTGATTAGAATCACCGGCAGCACCACGCTTACGGCGAAGCAGATCAGGTAGATCTTGGTGACGTCTCCAGCGTGGCGCAGCACCGTGATGATGGCGTAGATAAAGTCGATGGCCGCGGTGACGCCGCCGGCGACGACCATCAGCAGCGCCAGCGTACGGTAGCGCTCAAAGCTGAGACCGTACATAAAGCTCATGAGGGGAATACCGGGACCTGCCATAAATGCGGCGCACACGCCGGTGATGACCACGATCAGCGCCATAACGGCAACAATAATCAGGTCAAAGCGGCGGCGTTTGCGCGGGTTCGCCCAAATGCTCGACAGACGCAGGAACTGCGGTTTATATATAAATCCAATGCTCAGCAAAATAGCCTGCGCCGGAAAGAACAGGGCATTAAAGTACAGCTGGTATTTGTAGGCCAGCGTGCCTTCCATAACAAACTTGGGCATGCTCTCGATAAGGTTGAACAAGAACAGTGCACTAAAGAGCGGAGCGCACTGGACAAACAGGTGGCCGACCTCGCGCAGGCTCACGTGACGCGATTTTTCGGTCTCGAGCAGGGCGAGCGGGGCGGTGACCAGCACGAGCGAGGCAATCGCGGCAATGCCCATGGCCATGGCCGCGATGGGCATGCTGCGCGTGAGGAACAGTGCCACGCTAAAGACCGCGATGACGCCGACGGAGCGTAGCGTTTGGCTCATGCCAGCCAGGTAGAGCTTGTCGGCCTGCTGCAGGCGGCCCTCGTACACGTCCGCCACGCCGTCGATCACCTTGTACAGGTAGACGCCCAGGCCGATTGTCACCATCTGCGCGTCATAGCCGCGGGCACTGCTGTACATGAGGCCGCAGCCTAGGGCGAGCGCTCCGCAAAGCCAGCGGTTGAGCTGGTAGGAAGCAAAGGACGTCGTTTCGTCGATATCCGAGACCTGGAAATTGCGCACGCCGTAGTTGCACGCGATCATGATGAGCGTGCCGGTGACAAAGGCGATGGAGAACTTACCGGCTTCCTCGGCGCCCACAAGCTGCGTGGACACGATGGTGAGCAGGGGAAACGCGAAGCCCCATACGGCGGTGCCCAGGGTATTCCAGAGATAGTCGCGGCGGGTGGCGTGCTCCTCATATTCGGCTTCCTGCGTGGAGAAGCCGCCGCCGTAGACAGCGCCGAGCAGACGGTTCCACCAAGCGTTGACCATGCGGTGGATGGGGCCGGGTTGGCGATTGCGCTCGCGGCGACGGCGTGTGGCCTGGCTACTGTCGGGACCGCCGGCGTTACGCTGGCTTAGCTCTTGGATGCGCGCGAGCTCTTCGGCCGTGTGGGAGGCGGGGAACAGGCCGTTCTCGATGCGGCCGCCCTGGGCCTTCGCGGTGTCGCCTTTCGATGCGGCGGGGTTGGAGACGCCGTTGCGGCGGGCGATGGCGCGGCGAATGCTATCGAGGGGCGTGATGCTCAAGGCGGAGTCCTTTCTATTGCTGCGCTTTAGTATAGACGCGACGGTGTTCGCTCGTGTTTTTGAACAGGTTGTTCGATAATTTCGGCGGCGCCATTCAGTAGTCGGCACTTTGGGAACGTCCCTAAGTGCCGGCATCCGGGGACACTCCTTGAATGTTGCCTGTTCAAGAGTGTCCCCAATGACTAGTCGTTTAAGAGCGTCCCCAATGACTAGGCCGCTTGCCTGCGATTTTTGACCGTTGGGCGGGCGCTTCGCCGTTGCCGCAAAAACGTTTTTGCATATCGGGTACAACGGGCTTTACGTGAGTAAAGTGCGCGCCGCGTCCACGTGTCGCGTTTTTAAAGGAGGCCCCATGCCTGGTGTTACCCCTGCAGAAGTTTTGTCCAACTTTGGTATTACGCTGGTCGAAGATCCCGCCGAGAATCAGCCCCGCCTGCTGGTCGATCTACCCGCCGCGGAGCTCGTCGAGCACGCCATCCGCCGCGAAGAAGGCCGCATGGCATCCAACGGCGCGCTGGTGATTGAGACGGGGGAGCGCACCGGCCGTTCGCCCAACGATCGTTTTATCGTTGACACCCCCGATGTTCACGACAAGATCGCCTGGGGTGCGGTCAACCGCCCGCTGTCCGTCGAGAGCTATGAGGCCATCAAGGCCGGCATCGTCGACTATCTCAACGAGCGCGACGTGTTCGTCACGCGCGGCATGGCGGGCGCCGACCGCAACCACACGCGTCGCCTGCTTGTTGCCTGCGAGCGTGCCAGCCAGGCACTCTTCATTAAGCAAATGCTCGCCCGTCCGCTCGCCCGTGAAATCGCGCGCACCGGCGAGCCCGACTTCTGCGTGCTCGCGGCACCCGGCTACCAGTGCGACCCTGCCATCAAGGGCCTCAACTCCAGCGCCGCCGTGGTCATCAACTTCCAGGAGCGCGTGATTTTGGTCGCGGGTACCGGCTACTCCGGCGAAATCAAAAAGTCCATCTTCAGTGTCATGAACTACCTGCTGCCTGTCGAGGACGACGTGCTGCCCATGCATTGCTCGGCCAGCATGGATCCCGTCACGCACGAGACCGCCGTGTTCTTTGGCCTGTCCGGCACCGGCAAGACCACGCTTTCGGCCAATCCCACGCGCCTGCTGATCGGCGACGACGAGCACGGTTGGTCCGACATGGGCATCTTCAACATCGAGGGTGGCTGCTACGCCAAATGCGAGGGCCTGGACGCCTTCCACGAGCCCGAGATCTTCAACGCTGTCCGCTTTGGCGCGATCTGCGAAAACGTGGTGCTCGATGAGAACCGCAAACCCAACTACGACGACATCTCGATCACGCACAACACGCGCGTGGCCTATCCCGTGGAGCACATTCCTAACGCGTGGACTAAGGGCATGGGCACCACTCCGAGTGTCGTGCTGTTCCTGACTTGCGACGCTTTTGGCGTGCTGCCGCCCATCTCACGCCTGACGGCCGATGCCGCTATGTACCACTTTGTGACGGGCTTTACGGCTAAGATTCCCGGCACCGAGGTCGGCGTCACCGAGCCCACGCCCACGTTCTCTTCGCTGTTCGGCGAGCCGTTTATGCCGCTCGACCCCATGGTTTACGCCAAGATGCTTGGCGAGCGCATTGCCGACGGCCGCACACGCGTGTACCTGGTCAACACCGGCTGGATTGGCGGTGGCTACGGCGTGGGCCATCGCATCGAGCTTGCCTACACGCGCTCGCTGGTCGCACGCGCCCTCGACGGCACCATCGAGGATAGCGAGTTCGTGCACGACGACATCTTTAACGTCGACATTCCCACGACGTGCCACGGCGTGCCCGATGGCATCCTGGTGCCGCGCCAATACTGGCAGAGCACCGCGCGCTACGACGAGGCCGCGCACAACCTGGCGGTGATGTTCGAGGAGAACTTCGAGAAGAAGTACTCGCACCTGCCCGAGTCCGTCAAAGCCGCCGGCCCGCACGCCCAGGTGTCCGCCGAGGCCCGTCATCGCGGCCGCGGCCTGCTGGGACTCCGCCACTAGCTTCGCCGTGAGTCCATATCCACCACAAAGGGGACAGGCACCTTTGTGGTGGTTTTGCTCGTGTGGATGACTCGGGTTACAATACGCCTGACATATCGTCCCCTTCTCCGGATGGGGACAGCGCAAGCGCTCTTGTGACGGCACCGTAGGACTTTGAAGGTGGTCGTTGTAAGGGCGCTTTTTGTTTAGGCGCTCGCGTTGGCGCGCACAATGAAGGGAGAGCGTATGAAGAGCTTTATTTCCGAGGATTCATTCTGGGAGCTGTTTCCGCAGGCAGCGGTCGGTGTTGTGGTCGTGGAGGGCATGAAGCCCACGGCTCAGATTCCTCAAGAGGACGTGGATGCGATTGCGGCGTTGCTCGACCGCGCCAATATCGATGCGGAGCGTCATCTGACCAGCGATACTATCAGCGAGAACGCACCGGTCAAGGCATGGCGCGAGGCCTATCGTCTGTTCAAGACCAAAAAGGGCGCGCGCTGCTCGATCGAGAACTTGCTCAAACGCGTGCTCAAAGGAAAGCCGGTGGGCTACATTACGCCCGCGGTGGATATTTACAACACGGTGTCACTGACCTACGCGCTGCCCGTGGGAGGCGAGGATCTGCACGCGATCGAGGGAGACCTTCGCCTGAAGGTGACCGACGGTGGCGATGCGTTCTTGCCGCTTGGCGAGGAGGCGGACGATCCGACGCTGCCCGGCGAGCTCGCCTACATCGATGATGCGGGCGCCGTGTGCCGCTGCTGGAACTGGCGCGACGGCGTTCGAACGGCGCTGTCCGATGATTCGGCCGATGCGTTCCTGGCGATTGAGTGCGTGGAGCCCGAGCGGATGGGGGATTGCCAGGCTGCGATCGATCGCTTAGCCGAGCTGCTTGAGCGCTATCTGGGAGCGACGGTTGTCATTAAGACGCTTGTGACCCGCGACAATCCTTGCGTGGAGCTGTAGCGGCGCCTAGAACCTATTGATGCCCCAAACCACCACAAAGGTGCCTGTCCCCTTTGTGGTGGTTTTTATGTTGATGGGTTAACAAATGGGGTATTTGGGTACGGGTGTCGCCTTATGCGACTAAGATGTTTACCCGTTAGCATTATGCAAGCGAAAGGCGGTCGTCTCCCATGCAGCAGAGCGACGAGACACGTTTCGAGGACTTTGTCGGACTGATCAGCGGACTCTACAAGGAGATCCAGCGCATTAAGACGTCTGAGGGCGCAAGGCTGGGTCTCAAGGGCTCCGACGTTATGTGCCTGTACTATCTTGAGCGCAGCAAGGACGGCCTGACTGGCGCCGACCTGGCTCGCATGGCAGGCGTGACCCGCGCCGCCGTCTCGCGTACGCTCGCGCATCTGGAGGAGGGTGGCTACGTCGAGGTCGATGATTCGGGCGATGCCGCCGTTAAGTATCGTGCTCCGGTGCGCCTGACCGCTCTGGGCGGCGAGAGCATGAGCGAGGCGGACCGCATCATTCGCGAGGTGCTCGATACCACCGGTAAGGCTATGGGTGTGGAGCAGCGCGAGCAGATGTATGCGTCGCTGCGCACGATTCTCAACACCCTGCGCGAGATCTAAGGCCGCCAAGGCATTTGCTTCCAATTAACAACTGCATAGTCCCGTTTGAGCGCGTATACCGTGCCGGGGCATTGCTGTCAAAATTCCCCGCGCGAGGTCCGCGCAAGAAAGGATTCGCTATGTCCATTCGTATTATTACCGATTCCGCGAGCGATATGTCGCCGGCTGAGCACCCCGCTCTGCGTGTTCTGCCGCTGTCCGTCACCTTTGGCACCGATGTGTACATGGATGGCGTCGACATCGATCACCAGCGCTTTTACGAGATGCTCGTGGAGCGCGATGAACTGCCCAAGACCGGCCAGGTCAACCCGTACGCGTTTTCGCAGGCGATTGCCGAGGCGCGTGAGGCCGGCGACGAGGCAGTGATTATTACCGTTGGCGCCAAGCTTTCGGGCACCAATCAGAGTGCCCGTACCGCACTTGCCGAGGCGCCGGGCGGCGACGTGTTCGTGGTAGATAGCAACAACGTCACCCTGGGCGAGCGCGTGCTGGTCGAGTATGCGCTGCGCTTGGTGGACGAGGGCCGTAGCGCGGCCCAGATCGCGGCGGCCGTCGAGGCCGTGCGCGACCGTGTGGTGGTTATCGGTCTGCTCGAGACGCTGGAGTACTTGGTGCGTGGCGGTCGCCTGTCTGCTGCTGCGGGCGCTGTGGGCACGCTGCTCAACGTTAAGCCCGTGGTGGCCGCCGAGGACGGCCTGATCGTGCAGCTGGGCAAGGCGCGCGGTTCCAAGAACGGCCGTAACCTGCTCAACCAGAAGGTCGAAAAAGCGGGCGGCGTCGACTTTTCCATGCCGCTGGCGCTGGGCTATACGGGCCTTTCGGACGCCGTGCTCAAGAAGTATATCGAGGACAGCGCGGCACTGTGGGCTGGACACACCGAGAACGAGCTGCCCATCCACACCATTGGCGCCACCATCGGCACCCACGTGGGCCCCGGCGCCGTAGCCGTAGCTTTCTTCCGCCCCGCCAACTAGCTTTCCGGTCAAAACCACCACAAAGGGGACAGGCACCTTTTTGGTGGTTTATGCTTGTTTCGGTTGAAAGGAGCATGCGATGGCGTCTGAGGGCTTTTTTGAGCGGGTGTATGAGGTGGTCGAGCAGATTCCCGAGGGGATGGTTGCCACCTACGGTCAGGTGGCGCTGCTTGCCGGTCGTCCGCGGAGCGCGCGCTATGTGGGCTATGCGCTGCACAGCAACCCGCGCCCCGGCCAAATTCCCTGTCATCGCGTGGTGTTTGCCGACGGCCGTATCTGTGAGGGCTTTGCCTTTGGCGGCCCCGATGCCCAGCGTGAGCTCTTAATGGGGGAGGGCGTGACGTTTACCGATCCCATGCACGTCGACTTGGCCGCCTGTCGCTGGCCTGCCGGACTCTAACAGCTCTGCCGTGGCCAAAACCACCACAAAGGTGCCTGTCCCCTTTGCGGTGGTTTTCCGTTGCAGGTTTACCGGGGCTAACTTATGGAGAAGGTGTGGTGGCGTACTTTGCCGTCAGAAAGTAAACCACGGTGAACTATATTGGTTTCAGCAACGGAGCAGGCAATAGGCGATGAAAAAGCCTGCCCTGTTGAGTTTGATTCGCATTCCTCCCCTCTGTGCGATTCAACGGTGTACTTCGGGAACAGGCCCGCTGGCAACTAGCTGCCGGCGGGCCTGTTCCTGTTTGTCGAGGGGGTGCGATGGACGGAGCCGAAGCGGTCCGGCTCCAAAAAAGGCGGACGCCGTAGCGCCCGCCCTAAAGCAATCGAAAGCTCAAGCCAGCAGATCGGTCTAGTACACCATACCCATGGCGTCCTGAACCTCTGCCAGGGTCTGATCGGCGATCTCGTTGGCGCGACGGTTGCCCTCGTGCAGGACGTCCTTCACATAGTCCAGATCGTTCTCGTAGCGCTGGCGACGCTCGCGGATCGGTGCGAAGTACTCGTTGACGGCCTCGGTCACGTACTTCTTGAGCTGGCCGGAGCCGCCCATGCCGATCTCCTCGGCAATCTCGACCTCGGAGCGACCGGTGCAGATGGCGGCTGTCGAAAGCAGGCCAGACACGCCGGGGCGGTTCTCGGGATCGAACGTGATCATGCGCTCGGAGTCGGTCTGGCTCTTCTTGATGCGTTTGGCCGTCTCCTCGGCGGTCATCGAGATATTGATGGCGTTGCCGTAGCTCTTGCTCATCTTGCGACCGTCAAGGCCGGGAAGCAGCGGGGTCTCGGACAGCAATGCGTCGACCTCGGGAAATACCTTGCCGTAGCGGTTGTTAAAGCGGCGGGCGATGGTGCGGGTGAGCTCGATGTGCGGCAGCTGGTCGCGACCGACGGGCACGACGTTGCCCTTGCAGAACAGAATGTCGCAGGCCTGGTGCACCGGGTAGGTGAGCAGAAGGCCGGTAAGCTCGTGGCCCGAGGCCTCCATCTCGGCCTTGACCGTGGGATTGCGCGCCAGCTCGGCCTCGGAGACCAGCGACAGGAACGGCAGCATGAGCTGGTTGGCGGCGGGCACGGCGGAGTGAGCGTAGATCATGGTCTTGTCGGGGTCGATGCCGCAGGCAAGGTAGTCCATGACCATGTTGTACACGTTGTCCTGGATGTGCTCGGTCGTGTCGCGATCGGTGATGACCTGGTAGTCGGCGATGAGCACGTTGGTCTTGGCGCCCATGTTCTGCAGCTCAACACGGCCCTTGAGGGTGCCGAAGTAGTGGCCCAGGTGCAGACGGCCGGTGGGGCGGTCGCCGGTGAGCATGGTGAACTTCTCGGGCGTCTTGGCCAGGCCCTCGCGAATGGCGTTGCTCTTTTGCAGCGCGACTTCGTAGCTGTTCTCGTTTGGCATGATTGCTCCTTACGTATGTTCATGGGTCAAGATGATAACGCGTTTATTGGAGGGGTGGTGCGTAAGTAGGCGAGGGGCGGGAGAGGGACGCGCGTGGTGCGGCATGTGCGATGGGTGTGGCGCGGCCGTGCTTGGCTAACGGTGCCTTGGCACATCCTCGGCAGCTTGCCCTAGAGCTTGTGGTGGCGCTCTTCCTTACGTTCCTCAGCTGCCTGCTCCTCCTGCTTAAAGGCGGGGTCGTCGGGGGTGACGAGCTCGTCCTCGTGCGTGCGCTTGTTGTAATGGTGGCGTAGCACGGGTTCAAACAGGTGCAGGTGCTTGGCGAAGGCCGCCGAGCCAATGGCGAGCACGGTAAAGATGAGCACACGCATGGGCACTTCGACCTGGTTAATCGCGGCGGCTCCGGCCGAAAGCATGATGCACCAGGCATAGATGAGCAGCACGGCCTGTTTTTGGTTGTAGCCTTCTTGGATCAGGCGGTGGTGGATGTGGCCCTTGTCGGCCTGCCCGATGCTAATGTGGGCGCGCCTGCGGCGCACGATGGCGCTAAACGTGTCGATGATGGGCACGCCGGCAACGATGAGCGGGATGATAAGCGAGGTGAGTGCGGCGGTGCGGCTCACGTTGAGCAGCGAGATGGAGCCCAGTGCAAAGCCCAGAAGCAACGACCCCGAGTCGCCCAAGAAGATGCTTGCGGGGTTGAAGTTGTAGCGCAAAAAGGCCAGACAGGCGCCAAAGAGCGCAATGGAGAGCGCAGCGGCGTCGATACGGCCCGAGAGAACGGCCATCGAAAACATGGTGAACGAGGCGATGCCGCAGATGCCCGTGGCCAAGCCGTCGAGGCCGTCGATGAGGTTAATGATGTTGGTGAATGCCACCAGATAGATCACGGTGATGGGGTAGGCGAGCCATCCGAGCATGATTTCGCCGGGGGCAAACGGGTTGACGATGACGCCGATTTTTAGGCCGCCGATACAGGCGATAAGCGCGGCGAGGACTTGTCCGGCCAGCTTTTGCTTGGGCTTGAGCTGGAAGACGTCGTCGATAGCGCCGGTCGCAAAGATGACGGTAAAGGAGAGCGCCAGCATGGGATAGCTAATGTGAAGGCGCGGGTGCGGCACCAGGACGGGTGGCCAGCCTAGGTGCCAGGTGCCTAGGATTTGCACAATGCAGGCAACGACCAGGCCCAAAAACACCGCCGTTCCGCCCAAACGCGGGATGGGCTTGGTGTTGATGCGGCGCTTAGAAGGATAGTCGACGGCATCGAGCTTAATTGCCAAGCGCTTGACCAGGGGCACCGCGAGGAAGGTCGTGATAAAGGCCGCCGCTGCCACGCATAGGTACGGTATGTAGCTCGGGGATGAAGCCATGAATCTAAAAACCGCCAAGCGTCGAAGGAAAAGGTCAGAAGAACGCCATGCGCAAAGGGCATAGCCGAACCATAATACTCGACCAAGGGGGGTGCATGGAATTGCACGCAGCGATAATCACGCGCTTACCAGATATTGGGATGTTGTCGATGGCTTGTCGGGATGCCGGCGGGGATCCATATGGACTGTAATGGTGATTTTCGGCAAAAGAAAACCACCCCCCACGTTACGAAAATGAACCCACCTAAAACAGGTGGGTGCCCTCATCGACTGTTCCAGCGTCCTTAACAACGAAGGATACCTGTACTAGGTACGACTGTGTGGGCTCCCTAAATAAACGCGACGGTTCACCCAGTTGCTCCGCGGGGGGCGGAATACCTACATCATAAAGCGGCACTTTATTGATTCCAGTCTTGACATTACAAAAATCGTGTCGGACGATTACGGCGCCTTGGGCTCGAGCCGTCTGTGGGGTTGATCCCTTTACGTTTGAGCTGCTGAATCGTTGTTTTGGAGCATGGTTTTATGCCGACGTCGTTGACCGAACTTTTTTCGCCCGCCTGCCATTTGTGTCCGCGCCGTTGCGGTGCGGCGCGCGATGAGGGCGCGCACGGCGTCTGCGGTGCTAACGACACGCTCAAGGTGGCCCGCGCCGCGCTTCATATGTGGGAGGAGCCGCCTATCTCGGGCGAGGCCGGTTCGGGCACGATCTTCTTTAGCGGCTGCTCGCTCAAATGTATCTACTGCCAGAACCACGAGATCTCGACCGGCAATTTTGGCCTTGAGATTTCGCCTGAGCGCCTGGTCGAGATTATGCTGGAACTGCAGGACCAGGGTGCCAACAACATCAATTTGGTGACGGCGACGCACTATGCGCACCTGTTGCCTGCCGCGATTGCCGCGGCACGGGCGCGCGGACTGGTTATCCCAATCGTCTACAACACGAGTGGTTACGAGCGCGCGAGTGCCGTGGCGGCGCTGGGCGACCTGGTCGATGTGTGGCTCACCGACTTTAAATATGCCGATGCCGGGCTTGCGCAGTCGCTCTCCCATATAAAGGATTACCCGCGTGTGGCCGTGTCGGGTCTGGCCCAGATGGCGCGCGAGATCGAGCGCCGCGGGGGAGAGTTGGTGGACGAGGACGGGCTTATGAAGCGTGGCATGATCGTGCGTCACCTGGTGCTTCCGGGGCATGCAGACGATTCGTGTCGCGTGCTGGACCTGGTGTGGCAGACGGTGGGCGACGTGCCGATCTCGGTTATGAACCAGTACACGCCCAATGCGCTCATGCGCGAGCAGGGCGGCGACCTGGCACGCGCCGTGACGCGTGAGGAGTACGAGCAGGTGCTCGACCATGCCGACGACCTGGGTTTTACGACGATGTTCTGGCAAGAGGGCGGCGCGGTAGACGAGAGCTTCACCCCGGCCTTCGACACCACCGGTGTTCTTACCAGCGCAAAGTAGCGCGTTCGTCGATGATTTTTCTGGGACGGGGATAAAAAATCATCGAGAGGATCGCCTGTTCGAAAAGTTGCCAAAATAGCCGCGCCCCAAAAAGACTGGTTATTGGGCGTTGACAGTTGGCGAGCCGTAGGTAAAATATCGACTTGTCCTGGGGACGTAGCTCAGTTGGGAGAGCGCTGCCGTCGCATGGCAGAGGCCGAGGGTTCGACTCCCTTCGTCTCCACCCTTGGATTTGATAAGCCGCTGACATTGTGTCGGCGGCTTTTTTTAAAAGAAAGGGCTATACCATGGCCGAGCTTGAGTCCCAACCATTGTCCGACGAGGAGCGCGCTGAGTTGGAAGAGCTCCGCGCTGAGAAGGCCCGCCGCGAGGCTCGGGAAGAGGCCCGTCGCGAGCGTGAGGAGCTGGCTGCCCTGCGCGCCGAGCGTGCGAAGGCCGAGGAGGTCGCCTCGAATGCCGCATCCGAGCGCAAGCCCGCGCCCGCACCCAAGCCCGCTGCTGCGAAGCCTGCACCTGCCGCGCCCAAACCTCAGCCTAAAAAGGCCGCTCGTCCCAAGTCCGTCGAGCCCAAGCCGAGCCGTGACGAGATGACCTTTGCCCAGCGCATGGTTGCCTCCAAGGAACCTACGGGCGAGAACGAGATCCCTGGCATGGCGCCGGCTCAAAAAATCATCATTGTCCTTGCCCTCATCGCGTTTGTCATCTTTATGGGCTACACGATCCTGACCAGCATGGGCCTGCTCTAACCGATTTGCATCGGGCGTCATGTCCGCATGCTCTGCTCTCGTCCAACCCTCAAATTCTGCACCACACATCTGAAAGGTCGCCCCATGGCTTTGACCGACATCTCGCATCCCACCGACATTGCAATGCTCACCGATCTGTACGAGCTCACTATGGCCCAGGGCCTGTGGGAGAGCGGCAAGGCCAATGAGCAGGGTTGCTTTACCGCGTTTTACCGCGACCATCCCTTTGGCAGCGCCTATGCCGTCATGTGCGGCACCGCCGAACTGCCCGAGCTGGTCGAGAACCTGCGCTTTACGCCCGAGGATATCGACTACCTCGCATCGCTTGAGGCCCCGGCCGGCGGCGCGATGTTCAAGTCCGCATTCCTCGACTACCTGCGCGATTTTCGTGCGCATGTAAATATCGACGCCGTCCCCGAGGGCGAGCTCGTCTTTCCGCGCGAGCCCATGGTGCGCGTCACCGGTCCTGCGCTCGAGTGCCAGCTGCTTGAGACGGCGCTGCTCAACATCGTCGGGTTTCAGACGCTTGTCGCCACCAAGACGGCGCGCGTGGTGTTGGCGGCCGACGGTCGCCCCGTGGCGGAGTTTGGCCTGCGCCGAGCCCAGGGTCCCGATGGCGGCCTGGCCGTTGCGCGCGCGAGCTACGTTGCCGGCTGCTCCTCTACGTCCAATGTGCTCGCCGGCCGCCGCTACGGTATTCCCGTCTTTGGCACGCATGCGCACAGCTGGGTGATGAGCTTCGATTCCGAGCTCGAGGCCTTCCGCGCCTTTGCCAAGTCGAGCCCCAAGAACTGCACGCTGCTCATCGACACCTACGATGTGCGCGAGGGCTGCGAGCATGCCATTACGGTTGCCAAGGAGATGGAGGCGGCGGGCGAGCGCCTGTCGGCTATTCGCATTGACTCGGGCGACCTCGCCAAGCTCTCCAAGTATGTCCGCGGTCGTTTCGATGCCGAGGGCCTGCCCTATGTGGGGATCTCGGTTTCGAACGATCTTGACGAGTATACGATTCAGTCGCTGCTCGACCAGGGCGCGCCCATCGACAGCTTTGGCGTGGGTACCAAGCTCGCGACCTGCTATGACCAGCCGGCGCTGGGCGGCGTGTACAAGCTTTCCGCCCGCCGTGCGAGCGAGGCAGATCCATGGACGCCGGTGGTCAAGCTCTCCGAGCAGCCCTACAAGCGCACGATCCCGGGCGTGCAGCGTGTGCGCCGCTATTACGACGGCTTTGGCGGCCCGGTCTGCGACATGATCTACGACGAGGACCATCTGGCGGGGGAGGGCGCCGCGCGCGGCAATACCCTTGTGGCCGTGAATGATGCCGCCCTGGTGACCGACGTGTCCGAACTTGAGTATCGCGAGCTGCTGGTGCCGATCGTGCGCGACGGCAGTGCGGTGGCTCCGCGTGAGAGCATCCAGGACGCGCGCGAGCGCTGTGTTTGGGCGCTTGATCATCTGGACGCAGCTTTCAAGCGCTTCCTGTACCCGCAGACTTATGTGGTGGGCATGGAGCAGGGCCTGGCACAGGTGCGCGACGAACTCGTGCGCAAGAATATGGCCGCGGCTTCTGCCTTTCCCTGGGCTCACTAATTCCTTGGGCGGTAGGGGCGAGTCACGCTCCCTTGGCCGCCAGCTTGGCCGTTCGCTGAACAGTTGATTGGTTTGACGTATGACGACTTCTTATAAAACGATGGTGGTAAAGATCGGTTCGTCCACGGTGGTGGGCGCCGACGGCAAGGTCAACCGCTCCTTTATCGGCGGGCTTGCCGATCAGGCCGCAGCCCTGCGCAAGCTCGGCTGGCGCCTGGTCGTGGTGAGCTCGGGCGCTATCGCCTGCGGCTATCCCGTGCTGGGCTTCGGCCGCAAGCCGGTCGGCGACCTGCCGAGCCTGCAGGCCTGCGCCTCGGCTGGTCAGTGCATCATCTCGTCGGCCTACGACGAGGAGTTCCATGCGTGCGATCTGCTCACCTCGCTCGTGCTGCTCACGCGCCACGACACGGCGCGCCGCACGTCCTACCTGCACGCGCGCGACGCCCTGCTGCGCCTGGTGGAGCTGGGCGTGGTGCCAGTCGTCAACGAGAACGATACCGTCACCGTCGACGAGATCAAGTTTGGCGACAACGACACGCTGGCGGCGCTTGTGAGCTGCCTGGTTTCTGCCGATCTGTGCGTGACGCTCTCGGACATCGATGGCCTCTATACCGCCAATCCGCACGAGGACCCCACGGCCGAGTTTGTTCCTGTCGTGCATAAGATCGATGCCAAGATTATTGCCTCGGCGGGTGATTCTTCCACATCGGTGGGCACGGGCGGCATGATTACCAAGATCCGCGCGAGCCGCATCCTGATGACGGCGGGCATTCAGAGCGTGATTTGCTCGGGCGAGGAGCCCGATGCGCTCGTGCGCCTCGCCCGCGGCGAGAGCGTGGGCACGCTGTTCGATCCGCCGGCGGAGCGTCTGGACATCGCACCCCGCAAGCTGTGGATCGCACTGGGCGACAAGGCGCATGGCTCGGTGACGGTCGATGATGGTGCTGCGAAGGCGCTGGTTAGCCGTGGCTCTTCCCTGCTTGCGGTGGGTATTCGCGAGGTCGATGGCCAGTTTGCCGAGGGCGATGTGCTCGACGTGTGCGACCCGAGCGGTATGGTTGTCGCCCGCGGTATCGCCGAGGCCGATTCGGACGTGCTGGAACTTGCTGCCGGTCGCCGCCAGGACCAGATCGCCAGCAACCGCCTGCTGGCAGACCTGGCCGAGAAGCCGGCGATACACAGGGATAACCTAATCGTCTTCGCTTAACGGGTCGACGCTGCGCGCCGCCCAGAGCGACAATTTGTCATTCAAAAGGCGAGGCATGACCATCAGGTCTATGCCTCGCCTTTTTCATGCCAACTTGTTCGCTCTGGGCGGCGCTCGCTTCTTTTGTTCGACCTACGATTTAAAGCCACTCGCTTAGGGATGTTTTCGCTTTCCGTCCTCTACCTGCGGCATTGTCGTTGCCGGCACTTGGGGACGTTCCTTTTGTGCCGGCAGGTGGGGACTCTCTTTTGTTAGAAGATCCGGCGCAGGTCTCCGCGGTTGAGTGCTTCGTTGAAGAGGTGCTTGAACACCACGCTGCCGTGCAGGCCATCGTGCTCGAACTCGTTAGTCACCCAGGCATGCGAGTTGCCCACGCGGCTGAGCGTGTCGAGCTGCAGGTCCGAATCCACGTACATGTCGTCGAAATACACCGCGGCCTGCAGGGGCACCTCGCTGCACGCCAGTCGCTGCGGGTCGTAGATCTTGTCCCAGCTGGTGTCTTCCATCAGCAGGTCCATGGCGGGCTTGAAAGGCTTGAGCTCGGGCATCTGCTCGAACATCCACGGGAACATGGCCTCGCCGGTAAACATGAGCGGGCGCGCGAGTGTGTCGAACTCGGCACGATGGGCCTTCTCCTCTGCTGCGGCCCAGCGAATGGGCATGGTGTCGCCGTCGGCGTAGATAAACTCCTGCAGTGTCCAGTACAGCGGGTTCGTGCGTGTGTTGGTGCGCTCGAAGGCGCGCATCAAAAAGCTGTCGGATACCGAGGAGCCGCAGCTCAGCGTACCGTCGCCAGTAACAAAAGCGTGATCGATAGTCCAATGCATGCGCTCAAAGCTCGGCTTCATGCCAAAGTCGCTGCCCATGAGCTGTAGGCGCTCGACCGTCATCGGCGAGCCGTCGGGCAGCACGGGCTTCTGAGCCTCGAGCGCATCGGCCAGGGCTGCCACGCGCTCGACGTCAGCGGGATAGCGGTCATAATACTGCTGCGTCTTGGCGGCCATGCGCGGGAAGGTGTGCGCGTAGACCTCGCTTGCGCTCGCCGGTACGTGGGGGATGCCGCCGCAGGTAAAGCTCGCCGCCACGCCCTCGGGGAAGAGCGACAGGTAGCTCAGCGTCAAAAAACCGCCGTAGCTTTGGCCGAGCGTGACCCACGGCTTGCCGCCAAAGCCCACTAGGCGCAGGTACTCAAAATCGCGCACGATGGAGCTGGCGAGGTGGCGCTTGAGGAAGTCCGCCTGCGAGCGTGCTGTATCGGCGCCGGCGGCCGTTGCGCGATCACCCAGTGCCTTGATCGTGCGTCCGTCCACGCAGCTACTGCGTCCGGTGCCGCGCTGGTCGGGAAGGACCACGCGGAAGTGCTTGACGGCCTCCTCGATCCAGCCGTCGCTTGTGGGCGACAGCGGACGTGGGCTCTCGCCGCCGGGGCCGCCCTGCAAAAACAGGAGCAGCGGCAGATCGTCGTTGATGCGGTCGGGCGCGCTAACCACGCGGTAGAAGAGCTTGATGCTCTCGGGCGCGCCGGCGATGGGTGCCGGCATGGCGCCGCGGCGCATGGTACTGCCGACGGCCAGGAGCATCGGCTCCAGGCCGCGCCAGTCAAGGGGGACGTCGATGCTGTGGTCCTCGACGTAAAGGCCGGGGACGTGGTACGAAGTGATGAGGGCCATGTGAGTCTTCCGTTCGTTGCGGTGTTTCGGGTTGACCAATTCTACCGCCGCGGGCGAGGCCATGCGCAAATCGGCTACCATGGTTGCAAACTTCTAGGAGAAAGGGCCGCCCATGTCGGTCGATATAGCCACGTATGTCCACGATCTTGCCGTTGCCGCCAAGGCAGCGTCGGCCTCGCTTGCCACGGCGAGCGATGAGCAGCGCCAGGAGGCCGTGCGCGCCATGGCCGCAGCACTGCGCAACGGTGTCGACTCCATCGTCGCCGCCAACGAGCTCGATATGTCCGCCGCGCGCGATGCGGGCACCTCGGCCGGACTGCTCGATCGCCTGCTGCTGACGCCCGAGCGCGTCGAGGGCATGGCCGCCGGCCTGGAAAAGCTCGCCGAGCTGCCCGATCCCGTGGGCCGCGTGCTCGACCACCGCGTGCTTGCAAGTGGCGTGGACCTGACCCGTGTGAGTGTGCCGCTGGGCCTGGTCGCTATGGTCTACGAGGCGCGCCCCAACGTGACGGCCGACGCCGCAGGCATCTGCATCCGTACCGGCAACGCCTGCATTCTGCGCGGCGGCTCGCTGGCCTATCACTCGTGTGCCATGATTTCTGAGCTGCTGGCCGATGCGCTCGAGGCCAAGGGCTTCCCGCGCGAGGCCGTGTCGATGATCGAGTCCACCGACCGCGAGGCCACCGGCGAGCTCATGAAGCTCCGCGGTATTGTCGACGTACTCATTCCGCGCGGCGGTGCAGGCCTGATCCAGCGCTGCGTGCGCGAGTCGCTTGTGCCGGTGATCGAGACGGGCACGGGCAACTGCCACATCTACGTGCATGAATCCGCCGACTTTGATAAGGCGCTCAACATTATCGTTAATGCCAAGACCCAGCGCGTAGGCGTGTGCAATGCTGCCGAGTCGCTGCTGGTCGACCATGCTGTGGTCAATGCGTTTTTGCCTGCGGTCGTTGCCGTGCTGCACGACCACGGCGTGCTCATTCACGGCGACGAGGCCACGTGCGCCGCGTGCGCCGACGCCGGCTTTGTGGAGGGCGATGACTACGTCGCCGCGACTGAGGAGGACTGGGGTCGCGAGTACCTGGCGCTCGAGATGAGCGTGAAGGTCGTGGCAAACGAGGACGAGGCCATCGCACACATCAACCGCTACGGCACGATGCACTCCGAGGCCATCGTTGCCGAGGACACGGATGCTTGCGAGCGCTTCCTGGATGCGGTCGATGCCTCGGCCGTGTACGCCAACGCCAGCACGCGCTTCACCGACGGCGGCGAGTTTGGCCTGGGCGCCGAGATCGGCATCTCGACCCAAAAGCTCCACGCCCGTGGCCCCTTTGCCGCCGAGGCCCTCACCACCTACAAATACAAGCTCCGCGGCACCGGCCAGGTCCGCCCCTAACGACCGCGCAAGAAAAACCCCAACGATGGCGCCACAAAGGTGCCTGTCCCCTTGGTGGCGGTTTAAGGTGGCGTGGGCGGTTAGGCCTGGAAGGTATCGCGGTCGGGGGCGAAGGACTGCATGGCCGCGATGGTGCGGTCAAAGAGCTCGGTGAGCTCCCAGCCCAACATCTCGGCGCCCTGCGAAATCACGTCGCGCGAGCAGCCGGCGGCAAAGCGCTTGTCCTTAAACTTCTTCTTGAGCGACTTGGTCGTAAAGTCCATAACGCTCTTGCTCGGGCGCATGATGACTGCAGCGCCGATCAGGCCGGTGAGCTCATCGCAGGCAAACAGGATTTTTTCCATCTGCAGCTCGGGTTTGGGCAGCGAGGTGTTGAAGTCCGACGTGTGCGTCTGGATGGCGCGAATGAGCTCGGGAGACGCACCTTCGCCCTCAAGAATCTCGGCAGCATAGATGGTGTGGTTCATGGGGTCATCCTCATGCTCCTCCCAATCCAGGTCGTGCAGCAGACCGACGGTGCCCCAAAACTCCTCGTTCTCGGGGTCGAACTCGCGCGCAAAGTAGCGCATAGTGCCCTCGACCGTCTCGCCATGGGTGATGTGGAACGGGTCCTTGTTGTGCTCGTTGAGCAGTTCGAACGCGCGGTCGCGGGTGATTCCGGCGGTAAGCGGCTCTGCCATAAGAGACTCCTTGTGCTCGTGGGTATCGATAAGAATGAATACTACTAGAACAAGAAAACCACCACAAAGGTGCCTGTTCCCTTTGTGGTGGTTTTTGGCGCGGATGGGTTAGTTGAGGGCGGCTTGGGCTAGGCGGGCTTCGGCGGCCTCTTCGGTGACACCAAGGGCCACGGCGAACTCCTCGATGGAGCGGCGTTTGGCCTCCTTGAGTACGCGCATGTAGTAGGAGCTGGGTTTTTTATCAGCTTCCTCGGCCTGGCGAATGCGGTGCATCATGGTCTTTGCCACGCGGACCGTCTCGGGCGCGCCCAGTTTGAGCTGCTGCTTAAAGTGCGTCTCCTCAAGCGAGCTGTTGCGCTCGGTAAAGGTGTCGCACTCCAGCTCGTCATAGTGGCTCAGCAGGTGCTCGGCATCTTGCTGCGAGATGGCGGCGTGCAAACGGTCGGCCTGCGCCACGGGGTACATGAGGATCGTCTGCGCATGTCCCTGCTTGGTCTCGAGCAGCAGCATGGGCTGCGGTGTGTCGTCCCTAAAACCGACGACGGTGCAGACTCCCTGGCCCGGATGAATGACGTGTTGACCGATTGAGAACATGCTACCTCCAACTTATACGAATTTACGTATGTGTAGAATAACACGCTGACGTGCGCAAACCCTTACTTTATGCAGGAAAAGCACACAACTCTGATAGGTAAGAGTATTCGATAACAGACGCAGCTCATTCACACCTTTATGCATTTTCAACGCCTGCATAATCTGCAGGCAGACTGGGATCTTTGAGTGACTCCATACAAGCTGTAGTCAATTTTGTGCATATGCAATATCGATTGGCTTTACCCTGCGACAGTGCCCGTCGCTTGTGATAGAGTGCTACAAACTCTGGCTTTTGCCCTACGAGTGACCAAGAGCTCGGGGGCTTTAACACAAGGAGGATCTATGCCCGAGAAGATTGAAGAGCTGGTACGCGCTGCGCTTGCTGCGGCCCAGGAGGCCGGCGACCTTTCCGCATTTGAACTTGACGATTGCGCTATCGAGCGACCGGCTGACACTTCTCATGGCGAGTGGACCTCTACCATGGCCCTGAAGTCCGCCAAGCTGGCCCATTGCGCCCCGCGCAAGATCGCCGAGGCCATCGTTGCCCATATGCCCGAGGACCCCGCGATCGAGAAGGTCGAGATCGCAGGCCCCGGCTTCATCAACTTCTACCTCTCCGTTGCCGTCAAGAATGCCATCTTTGGCGAGGCTCGCGAGAAGGGTATGGACTTCGCTAAGTCCAACGTCGGTGGCGGCCTGAAGACCCAGGTCGAGTTCGTCTCCGCCAACCCCGTCGGCCCCATGCACATCGGCCATGGCCGCTGGGCCGCTCTGGGCGACTCCCTTTGCCGCGTTATGGACCACGCCGGTTACGACATCCAGCGTGAGTTCTACATCAACGACCACGGCTCTCAGATGAACACCTTCGGCAACTCCATCAGCACGCGCTATATGCAGCTTGCCGACATCATCGCCAAGCAGGGCGTGGATATCGATGAGGCTCACAAGCTGCTGATCGCCGACCGCGACGCCTTTGTTGCCGACGAGAACGACGAACACCCCGAGACCCATCCGTATCAGGACAACTTTGCCGAGACTCTGGGCAAGGACTCCTACGGCGGCGACTACATCATCGACGAGGCTGCCGAGTTCTGGCGCACCGACGGCGATAAGTGGGTCAACGCCGATCCGCAGGAGCGCATGGAGAGCTTCCGCGAGCGCGGCTATGTGAAGATGGTCGACAACATGCGCGACCTCTGCCACGCCGTCAATTGCGACTTCGATCGTTGGTACTCCGAGCGTTCGCTGTACGTGAAGGACACCGAGGGCGAGACCGCCGGCACCTCTGCCGTCGACCGCGCTTTTGAGAAGCTCGACAAGATGGGCTACCTCTACACCAAGGACGGCGCTCTGTGGTTCCGTTCCACCGATCTGGGCGACGACAAGGACCGCGTGCTGATCAAGTCCGACGGCGAGTACACCTACTTTGCCTCCGACGTCGCCTATCACTGGGATAAGTTCCAGCGCGTCGACCACGTCATCGACATCTGGGGCGCCGACCACCACGGCTACATCGAGCGCGTCCGCTGCGTCTGCGACGCTCTGGGTTACCCCGGCAAGTTTGAGGTTCTGCTGGGCCAGCTCGTCAACCTGCTGCGCAACGGCAAGCCCGTCCGTATGTCCAAGCGCAAGGGCACCATGGTGACCCTGCAGGAGCTCGTCGACGAGGTCGGCTCCGACGCCGCTCGCTACACTCTCATCTCCAAGAGCTCTAACCAGATGGTCGACTTCGACATCGAGGCCGTTAAGAAGCGCGACAACTCCAACCCGGTGTACTACGTGCAGTACGCTCACGCCCGCGTGTGCTCCATCCTGCGCCGTGCCGCTGACGTTACGCCCGAGCAGGCTGACGAGATGGGCATGAAGGCCGTCGCCGCCAAGGCCATCGGTGAGAACGTCGATTACTCGCTGCTGACCGATCCGACCGAGCTCGCCCTTTCGCGTAAGCTCAACGAGCTCACCGACCTGATTGCCAGCTGCGCTCGCGACCGCGCCCCGTTCCGTCTGACGCACTTTGCCGAGGAGCTCGCCGGCGACTTCCACAGCTTCTACGCTGCCTGCCAGGTGCTGCCGAGCGAGGGCCGTCCCGTCGACCCCGAGCTTTCGCGTGCCCGTCTGGCCGCTTGCGACGCCGTCCGCGTAACACTCGCCCTGGTGCTCACCCTCGTTGGTGTCTCCGCTCCCGAGCAGATGTAAGCTACGGGTCATTTGACCGTACAGACTTGGTTTAACTAAGCCTTGAAAGCCCGATCTCCCACGGAGGTCGGGCTTTTTTGCAAACGCCGACGTATTGACGAATTTGGAACTGCTGGAAATACGAAACTATGTCGGTTTACTACGATGAATTGAGGTATTCCAACCACGCCGGCTTTTCGCTAAAAAGTGCAAGGCATCTACCTGCGGTTTTAGTTCAACAAGTTTCGGAGTGGTCGCGGTTGAGCGATTCATCGTAGTAAACCGCCATAGTTTTGGCGGAGGCAGTCAGATTTGTGGGTGTTAAACCAAAGAGTGTCCCTTTTGACTAGTCGTTTAAGAACGTCCCCAATGACTAAGTTGCAGGTGGCGGCGGTTGTGTTACACTAACGCTCCGTATATGACGCAAATATCTCGATACAGATCAATGATGTCCGTCGGTTTTTGACGGAGCTAGACTGTTTAGCCGCCCTGAAGGTTTATGCAGGGAGCATGTGATCACAGGGCTTGAAAAGAAAGTTGAGCAAACACTGTGTCTGATCAACAGCAAGAAAACGAAATAACGACGACGCAAGCCGCTCCCGCTGCACCGGTTGCGTCGGACCAGGTCGCGGCGCCCGCGCAAG
>UQEO01000017.1 GCA_900540095.1 uncultured Collinsella sp.
GTTTTGTTTGGGCGGCCGTTTGCCGTGTGCGTTACTCAAAGTATTGGAACTTGTTCGTTGAAAAAGCGAATGTTACGACGAAGCCTTCGCCCGGCTCCGATGCCGCGGTGACGTCGATGCCCATCTTGGAGCACAGGCGCGCCACCAGGTAGAGGCCGATGCCCGTTGCGCGCTTGGTGGTGCGGCCGTTGTCGCCGGTAAAACCCTTCTCGAACACGCGCGGCAGGTCTGCCGCACACACGCCGCAGCCGTTGTCCGCGACGGTAAGCTCGATGCGCTCGCTTGCCAGACCCTCGTCCAGCAACGCACCCGAAAACACGATCTTTGCGCCGTCCTCACGCGCATATTTAATGCTGTTCTGAATGAGCTGGCCCAGAATAAACTCGAGCCACTTCTCGTCGGTAAAGACCTCAAAGTCGAGGTTCTCGCACACCGGCGCCACGTGTGCCGCGATGAGCTCGCGCGCATTGGCCTTGATTGCGCCCGTCACCAGAGCCTTGAGGTTCCAACGTCGAATCAGATAATCGCGCTCCACAACCTCCGAGCGCGCATAGTAGAGCGCCTGGTCGATATAGCGCTCCACGCGGGCAAGCTCGCGACCGAGGTCATCTACGCGCGACAGATCATCTTCGCTGCCGTCCAGGTTTTCCAAAATCAGATGGGCTGCCGCCAGGGGCAGCTTGGCCTCGTGGACCCAGCTCTCGATATAGTCGCGATAGTCATCGGTCTGGCGCCGGCCTTCGGCAACCTCGTCACAAGCGGCTTTGCCCACCCGGCGCAAGACCTCGTACTCGAGCTCGCCCTCGGCATGGGTCGGACATTGCACCATCTCCTGCACCCATGCGGGACTCTCGAGCTCCTCTGCCGCACGCTCCAGCTGGCGCAGAAAACGACGACGGCGCGCGTACTCGATCACGATGCCCAGCATGCCAAAGATAAAGGACACGCCGACCGCCACGACCACGATGGAAACGGGTGCGCAGGCGACCGTCAGCACAAAGCAGCTCAGCAGCACGCCGCACGTCCACACGGCGACGGGAAGTAGCGCATCTTTGAAGAATTTGGCGAACGACATAGCCGGCCCCTAGACCGAATAGCCCTGGCCGCGGTGCGTCGTCAAATACCCCTTGATGCCGATTTTTTCGAGCGTGGTGCGCAGGCGGTTGATGTTAACGGTAAGCGTGTTGTCGTCTACGAAGGCGTCGGAGTCCCACAGGTCCTGCATGATGGCCGAGCGCGAAACGATCTTGCCCGCGCGGCTCAGAAGCAGCGAGAGGATACGCAGTTCATTTTTGGTGAGCTCGGTGCTAGTGCCGGTTTGCGTATTGGTAACCATGGAGCGGGCGAGGTCAAGCTCCAGTCCCTTGTGGACGAGCGTACTGCGCTCGCCTGACGCCGCGGTGCGACGCAGCAAGGCATTGATGCGCGCCACGAGCACACGGGCGCTGTAGGGCTTGGGAACAAAGTCGTCCGCGCCGAGCGTCATGGCCATGACCTCGTCGATCTCGGTCGTGCGCGACGTGAGGACGATGATGGGAACCTCGGATTCGCGGCGAACCTCGTGGCAGATATGCTGGCCGTCCTTGACGGGAAGCGTGAGGTCGAGCAGCACCAGGTCGGGCGCGGCGGCGAGAATATCGCGCGAGACATGCTCGAACGATTCGCAGGTCTCGATTTCAAACCCGGCGCGGGCAAGGATGTCAACAAGCTCGCGACGAATGGGTTCATCGTCCTCAACGATATAGATTAGCGCCATGGATTCCGCTCCCCTCTTGGTTGTCTTGCCCCATTATGACCGCGGAGCCGCAGGTACGCGCCTCGCGTGTCACCAAGGTGACAGAACTGTTCACGAACGAAAACGCTTGGCTCGTCCCTCGCTCGCAACGGGCGCGGGAATCAAATGATTATTAAATCCCCGTCCCAGAAAAATCATTTAGCGGCGGGCGCGGAGCTTTTCGTAGCCGTCGGCGAAGAAGGCGACCGTCGCGGCGTCGGCCTCGGCAGCGTCCGTCTCGGTTGCGGGAACCACGCCGTGCTCGTCGCTCACCAGGAACAGCGAGCCCTTGAGTTGCGCGGGAATGTCTACGCGCGTGACCGGGATGCCCTTGGTCTGGGCGAGCTGCTCGATGAGCGTCGCCGTGCCGCACAGGCACTCGTCCGCCGGCGCCACAAAGGCAAGCTCGCCGTTGTTGACGGCGGCGAGCAACTCGGGCGCCACGCCGGTCTCGTCGGCCTCGGAGCGGGCCTCGGCGGAACGGGCACGCAGCGCCTTGGCCGACGTATCGGCGAGCGGCTCGTACTCCCCCACCGTCATGGCGGCGTTGCCGTTGATGTCGATCACCAGCATGAGTACGCCGTCGTGCGCAGTGTAATCGCCCTCGGCAAGCGACCACTCAACGTGCTGTTTGGCCCAGCTGAGCATGTTATGGGTAAGCGGCTCGCCCTGCACCAGGCGCTCGGACAGTGCGCGAATGTGGCGGTTGAGCATGGGCACCTTTTTATTGGACATGCGCCAACGGCAGATAAGCGCGGGCTTGTCGAGCGTAAACTTCTCGACCGCCTCCTGATTGGCGCAAAAGTCCTCGTACGCACGCTGATCCTCGGCATTGCCAAACAGCTCGGCATCATCAATCTGGGGCATGGTCATACCTTTCGTGTTAGTCATTCCGTCCTCTTATACCAAAAAGACGGCCCTCCAAACGGAGCAGCCGTCTTTTGCGGAGATTATTTTGTCCCAAGGCGGAACTTAGTGGCGGAAGTGGCGGGCGCCGGTAAAGACCATAGCAATATTGTGCTCGTTGCAGGCCTGGATGCTTTCGTCGTCGCGCTTGGAGCCGCCGGGCTGGATGATGCAGGTCACGCCGTGTGCAGCAAGCACGTCGACGTTGTCGCGGAACGGGAAGAACGCGTCGCTTGCACAGGCAAAGCCGCCCTTCTCCACGCCCTCGCGCTCGCAGAAGTCCTCAGCGCGCTCGCAGGCAAGTAGCGCAGAGTCAACGCGGTTAGGCTGACCCGGGCCCATGCCAATGCCGGCCTTACCCTTGGAGACCAGGATGGCGTTGGACTTAACGCCCTTGCAGACCTTCCAGGCAAACTCGAGCTCGGCCATCTCGGCGTCGGTGGGCTTGCGGTCGGTGGGGAACGTAAAGGTCGCGGGATCCTCGGTCACGTGGTCGACCTCCTGCACCAGCATGCCGCCGTCGACGGAGCGCAGCTCCACCTGAGCGCCGTGGTCCACGCCGCCGGTCGCCAACACGCGCAGGTTGGGGCGCTTGGCCATGCGCTCGAGCGCCTCGGCGGTGTAGCTCGGGGCGATGATGACCTCGACGAACTGCTTGTTCTGATCGGCAAAGTGCTCGACTAGCTCATAGGGAACCTCGCGGTTGCAGGCGATGATGCCGCCAAAGGCGCTCTTGGGATCGCAGGCGAAGGCGCGGTCGTAGGCAGCCGTGATGTCCTCGGCAACGGCGGAACCGCAGGGGTTCTGGTGCTTGAGGATTACGCAGGCCGGCTCGTCGAACTCGCGGACCAGGTTCCAGGCGGCGTCGGCATCCAGATAGTTGTTGTAGCTGAGCGGCTTGCCCTGGATCTGCTTGGAGCCCACGAGCGGGAACTGCGAGCTCGCGGTGTTCTCGCAGCCCTCGGCAAAGCGATAGACTGTGGCTTTCTGCTGCGGGTTCTCGCCATAGCGCAGGTCGTCGACCTTCTCCAGCGAAATCTCGAGCTTGGCAGAGGTGTCCGCCACGTCGCTTGCCTGGGCGGCGAGCCAGCGGGAGATGGCCGTGTCGTAGGCGGCGGTGGTCTGGTAGACCTTCACCTGCAGGCGACGACGGGTGGAAAGCGTGGTGCAGCCACCGGTCTCGTGCATCTCGGCCAGGACGGCATCATAGTCGGCCGGATCGGAAATGACGGTAACGCTCGTGGCGTTCTTGGCGGCAGAGCGCAGCATGGAGGGGCCACCGATGTCGATGTGCTCGATGGCGTCCGCGAAGGTGACCTCGGGGTTGGCGACGGTCTTCTCGAACTCGTACAGGTTGACGACGACCAGGTCGATCAGCTTAATGCCGTGCTCAGCGGCCTCCTGCATGTGCTGCTCGGAATCGCGGCGGGCCAGCAGCGCACCGTGAACCTTGGGGTGCAGCGTCTTGACGCGGCCGTCCATCATCTCGGGATAGCCCGTGAACTCCTCGATGGGGGTTACGGGAACGCCCGCGTCCTCGATGGCACGAGCCGTGCCGCCCGTAGAGATGATCTCGACGCCAAAGTCGTCAACCAGCGTCCGTGCGAAATCGACGACGCCCGTCTTATCGGTAACCGAGATCAACGCGCGTGCGATCTTCACATCAGATCCCATGCAGTCCTCCTGTCTGGTACGCCGCCGTGCTCTGTGAGTCGGTGATACGTCGATCTGCAGCGCTCGCGCAGCGGCATTGAAAATACTGATTTAATGTAGCGCATCGAGCACATCGATGCACCCCGCAACGGGCGCATGTGCAGAAAAAGTTTGCGAGCGGAGGGGATGGGCACAGCACCGGGCACGGTGAGTTCATGGAACACAGGGGCACCATAATTCGATGCCAATGGCGTGGTAGAACTGTGCTCGATATGCATCCGCAAAAGAAAGAGGCACCATGGTCTCGCGGGTTCTCTACCGACCGTTTGATACCGAAGACTTCGACGCCGTCGCGCTGATTCTGCAGCAGCTTTGGCATAATAATTCGGATAACGATGAGTACAACCGCCTTGAGGCCGCGTGCGACCTCGCCTATTGCCTTTCGTCATCGACGTTTTCGCAGGTTGCGGTGATTGACGGCGAGGCGCGCGGCATTGCACTTGCACGCGCAGGACAGAACTCCGGCGTCACTATCAACGAGCATTGGATGGATACCGAACGCGCACTGCTATCGCAGATGCGTGAGCTGGAGCCTGATGCCTGCGCCGAGTATCTCTCGTTTGTGCGCGCAACCATCCGAACCAACAACCGCCTGCTCGAGAGCAGCCCGTTGCCGCACGACAACGAGGTCACGCTGCTTGCCGTGGATCGCGATGTCCATGGCCTGGGCGTTGGCACGGTTCTGCTCGATGCCGCGGTCTCGCACCTGTCCTCGCTTGGAGCGACGAGAGCGCACCTGTACACCGACTCCAACTGCTCGTGGAAGTTCTACGAGCTGCACGGCTTTAAGCGCACGGCCACGCACCGCGCCAACCGCGAAGAGCGCCGTCACGACATGCCGCGCGAAAGCTTCCTCTACGAACTCGATCTAACAGCCTAAACCCGGCAGTTAGGGACGTTCCTTTTGTGCCGGCACCCCGGGACACTCCTTGGCAGCAACCGCACCTAGTCGTTGGGGACGTTCTTAAATGATTAGTCGCTGGGGACAGTCTTCGTAGGTAGCGCGTAAAAAGGGGATGGGCTTTCCCCGACGGCTGTCGAGAAAAGCCCATCCCATAATTTACGACCGTTAGAACGTTCCGCCGCCGCCTCCGCCGACGCCGCCACCACCGCCGCCAGAGAAGCCGCCGCCGCTGCCGCCGCTCGAGCTATCGGAGCTCGAAGCCAGCTCGCGGATGGTCTCGTGATACACATCGTTGAACGAATCGAGCGGAGACTCGATACCGTAATGATGGTAGTACCACCAGTAGCAGGGATAATTGTCATAGAAGCCGTCGGCCTCGCGCACCTCGGGCGGCACGGCCTCGGCAAGCTGACGCAGCACTTCCTTGGAAACACCCAGCGCCACGCCCATCACCAGCAGCTTGTTCCACAGCACCAGATCGCCCGGGACGGCTTCCTTTAGACGCGTGAAGTCCTCGAGCCAATGCTTGAGCGCCTTGCAGCGAGCCGCCACCTCGGCGCCCTCCGGCGTAAAGCGGCGGAACGTAAGGCCCACGCCGATACCCACCAGCACGATCGGCACCGAGATAACCGCGGCGGTAATGTTCGCCTGTGCGCCATCGGTAAAGAAGATGGATCCCACGGGAACAAAGGCGATCAGAATACCAAGAACCAGGCAAAACACCATTGCAACAATGCCGTCCGAGGCAACGTACTCGCTATCGGCCAACTTGCCCTTAACGGTGTTCTGATAGTCCTCGAGCTTGTCGCCCACGGGTGTAGCGTGCTGCTTGACGTAGTGCTGCAGCTCGTCGAACGTGCGCGAGCGATCGCCGTTCTCGTCAGGCTTAGCACCGGCAAAGAAGACCTTGAGCACCATGTGGTCAATGCCCTTGGCCGACTTCCAGCCCGCATCACTCACCGTCACGCGATACGTCTGCTCTTCTTTTTCACGCCCCAACAGACCCTTCTTGGCCTTGGTCACGGTCGCCTGCTCCAGCTTAATCACACGGTCGTCAGTGAGCTTCATGAGCGTGGCGATATATGCCTGATCGGGCACCTCGTTCCAGCTCATGAGGGCCGAAAGCACGGCGGGATGGTCGGCCGAAGGCACATCGCGGAAATATTCGTCCTGGAAAAGCGGCTTGGGCTTGCGCTTGCGCAGCTTGAGTATAACGATTGTGCCGGTAAAGACCACCGCCGCAACAACACTTAGCACGGCAAGTGCATTAGCAATCATGCGAGCGTGAGCGCGGCGGGCGTTAGCTTCGTCGGCCCATTCCTTCTCTTCGCTCAGGATCGTTGACATGCGCTCTTCGCCCGAAGCGGCAAGCTGCGGCACCCAGTCGCTAGGGAAGGCGATGCGTGCCTCGGCGAATTCGCCCTGGTGCACGCAGGGAATGGTATAGGCGACCATGGGCTCGTCCTCATCGAGCGACACGTCGCCCGTCAGCGGACCATGGCCCCATGCGCGGAAGTTATCGCCCTTGACGGCCGCCGTCCCGGCAGCGGCATTCGCGAAGCACACTTCCATCTCGACGTCATCGGAATCCGCAGACCAGCCGTCACCTACGAACTTCCAGTAGAGCTCGGCGGTATCGGCCCAGTTCATAACCGCACCGGTCATGGTGTAGCTCACGTAGTAGATTGCGCTGTCGCCGCTCTCGTGAGGGCTGAACACCTTAATCCTTACGCCGTCACCGGTCTGCTCGACCGTGTAGACGCCAGAGTCGCCCTTGTTCGCGCTATCGACTTTGTTAAACGCGGTGTCCTCTTCCTCGACACTCAGCACGTCGACGCCCGCCGTGCCGCCCTGCTGGTTGGAGCCCGTATTGATCTCCCAAAACACGCCGTTGATGTCGTCGTCGAAATCAAACTGGCGTCCCTCGACAACGGTCAGCGATCCATCGGCCTCGACCGTGGCACTGATATAGGTCTGGGTCATGGAGTAGCCGTCGGCGTGCGCGGCGACAGGCAGCAGCAACAACGCAAGCGCGACGAGCACGCAGACGGAAGCGAATCGCGCAAACAGGTGGCGCTGCCGGCTGACTTTGGCGGCGAGGGTGTTCATAGGCACATCCTTTGTCTGTAAAACCAACAGCGCCATTGTCCCACGTTTGCGGGTACGCATGACGAACATCTAGGCGACCGGAGCGCCAAACGGGATGAAAGTCACACCCGCACCCCAACAGCCAGTCATTGGGGACGTTCTTAAATGACCAGTCATTAGGGACACCCTTGGCATGGCCTGCGCCAGCAATAGATACCACTTCACAGCTCCGTCACAGGTGTAGCGGCTTTGTGTGGGCGCGGCATGCGCTGACTGAGCCGCCAGCCGAGGGGCATAAAGCAGTTGAGCGAAAACGGTTTGCCCCTTTGCCGTTCGCTCGAGGATCATGTCCCCCTTTTCCGCGGAAACCCCGGCAGTTGCGAAGAGCTGCCGGGGTTTCTGTCGTTTGTGAGGCTAAGTCGGTACGCAGCGATCGAGACCTTGAGCCGCAAACCCACCGTGCGCAATGCGCACCGCCGCCAACTTGTGAGCGCAGCAACGCCTTCCCTGCCAAGCCCCGCGCTATACTCGTCCGCATGGATATCAACGCACGCAACATAGCAACACACGCCGCGGACGCACCAGCAACGGCAGCGCCCACCCCCGTCGTGGGCCGCTTTGCCCCGTCGCCCTCGGGCCGCATGCACTTGGGCAACGTGTTCAGCTGCCTGTGCTCGTGGCTTTCGGCCCGCAGCCAAGGCGGCAGCATCGTGCTGCGCATCGAGGACCTGGACGATCGCTGCAAGCGCCCGGAACTTGCCACTCAATTGATTGACGACCTGGCCTGGCTGGGACTGGAGTGGGACGAAGGCCCCTACTACCAGCACGATCGCCTGGATCTGTACGAGGACGCCCTGCGTCAGCTGCAAGACGCCGGCCTCACCTATCCCTGCTTTTGCACGCGCGCCGAGCTCCACACCGCGAGCGCACCGCACGCCAGCGACGGCACGCCCATCTACCGCGGCGCCTGCCGAGGCCTTTCGGCCGAAGAGGTCGCCCGCCGCAGTGCCCTGCGCGCCCCGGCCACGCGCCTGCGCGTGCCCGCCGTCGACGACCTCGCAGACGATGTGATCGAATTCGTGGACCGCACGTACGGGGCCCAATGCGAAGCGCTCGCCACCGAATGCGGCGACTTTTTGGTGCGCCGCAGCGACGGCGTGTTTGCCTATCAGCTGGCCGTGGTGGTCGATGACGCCGCCATGGGTGTTACCGAGATCGTACGCGGATGTGACCTGCTTGGCTCCACGCCACGCCAAATCTATCTGCAGCATTTGCTGGGACTGCCTACACCGCACTACGCGCACATTCCGCTGCTCATGTCGCCGGACGGCCGCCGCCTTTCCAAGCGCGACCGCGATCTGGACCTGGGCGAGCTCCGCACCCGCTTTGGCACACCCGAGGCACTGCTGGGCTGGCTCGCCGGGCAAACGGGCATCGCGCCGGACACCACACCGCGCTCTGCCGAGCAGCTGGTCGAGCACTTTAGCTGGGACGTTATCCGCGCACACCGGGAGAACATCACCGTAACGGCCGAGTAGTCAAACGCCTTGCCGCTACGCAACATCCCAGGGCTGGAGTTCGTCGCCCAGGCGAACGATGCAGTCGTAGAGCACGGTGTGGCGCTCGGCCGGGTTGGCGTCGCGATGAAAATGCCCGTAGTACCAGCGCTTGTAGTCCAGGTGGTCCTCCAGCTCGTCGAAAAACGTGGTGAGTCGATCGACATCGGGATAATTCCAGCCAGGTGCCGGGTAAAGCGTGGGCGAAAGCATGCGTGTGGAGCAGGTATGGGTGATCGCATAGTCGACCTTCCAATCCACGCTGTCGAGCTTTGCCCGCGCCTCCTCAAAGTTGCGCTCGTCCGGCAGCTCCTGCGGCCACCAGCTGGAATACGGAATGCGGTATTCCTTATCCACGCTCGTGGCGCCGCCCATGGTAAAGATCGTTGGGCCGTCAAGCTCAAAAACCTCACCGCGCGTCAGGCGTCGGATGGGCGAGGTGTCCGACAGACGCTGCGTCAGGCCGCCGTGCCACAGCTCCATGGGGCGCTCCGACCAGTGATCGAAACGCTCGTGGTTGCCGTCGACAAACAGCACGGTATAGGGGCGCGACTCCAGCCAGGCGATGTCGGCAAATTCCTCAGCAGAGAAATCCCACGGAAAGCCAAAGTCGCCCGCGATGATGAGATAGTCGTCACTTGTCAGACCATCCCCAAGATCCCAGTCGCGAAGCTTTTGCATGTCGACGCCGCCGTGAATATCGCCCGTCACATAGACCGTCATCGGATCACCACTTCCCTGTAAGTCGCTAGCCCACATTCTGCACGATCACTAAGTCAACCGTTCCAGCCCTTCCATCCTTTGGGACCTACCCCTCGCTCTTCCATCCAAACGGGTCAAACACCCAAAAGATCAGATCGAGCACGCCGCCGGTCATCATGGCGCCGGCAAGAGCCATGCAAACATGCAGAGAACTGGCACTTCGGAGCACGTCGAATGGCCCCAGAACAGCCAGCAGCGCGACCGCTGCGCCGGCTACGCACAGCGCGAGGCACGGCCCCGCGTCCTTAACGCACTTCTTTGCGAGATGCTTTGCGTTGTCACTCATCGGTATCGAACTCCTTAGAGGGTCGTTGTTCAGACGCATGCCGCCGCGGCAGAGCGGGGCGGCAGGGTAAGTGTCACATGCTGTGCGGACATCAATGGAGAAACCGCCTGCTCGACCAACCTTTGACGCCGTTTTGCACCGACACCACATCCCCCGCTATCGAGGTCTAATACTTTTCCCACCGCTACCCAAAAACTCATCCAACATTAATCTTGGCTCAAGAATCGCTTAATCTATAACCTGCACTATAGAGTTCGACCAAGGGCGAGGCGGCGCCGCGCAACGCAGGCCGCCGAACGCAACGCTCGCGCCCGGGCAGATCGCCCGGCGTCGCGCCCATCGAACGAAAGGACAGGTCATGGACGACCTCGAAAAAGTTGAAACCATCCGCACCAAGTGCAACGTGAGCTACACCGATGCCAAGGCCGCGCTCGACGCCGCCGACGGCAACGTCTTGGATGCCATCATTTGGCTCGAGTCGCAGGGTAAGACCCAGACCACGTCAACGCACGCCGCCACCGAGTCTGAGCCGGTCGATGAGCCCTCGGCCGAGATGGTCGCCGCGCAGGCCGCCTACGAAAAATCGAGCGAAAAGACCGACTTCTCCAAGAAGATGGACAGCGTGTGGGAGTACCTCAAAAAGCTCTTCCGCCTGAGCCTGGACACCAAGTTTATCGCCACGCGCCGCGATGCGATCATCCTCAACATCCCCATCCTGATTCCCATCGTCGCCCTGTTTGCCTGGGGCGCCACGATATGGCTGATGCTGATTGGTCTGTTCTTTGGCATGCGCTACCGCATCGACAGCGACGGCGACGTGCCCGGCAGCATCAACAACCTTATGAATCACGCCGCCGACGCCGCGGACGACATCAAGCAAAATCTGAACGACGACAAGTAATCGCAGACGGGGGCACGCATGGCACGGATCCTGATCGTAGAGGACGAGGAAAAAATCGCCCGCTTTGTGACGCTCGAGCTGGAGCACGAGGGCTACCAGGTGGAGCACGCCGCCGACGGCCGCACCGCCGTGGACCTGGCGCTGGAGCGCGACTACGATCTGATTCTGCTCGATGTGCTGTTGCCGCAGCTCAACGGCATGGAGGTCCTGCGGCGTGTCCGCAAGCACAAGGATGTGCCGGTGATTATGGTCACCGCGCGCGATGCCGTGATGGACAAGGTGGCCGGGCTCGATGCCGGCGCCGACGATTACTTGACCAAGCCATTTGCGATTGAGGAGCTGTTCGCACGGGTCCGCGTGGCGCTGAAGCGCTCGGAGGCCGTGCGAGCGGCTTCGGGCGTTGGCGGCGTTGGGGCCGGGACGGGCGCTACGGGCGCCGCTGCGATACCCCCGGCTGGCGACTCGACCCAGGCATCCGCCTCGCCCTCCCCCGCCGCGCTCACCGTGAGTTCGGTCGCGCTCGATCCCGACCGCCGCGAAGTCACGGTCGGCGGCTCGCCCATCGCGCTCACTGCCCGCGAGTTCGACGTCCTCGCCCTGCTTATGGCGCACGCCGGCACCGTGCTCACGCGCGAGCGCATCGCGCACGAGGCGCTGGGCTACGAATACGTGGGCGACACCAACAACGTCGACGTGCACATCGCGCACCTGCGCGCCAAGATCGAGGACGCCGGCGGTGCCCGCATCATCCAGACCGTGCGCGGGGTGGGCTATGTCTGCCGCACGTAACGCCGAGGCCAAGCGCGTCACCTCCATCGCCCGCGCCATCAACTGGAGCTATATGTGGCGCCGCCTGATGAGCTACGTCTGGCTCGATCTGTTGCTGGTGGTGATTGCGGCGGCGATCCTCGTCTATGGATACAACCAGACACTGCCCGACAGCGCGTTTACCGCAGGATGGATCCCCGGCGCCACCGTTCGCGGCATGTCGCTGAAGCCCGCGCGCGGCTGGGACCTGACAACGCTCACCTATACCGTCGAGCTTGCGCGTACCACCAAGACCTTCCCCCTCGCGCAGGACCTCATCGCACTTTGGCCCCTCTATATCGTTGTTGTAGGTTGGCAGGTCATCAGCATGCTCGATATGCTCGGCGGCGCTCGCCGTGTGCGCCGCACCATGGCGCCGCTCAACGACCTGGCCCTGCGCGTGGACGAGCTCGGCCGCATGCAGCTCTCCGGCGGCAAGATGGAAACGCTGGAGCAAGCCATCGAGCGCGCGAGCGTCGACTCGCCGAGCGTCACCACCGGCGACGCCGACCTGGCAAGCATCGAGGTCGCACTCAACCGCCTGCTGCGCCAGATGCAAGAGGCCAAGCTGCAGCAGATGCGCTTTGTCAACGATGCAAGCCACGAGCTGCGCACGCCCATCGCGGTGATTCAGGGCTACGTGAACATGCTCGACCGCTGGGGCAAAGACGACCCGGACGTGCTGGCGGAATCCATCGCGTCCCTCAAGGCCGAAAGCGAGCACATGCAGGAGCTCGTGGAGCAGCTGCTGTTTTTGGCGCGCGGCGATGCCGGGCGCACGGTCCTGCGGCGTGCGCATACCAACCTGGCCGCACTGGTCGACGAGGTATGCGAAGAATCGCAGATGATCGATACCGAGCACACGTATCGGCTGGCTTTTGACGCTGCGCTTGTCAGCGACCCGCGCTGCGATGCGCCCGTTGACGTGGCGCTCGTGAAGCAGGCTCTGCGCGTGATCGTGCAAAACGCCGCCAAGTACTCGGATGCGGGAACGACCGTCACATTTGGCATAACGCCCAATGCGGGCATGGGCACGATCGACATAAGTGTTGAGGACGAAGGCATCGGCATGAACCAGGAATCCGCAGCTCACGCGTTCGAGCGGTTCTACCGTGCCGACAACGCGCGCGATGCCGGAGCGCAGGGCTCGGGCCTGGGGCTCGCCATCGCCAAGTGGATCGTCGATAGCCACGGCGGCGTCATCGGCGTGACCTCGGTCGAGGGCGTCGGCAGCCGCTTTACGATTCGCCTGCCGCGGTAGGAAGCCCCTCGGCATAAATAAAGGGATAGGGCCACGCAGCCCTATCCCTTTTTGCTAGCTATGACAGCTTGTGCGCTATTCGCGGCACAGGTGCACGGCGAAGCCGGCGAACTCGCGCTTAAAGTACACGAGCTTGGTACCACCGTCGGGTAGCAGCGCGCGCGACTCCTCGTTGACCTCGAGCCCGCGCTCGGCAAACCACTTCTCAGCCGCATCGATGTCGTTGACGGCAAAGCCGATGTGGCCCTTGGTGCCACGACCGTTCTGCTTCATGATCTCGACCAGCGAATCGTTAAAGTACGAAACCGGGGTCTCGATGACGGGCAGGCCCATCATCGTCGAGAACAGCTCCGCGATCTCCAAGGCGTCTGCCGGGTCGGCAGCGTTAATGCCCACATGGGCAACGCGCATGTCAAAGAGCTCGACCGGATTGGCGTTCTGCTCACTCATACAGTCAGCGCCTACTGAGCCATGACGTCGAGAACGGCCTTCTCAGCAGCGACGCGGTTCATGCCGGTCATGAAGGGCACGCCACTCACGTACGGGCAGGTGAGGCCCTCGGGGGCAACGGTGGTGGCGATCAGCAGGTCGGCGCCCTCGTCGCAGTAGTCCTTGGCCTCGGAGATGGCGCACTGCACAATCTCATACTTGCCGGCGTAACCGTTGGCGTCAAGCAGGGTGGCGACCTTCTGGGCAACGAGCGTGGAAGTAGCAGCGCCAGCACCGCAAGCCAAAACGATCTTCTTCATAGGTAATGTCTCCCTTCATGGTTTACTTTAGGTAAGTGTACCGCAGCGAGCGATGGCACTCGGCCTCGATGAGCTTTTATGCCAGTTTGCTTTCGCGCTGCGTATAATACATCTAGTACATGTTGTCATACCGCTCGCTTTATGAGCGACTAAGGACCCTAATATGCCCGATTCTCGCACACTCTGGACCGCCGTCGTTATCATCTGCATCGCCGTGTCGGTGTTCTTTAGCGTCAAAAAACGCACCACGTTTAAGCGCCTGCAGCAGCTCATGGCCGCCAAGCAGTGGGACGAGTTCGATCGTTTGCTCGACGGCAAACTCACCAGCATGCTGTACCCGCGCTACAACCGCGACTACCTGCGCCTGAACTCCTATCTGCTGCGCGAGGACCATAAGCGCGCCGACGAGATGTTCGACCTGCTGCTGGGACTCAACCTGCCCAAGATGCAGCGTGTCGACCTGGTCATTAAGGCCTTTAACTACTACGTTGGCCAGGAGGACCGCAAAAAGTCCAAGGAGCTGCTGCACGAGATCAAGGGCTTTGAGGGCGGTCAGGCCGAGGCAGTCGCACACGAGTGCCAGCTGATGTACGACACGATGATCCTCAAGCGCCACAACGATATTCCCGAGCTGGAGCGCATGCTCAAGGAGGCCGGTGACGACAAGGTCAAGAGCTGCCGCCTGGAATACCTGCTGGCCCTGCAGTACCAAAACAAGGGTGACGAAGCCAAGTTCCAGGAGTTCCTGGAGAAGTCGGGCCAACACTCGATGGCCGTCAACGCGTAACGGACGGCTTGTGCTAGACTTCTAGTCTCACGGGGGCGTGGCGGAATTGGCATACGCAGGAGACTTAAAATCTCTCGCCGCAAGGATTGTGGGTTCGAGTCCCACCGCCCCTACCATGTATTGCCTACGAGCCCGTGTCCCCCAGGGAATGCGGGCTCCTTTCTTTTGGACGCCGTCAACTGCAGAGCAGCTCATTTGGGACGGGGCTTTTTTGACTACTTTTTCCGCCCACCCAATGAGTTTCCTACCACATTTTCCGATGGAAAAACGTGGTTGTCTCGCACATTTTCCGATGGAAACACCCAAATGGCCTTATACTAACCGAGAGGGTTGGGAGGCAATATGCAGCGACAGCTTATGAGCGAACTTATCGCTTGGAAATCAAGGACGAATCGCAAACCTCTCTTGCTTAAGGGAGCCCGCCAGACAGGAAAGACTTGGCTTCTTAACGAATTCGCAAGCCAGCAGTATCGAAACGTCATTCGTTTTGACTTTATGCTCGAGCCGAGCACACGCTCGCTGTTCGATGGGGACCTCGACCCCAAGCGCATCATCTCCCAGATAGAACTCCTACGTGGCCAAACTGTAACGCCAGCAGACACGCTCATCATCTTCGACGAGATCCAAGAGGCCCCGCGCGGGATCACCTCGCTCAAGTACTTCAACGAGCTTGCACCCGAATACCACATCGTAGCAGCCGGTTCCTATATGGACCTCGCGCTCCGACGCGAAAACGAGTCATTTCCCGTCGGCAAAATCGACCAGCTCACCATGCGTCCCATGGGGTTCGCCGAGTTCGTTCGTGCCGTCGACGGCGACCCGCTCGCCGACGCCATCCTTGCCGCAGACATGAACCTTCTAGCAAACGTTACCGAAAAGCTCGAACACTTGCTCAAGGAATACCTTGTTGTCGGCGGTATGCCCGAAGTTGTCTCCGCTTTCGCCGAGACACGCGACTTCATCGAAGCCCGAAGGCTTCAGCAACAAATCATCGAGGCTTACGAATCCGATTTTGGCAAACATGCACCCGCCCGCATCATCGAGCGCATGAGGTTGGTTTGGAAATCCCTTCCCGGCCAGCTTGCCAAAGAGAACAAGAAGTTTGTCTATGGCGCCCTTCGCCCCGGAGCGCGCGCACGCGATTTCGAGGAAAGCCTCCAGTGGCTCACGGACTACGGAATCGTTCATAAGGTGCCACGTGTTTCCGCTCTAAAGGCGCCGCTCTCGAGCTACGAAGACCTCTCGGGCTTCAAACTGTTCTGCATCGACACCGGCATCCTCGGAGCGCTCTCCGGTCTCTCTCCGGCCATCGTTCTTAACGGATCCGCTGTTTTTACCGAGTTCAAAGGTTCGCTGACCGAACAATACGTCGCGCAGGAGCTTTTGCTCCAGGACAAAACTCCCGCGTATTGGTCCTCTACCTCTGGCAATGCCGAAACCGACTTTGCCATCGACCATGCGGGAACCGTGCTTCCGCTTGAGGTCAAGGCGGCAGAGAACCTTAAAGCGAAGAGTCTGAAAATAGCCTGCGAAAAATTTAAGCTCGAGCGTTGCGTGAGGAGCTCCCTGGCGGCATATAGAGACGAGGGCATGCTCGTCAATATTCCGCTTTGGGAGATTGGGCAAATCGACAAGCTGGCATAGGCGCTGTGGGGACGCCCCGCAAGGACTGTCCCCAGGTGCCGACTGTTGAGTTGCGGTGGAATAGGGACTGTTTGGTGCCCGAAAGGGCGATTTTAGTCCGTATTTCACCGCAACTTATTTAGAGGGCGCTGAGGCTGGGGGTCCAGCCGATGGTGGGGGTCGCGCCGTCGAGGGTCTCGTTGATGGTTGCGGCCATCCCGGCGAGCAGGCTGTTCTCGCTTACGGTGAGCGTCTTGTAGCCGCCGGCACGCATGAGTTCGCGGATCACCACGGCGCCAGCCAAGATCACGCCCGCGCGTTTGGGCTGTACACCCGGTAGCGCGGCGATGCCTTCCGCGTCCAACACAGACATGCGCTCGATAGCGGCCGAGACCTGCTCCAGCGACAGCTCGCGTAGGTGAACAAAGCTCGAATCGTACGGTTCCAGCTCGTGGACCAGAGCCACCAGCGTAGTCACCGTGCCACCCACCGCGACCAGACGCTCGGCGCGCTCAAAGTCGCTGGGCAGGCCTTCAAAATAGGCGGCGAACTGCTCGCCTGCCCACGCGGCAGCGGCAGCAAGCTCGCCGCGTGCGGGTGGCAGCGTCGAGAAAAACCGCTCCGTCACGCGGCGGCAGCCAATGTCCAGCGAGCGCGTCCCTTCTAGCGCAAAGACGCCACGCTCCGGCGCATAGACGCCCGTCGCGAGCTCCGTGGATCCGCCGCCCGAATCGGCAACAATGATGCGCTCGCCGGCAAAGTCGTGCGCCACGCCAAAAAACGTCAGGCGTGCCTCGACCTCACCCGGAATCACCTGCGGCTCAAGCCCCAGCTCGTGCAGGCCGTCCAGCAGCAGGGCGGCGTTGGACGCATCGCGCGCGGCGCTCGTGCACGTGGTGCAGATGCACGCGGCGCCAAAGGTACGCGCCTCGTCCACAAACATACGGCACGCAGCGAGTACACGCTCGACAGCCGCCTCGCAAAAGCGACCCGTCGCGTCCACGCCCTCGCCCAGGTCGGTAATCTCGGTATGCTTGGACGATTCCACAATCGCTCCGCCCTCGACCTGGGCCAACACCAGTCGCGACGACACCGTTCCCAGGTCGATCGCGGCTACCTTATAGCGTTTGCAATTTGTCATTGCGGGCTCCCCTCCGGGCGCTATTTGCCGTTGGACACGACCGTCTGGCCCTCGACGCCGTTAAACCCAAACAGCATGTCGAGCGCTTGGATGTACCACGGCGCGTCCTTACCGACTTCTTCGATTTCCTTGGCAACTTCGCTGGCCTTCTTGGCGTTCGACGACTTCTGGCTCGACGAGGCATCCGAATCGCCGTCCAGGCCCTGCACTTCAATCCTCTTCTCGCCGGGCATCACCAAGCCCAGGTCCTCGGACGCCGCGTCCTTGATGCCCTCCTCCGAGAGCAGCTTGTCGACGCTTTTTTGCAGCTCGTCGTTATATTGCTCGCGAATCTCGACCTGCTTGGCCAAGATATCGCTCGAGCGCTTAGCCACATACAGGTCGCGTACGGGAAAATACAGGCTCACGAGCGCCAGCGCCACCACGATACCGATAAACAGCGGGCGCAGAGAGCCATGTGTAAAGTCATAGATTGCCTTAACCACCGCGTTGTCGTTGGCGTAGCGCATAAAGTCCGAGCCCGAAAGACGGCTCGAAGGCCTGCTCGACCTATCGTGTGTTTGAGCCGACGAGCGCTGAGCATGCGACGAACGTGCTGGGCGCACTGGTCCATCTGTCGAAGTATTCACTTGAGCATTGGGGCGCGAGGTACTTGTCGGGCGCTGCGTGGAGCGGTCGGCGCCGGCGTAGGCGGACCCACCGAGCTGCACCGTGCGCGCACGGCGAGGCGACGGCTCACGCGAACCGGCGGAATAGTACCTGTTGTCGTAAATCTGATCCATGTGCGCCTTGTGCGGTTGAGGTTTGTTTGCGCTAAGTCATTTAGTTATAGCACGAGAGCCCGCACCGCCTTCGCCAGCCTTTGCTCGACATAAAAAAGGCGCTGAGCCATATGGCCCAGCGCCCACAGCGCTTTGCGGCGTCCAGCCAAGGCGGGGCGGAGCCGAGTCAACCCCGCCCCCGCGCGCACCGCTTATTTAGCGAATGTTGTAAAACGCGGCCTTGCCGGCGTAGCGCGCGCTGCCCTCGAGCTCGTCCTCGATGCGGATGAGCTGGTTGTACTTGGCGATACGGTCGCTGCGGCACGGGGCGCCCGACTTGATCTGGCCGGCGTTGACGCCCACGACCAGGTCGGCGATCGTGGAGTCCTCGGTCTCGCCGGAGCGGTGGCTCACGATGCAAGCGTAACCGGCCTCCTTGGCGGTCTCGATGGCCTCCAGCGACTCGGTGAGCGTACCGATCTGGTTGACCTTGACCAGGATCGCGTTGGCGGCACCCAGCTCGATGCCCTTCTTGAGGCGCTCGGTGTTGGTGACGAACAGGTCGTCGCCCACCAGCTGCACCTTGTTGCCAATGCGACGGGTGAGCTCGACCCAGCCGTCCCAGTCCTCCTCGGCCATGCCGTCCTCGATGGAGATGATGGGATAGGTGTCGACGAGCTTCTCCCAGTAATCGACCATCTGGGCGCTCGTATACTCAACGCCCTCGCCCTTGAGCTCGTACATGCCGGTCTCGGCGTTGTAGAACTCGGTCGAGGCCGGGTCCATGGCGTACATGAAGTCGACGCCGGGCTTAAAGCCGGCCTTCTCCACGGCCTTGGTGATGTACTCGAACGGCTCGGCATTGGTCTTAAGGTTGGGGGCAAAGCCGCCCTCGTCGCCCACGCCGCCGCCCAGGCCGGCCTCGTGCAGCACGCCCTTGAGGGTGTGGTATACCTCGGCGCACCAACGCAGGCCCTCGGCAAAACTCGGGGCGCCCACCGGCATGATCATGAACTCCTGGAAGTCAACGTTATTGTCGGCATGCACGCCGCCGTTGAGGATGTTCATCATGGGCGTGGGCAGCAGATGGGCGTTGACGCCGCCCAGGTACTGGTACAGCGACAGGCCCGCCGACTCGGCAGCGGCGCGGGCGACGGCCAGCGACACGCCCAGGATGGCGTTGGCACCGAGCTTGGTCTTGTTGGGGGTACCGTCCGCGGCAATCAGCGCGGCATCGACGGCGCGCTGGTCGAAGGCGTCGAGACCCACGACGGCGTTAGCGCACTCGTTGTTGACGTGCTCGACGGCCTGCGAAACGCCCTTGCCCAGGTAGCGGCCCTTGTCGCCATCGCGCAGCTCGCAGGCCTCAAAGGCGCCGGTCGAAGCACCCGAAGGCACCATTGCGCGGCCAAAGCTGCCGTCCTCGAGCACGACCTCGACCTCGACGGTGGGATTGCCGCGGCTGTCGAGCACCTCGCGACCGTAGACGTCCAAAATATCGCTCATGTTGTCTCCCTCTCACTTGGAAACGTAGTGGATGAAAGCGACCGGCTGACCGTGCACCGTCGGTGCGCCTCCGTAAGTTAGCCATGTCGCACTTTTTGCATTATGCCCTAAGTTAGCCGAGGGATACACTTGATTTTCGAAAAATTTAGCGGGAACGATGAGGCATGTCAGCCCGTCGTTCCCGCAGTCTTACTCCTCCGCCTTTGCGGCATCCCACAGGTCGTTGAGGCCGTGGGTCGAAAGCTCGGCAAGATCTACGTGGGCATCGGCCGCCATCTGCTCCATCGCGGCCCAGCGGCGGCGGAACTTTGCCGTGCTGGCACGAAGGGCGCTCTCGGCGTCAATGCCCTCCTTGCGCGCGACGTTGACCAAGGCAAAGAGCAGGTCGCCAAACTCCATTTCGCGCTCGGGCGAGCCAGGGGCCTCGGCCTCAAACTCGGCACGCTCCTCGGCGACCTCGTCCCACACATCCTGGACCGTCTCCCACTCAAAGCCCACGGCAGCTGCCTTGCGCGAGACCTTCTGAGCCTGCATCAGCGCCGGCAGATGCGTGGGCACGCCGTCGAGCAGGCCCTCGGGCGTGGCCTCACCCGCCGCCACGGCCTTGTCCTTGGCGGCTTTCTCGGCAAGCTTGACCTCGTCCCAAATCTTGAGCACCTCGTCGGAGCTGTCGGCATCCGCATCGCCAAACACGTGCGGGTGGCGACGAATGAGCTTGGCGTCGATATCGCGCGCCACGTCGGCCAGTGTAAACTCGCCGGCGTCGGCCGCAATCTGCGCATGCAGCACTACCTGCATGAGCACGTCGCCCAGCTCCTCGCGTAGGTGAACCGCGTCGTCCGCCTCGATGCAGTCGAGCGCCTCGTAGGCCTCCTCGATCATGTTCTTGCCAATGCTGCGGTGCGTCTGCTCACGGTCCCACGGGCAGCCATCGGGCTGACGCAGACGCCAGATGGTCTGCACCAGATGCTGCAGCTCGGTCGACGCGTCTACCAGCGTGGACAGATCGCGCGAGCCCTCGGCATTTTGCTGAGCCATGTGCTGCGCCATGGCTACTCCTCCTCCATGACCACGTGGCGGAACGTGCCGCCCTCGTAGATGCCGTAGCTGTGCGTACCGTCCTTGGGAATGCTCACGCTGCCGGGGTTGAAGAGCCACAGGCCCAGGTGCGCGGCGCTTTCCTCGTTGACCTTGATGTGCGTATGGCCGTAGACGAGCGCGGAGCCCTCGGGCAACGCGGGCGCGTGGTCGACGCTGTTGTGCATGCCGGCGCCAAAGACATGGCCGTGCGTCAGGAACAGCTCGCGGCCGGTCTCGTCGAACAGCGTGGCATAGTCGGCCATGACGGGGAAGTCGAGCACCATCTGGTCGACCTCGGCGTCGCAGTTGCCGCGCACCGCGATGATGCGGTCGGCCAGGGCGTTGAGCAGCGGGATTACGCGCTTGGGGGCGTAATCGCGCGGCAGGTCGTTGCGCGGACCGTGGTAGAGCAGGTCGCCCAGCAGCACGATGCGGTCAGGCTGCTCGGACTCGATGGCGGCGCAGAGGCGCTCGGTCCAATATGCCGAGCCGTGGATATCGGAGGCGATGAGGTATTTCATGGGGAGATCCTTTCGAATGGGGTTGATATGGCTAGGCGCAGGATGTCGCCACCAGCCGCGTTATTCAAATCGCAGTGCCGCGCTCTGGGCCGTCTGCATCACGCGTTGGAGCGGCACATTATGCTCGCGAGCGAGACGGGCGCAGTCCTCGTACTCGGGCGCTGCACGCTCGCTGCCATCGGGCAGGGTTGCCACCTTTACGGCCACCTCGCCCCAAGGCGTCGCCACTTGTTCAAAGTGGCGCGGCAGGCAGACGCGCTCCATGACCTGGCGGCGGATGCCATTGGTCGTAGTTTCCAAAAAGATAATCGTCTGTAGACGTTCGATATCCTCATGCGAGCAGATCACCTGCAGCTGCCAGCCGGGACGGCCTTTCTTGCAATAAACGGGCAGCCAGTGCACCTCGCGCGCACCGGCCTCGCGCAGGCGGTCGGCGGCGTAGGCGAGCACCTCGGGCGACGCATCGTCGATGTCGCATTCCAGCTTGACGATGGTCTCGGGCGCATCGGTCTCGCGGGACAGCGGAGATGTACTTCCACGTTGCATACGGTCCGGATCCTTTCCGCACGGGCTCGTTTTGTTCACCCAAACGCTAGCACATCGCAGGCGGCGCAGGGGCGGCGTCATGGGATAGGTGCGACTTTTGCTGGGCGCAAGTGCCGGCGCGCTCCAACGCCGGCCCGCTCCACTCAAACGTGTACGCCAGCCTCCAAACATGTCATTTTCTGCAGCTTTTGGAGGCTGATGTACATGTTTTGAGAGCGCAAGCGAGGCCGCACCGCGCACCCTTTCCAGTCGATTTCGGCCCCCCGGTGCGCTCGTCGCATCGGGGGCCGCGCCATTACAATGAAGCGGATTCGCTTGACGCAAAGGAGCCGCTATGCCCATGTGCCCGCTGGTCGATTGCCATACCCACACCTCGTTTTCGGACGGGCATGCCTCGTTTGAGGACAACGTCCGTGCCGCTGCTGCGGCCGGCTGCCGCGTCATGGTCTCGACCGACCATCTCACCCTGCCCGCCAGCATGGATGCTAACTGCGAGGTGCAGGTTACTGAGGGCGACCTCCCGGCGCATCGTCTGGCTTTTGAGGACGCTCGCAATCTTGCCGCTCAGATTGCGCCAGAAGTCACCTTTATCTACGGTTTCGAATGCGATTGGTACGAGGGCTGCGAGCCTTTGGTTGAGCGCTGGTCCCAGGGCGCCGTCGTGCGCCTGGGCAGTGTGCACTGGATTGGCAACCCAGGCGATATCATGGCCGGTGCCGCGGGTACGGCGGGAACGGAGGACGTCGCTCGTCCCGATACGCCCGATTCGCGCTGCGGCTGGATCGACGATGACACCAACCTGCACGTTTGGGAAAACCTGGGGGTACGCGGCGTGTGGGAGCGCTATGTCGATGACTGGTGCCGCGCCTGCGAGAGCCCGCTCAACTTTGATGTGATGGCTCACCCCGACCTGGTCATGCGCTTTTCGAAGGAAGGCTTTGCGCCCGATTTTGACCCCGCACCGTTTTGGCAGCAGATGGCAGAGTGCGCGCACGATACGGGCCGCCGCATTGAGGTCTCGACCGCCGCACCGCGCAAGGGCCTCGACGACTACTATCCCGCGACCGGATTGCTGCGTTGCTTTGCCCACGCCGAGGTGCCGATCACTTTTGGCTCGGACGCACACCGCGCCTGCGACATCTGCTGGAACATCCGCGAGGCACAAGCCCACGCCTACGACTGCGGTTATCGAACCTTCGATATCCCCCACGCCACCGGCGAATGGGAGCCCACGCCCCTCGCCTAAGACTAGTGGCGGCGGGCGTTGAGTTCGCCGGCCAGCTCGTCGAGGGTGATGCCGTAGCGCTCGAGCGTCACGAGCAGATGGTAGACCAGGTCGCCGGCTTCGTAGCGAATGTGATCATGGTCGTTATCCTTGCAGGCCATGATCACCTCGCTCGCCTCCTCGGTAAGCTTCTTGAGCAGTTCATCCTCCACGTCAGTCAGCAGACGAGCGGTATAGCTCTCCTGCGGCGACGCGTCGCGACGGCCATGAATCACCTCGGCAAGCCCCGTCAGCGTCTCACCGATATTTCCATCCTGAATGTTTGCGGTGCGCACACCCATGGTTCAATCCTTTCTGGTTGGCCAAGCGCCTGATCGAGCGCCCGCCCTATGCGAGTTTCTTAAAGAAGCAGGTACGGTTGCCGGTGTGGCAAGCCGGGCCCGGAGAGTCAACCTTGACCAACAGCGTATCGCTATCGCAGTCGGCCCAGAGTTCCTTGACCTCCTGCATATTGCCGCTCGTCGCGCCCTTATTCCAGAGCTCCTGACGGCTGCGGCTCCAAAACCACGTGGTACCGGTCTTGAGCGTCAGCCCCACCGACTCCTCGTTCATCCAAGCAACCATAAGCACCTCGCCGGTGTCATACTGCTGAACAACACAAGGAATCAGCCCCTTGGCGTCGTATTTGAGCTCGGACGCAGTTGTCACTTGCTCCATTTAAAAATCCAATCTCACGGGAATACCCTGCGACGCCATATACTCCTTCACCTGGCGAATGCTGAAGGTTCCAAAGTGAAAGACGCTTGCCGCCAGTACGGCGTCGGCTTCGCCCTCGATCACACCCTCAGCAAAATGCTCGAGCGTGCCCACACCGCCGCTCGCGATCACCGGAATCGGCACCGCGCGCGCCACGGCGCGGGTGAGCGCCAGGTCAAATCCGGCCTTGGTGCCGTCGCGGTCCATGCTGGTGAGCAAGATCTCGCCGGCGCCGCGACGAGCCGCCTCCTCGGCCCACGCCACCGCGTCGATGCCCGTGGCGTTGCGGCCGCCCGCCGTGAAGACCTCCCACTTGTCGGCACCAGATGCGCCGGGCAAACCGACGCGCTTGGCATCGATCGCCACGACCACGGCCTGGCTGCCAAACGCCGCGGCAGCCTGGCTGATCAGCGACGGGTCACGCACAGCGGCAGAGTTGAGCGACACCTTATCGGCACCGGCGGCAACCATGGTCCGCATGCCCGCCAAGTCGCGGAAACCGCCACCCACGGTATAGGGAATAGCGAGCTCCTCGGCCGCATGCGCCGCCATCTCGATAGTCGTCGCGCGGTTGTCGCTCGTCGCGGTAATGTCCAGGAAGACGACCTCGTCCGCGCCCTCGCGGTCGTAGGCACGTGCCAGCTCCACCGGGTCGCCCGCATCGCGCAGGCTCACAAAGTTGACGCCCTTGACCACGCGGCCGTCCTTGACGTCCAAGCAGGGAATCACGCGTTTGGTAAGCATGGGCTACTCCTCCCCTCGGGCGGCGGCCAGCGCCTGTGCCAGCGTAAAGTTGCCTTCATAGAGCGCGCGACCGGTAATGGCACCTTCAATCGCGCCCCCACCCACCGCGGCAAGCGCACGGATGTCGTCGAGCGTCGAGATACCGCCCGAAGCCACGACGGGAAAACCCGCGACCTCGGCCACATGGCGATACGCCGCCACATCGATGCCCGTCTGCATGCCATCACGCGCGATGTCGGTATACACCAGATGCTTAAAGCCCAGCTCGGAAAGCTGTGCCACGGCGTCGTCGAGCGCCACGCCCGCGCCGTCACGCCAGCCGTTCACCTTGACCTGGCCGTCGCGGGCGGCAATGTCAGCCACCAACAGCTCGCCAAAGCCTTCGGCCGCCACCTCGGCAAAACCCGGCTCGGTCACCAGCACGGTGCCCAGTGCGATGCGGCGTGCGCCGTAGCCTGCCAACTCGTCGATGCGCGCGAGCGAGCGGACGCCGCCGCCCACGTCCACAGACAGACCATCGACGCCGCAGATAGCCTTGACCGCCGCCGAGTTGGCAGCGCATGCGTTCTCGTCCTCGCCAAAGGCAGAAGACAGGTCTACGACGTGCGCCCAGCTCGCGCCCTGCTCGGCAAACGAGCGAGCAACGGCGACGGGGTCGTCGGAATATACCTTGCAGCGGCTGCGGTCGCCGCGCTCCAGGCGCACGACCTTGCCGCCGATCAGATCGATTGCGGGAAACAGGATCATCGGCCGGCCTCCTCGACGATGTTGACGAAGTTCTTAAGGATGCGCTGACCCAGCGCGGAGGATTTCTCGGGATGGAACTGGCAGCCCCACACGTTGCCGTGACGCACGATGCACGGGAAGCTCCGCGTATAGTGCGTGCGTGCCAGCACATCGGCGGTTTCGGTGTCGTCGGCCACCGCATAGCTGTGGGTGAAGTACATGTTGGCACCCTCGGCAAAACCAGTAAGCAGCGGATCGGCTGCACCGGCGGGCGTCATGTGCACCTGGTCCCAGCCCACGTGCGGCACCTTCAGGCGGCTCGACTCCAGGCGCGTGCACGAACCGCGCATAATACCCAGGCCATCGACCCAAGGACCGCCAGCCTGCTCGGAGGCGTTGCCGTCGGCGACCGCGCCCTCGTCCGCAGGCACGCCCTCGTTGCCGCGCTCAAAAAATAGCTGAAGGCCCAGGCAAATGCCGAGCAGCGGAGTTCCGGTGGCGACAGCATCGAGCACCGCGTCCGCCTCGCCACTCTGGCGCATAAAGGCGATCGCGTCATAGAACGCGCCCACGCCCGGGATGACCAGGCCGTCGGCATTGCGGATCTGCTCCGGATCGTCCGACGTGCAGGCGGCGGCACCGGCGCGTGCAAGCCCGCGCACAACGCTCGACAAGTTGCCCTTGTGGTAGTCGACCACCACGATCTTCGGTTCGCCCACGCGACCCTCCTTTTCCCCATTCAAAACCTGTCCCTTTTTGGCAGGTTACAGCGAGCCCTTGGTGCTGGGGATGCCCTGCACGCGGGGATCGTGCTCGCAGGCATGGCGCATCGTGCGGCCCACGGCCTTAAAGGCGGCCTCGATAATGTGGTGCGAATTGCCGCCCGCCAGCTCGCGCACGTGCAGCGTGAGTTTGGCATCGCGTGCAAAGGCATAGAAGAACTCTACGGCCAGCTCGGTATCAAAGCTGCCCACGCGCTCGGTCGGCACGGGCAGCTCGCAGTAGGCCTGGCCGCGACCCGAAATGTCCACGGCGGCCATCACGAGCGTCTCGTCCATGGCAATCGCTGCATCGGCAAAGCGCGTAATGCCCGCCTTGTTGCCCAACGCTTGGCAAAACGCCTCGCCCAGCACGATACCCGTGTCCTCGACGGTGTGGTGCGCATCGACCTCCACGTCGCCCACCGCGTGCACCGTCAGATCGAACAGACCATGGCGGCCAAAAGCGTTGAGCATGTGGTCAAAAAACGGCACACCGGTCGAGATATCGCACACGCCGCTTCCGTCCAGGTCGAGCTTGACGACAATATCGGTCTCGCCCGTCTTGCGGGTCACCTCGGCATAGCGGTCCATCTACATCTCCTCCTTCACCAGCGCGGCAAACGCGGCCAGCACCTCGTTGTTTTCCTGCGGGGTGCCCACGGTAATGCGCAGGCAGTCCGCGAGCCCCGGCGCGCAGCTAAAGTCGCGCACCAAAATTGAGTACTCGTCGCGCAGGCGCTCGCGCACGTGCGTGGCATGCGGCGTGCGCACGAGCACAAAGTTCGCCGCGCTCGGCCACGCCTCCACGGGCAGACCCTCGGCAGCCATTACGTGCAGGGCACACAGTTCGCGCTCGCGCTCGGATGCGACCTGTGCCACCACGGGCGCGTACGCATCGCGGGCACGCACGCAGGCAAGCGCCGCCGCCTGGCTCAACACGTTGACCGAATAGATCTGGCGAATCGCCGCGAACACGTCGATGACCTCGGGCGCCGCGATCACATAGCCCAGGCGCGTGCCGGCGGCGCCGAACGCCTTGGACAGTGTATGCAGAATCACCAGGTTAGGATGCTCGGCAATAAGGCCTTGCGCCGTAGTTGCCGCGCCAAACGAATCGTCGGCAAACTCCACGTAGGCCTCGTCGACCATGACCATGCCGGGGCACGCATCGCACAGCGCCGCGACAAAGTCGAGCGGCGCCACGTCGCCCGTGGGATTGTTGGGCGAGGTCACGATCGCCAGGTTGCACTCGGGTGCGGCCGCAAGCACCGCCGCCTGGTCGAGCTCAAAAGTTGCCGGGTCGCGCCACACGTCGCGCACCTCGGTCTGACAGAGCGACGCAAAGAACGCGTACTCGCTAAAGCACGGCGGGCAGTTGAGCAGGATCCGCCCCGCGCCGCCAAACGCCAGCAGGAAGTTATAGAGTAGCTCGTCGCCGCCGTTGCCCACGCAGATGTTCTCGCGCCTCACGCCATGCCAGGCAGCAAGCTCGTCGCGCAGGTCGTTGGACATGGGATCGGGATAGCGGTTGAGCGGTGCGGCAGCCAAGGCCGCATCAACCGCCTCGCGCACGCCGGCCGGCACGGGATAGGTGTTCTCGTTGGCCGAAAGATTGATGCGCGTGGGCGTAAAGTTGGGATCGTAGGGCTCGATGCCGGTCAAGTAGGGCTGGACGAGCTCCTTCATGCGCGGCGTGAGTTCGGCCATGTTAGACCTCCTCGCCGGTCGCGACAGCGGCACCGCCTGCAGCCGCCGCCAGGTCCACGCCCTCAGCAACCGTCGCCACGGCGTCGCCCGGCCAGGCGACCTTGGTCAGGTCGGCCGCAGCCAGTGACTCGGCACTCACGGCATCCTCGCCCTGCTCCAGCACGCGACGACGCAGGGCAGCAGAAAGCGCGTGCGCCCACAGGCCCTCGGCCTCGGCTAGACGCTGTGTGGCAGGAGCGTCGGAGAGCAGGCCCTCGGGCGTATAGCAAATGACGCTCGAGCGCTTGACGAACTCCTCCACCGAAAGCGGGTTGGAGAACATGGCGGTGCCGCCGGTCGGCAGCGTGTGGTTGGGGCCGGCGACGTAATCGCCGAGCGGCTCGGAGCTCCAGGCGCCCACAAAGATGGCGCCGGCGTTGCGGATGCCGCCGAGCAGGCCCATAGCATCCTTGCAGTGCAGCTCAAGGTGCTCAGGCGCCACGGTGTTCACGGCCTCGACGGCGGCGGCCATATCGGCAGGCAC